>NZ_JBHURF010000023.1:38791-165343 GCF_042674125.1 Rhodococcus sp. NPDC056960 | reverse complement strand
CCGCTCCCACTGGCGTCGCCGCCATCAACACCGAGCCCGGCAATCCCACTATCGAGCCCGAGGGCACCTGCCCTAAACGCGACTGTAGTACTAGGGCGCCGACGGGCTCACCGGCGCTCCACCCCCCTCTCACTAATTCTCGGCCCGAACGTCGGCGGTGCGGCGAGCCGGTGCTGCGAGTCCGGAAGAAACTCGACGATGCGGATGGCCACTCGATCCTTCCGCGCAGACGTTGGGAGATCGGAGGGCGATGGAAATGTGTTCAAGTTGCCCTTTGGTACGACACCAGTCCAGAGACTCCTCAACCACGCACGGGCGAGGAGTGCCTCGCGAGTGTTGCGGCCCCGATTCGCTGTGCGGATTCGCCGAGTTGGGTTTCGCGAATGCGGGCGAGGGGGCGGTGCCCGGAACCGGTCGAGAGGGAGGCGTAGACGTCGCGGGCGTGGTCGAGGAAGAGGGGAGCCGAACCGCTGACCCCGCCGGCGATGACGACGAGATCGGGGTCGTAGACGTCACCGACCATGGAGAGTCCGACGCCCAGCCAGCGCGCGAATTCCTCCATCGTGCGGATGGCGAGCGGGTCGCCGTCTCGCGCTGCGCTGGCGATACGACGACCGGTGAGCGATCCCGGGTCGCTCGCCACCTCGCGTGCGAGGATCGTCGAACTGGTCGGGTCGGCGGCGAGCAGTTCGATCGCGGTGTCGACGAGAGCGGTTCCGCTGCAATACCGTTCCCAGCACCCGCGTTTGCCGCAGGCGCACGGCCTGCCGCCCGGGACCACCTGGAGGTGGCCCAGTTCGGGAGCGACGCCGTGGCTGCCCCGGTAGAGCGTGCCGTCGATGAGTAGCGCCGCGCCGATGCCGGTGCCGATCGCGACCATCACGACATTGCGGCCACCGGCGGCAGCGCCGAACCGGTGTTCCGCCCACGCCGCCGCGTTGGCGTCGTGTTCGAGAACCACCGGCAGTCCGAGCCGGTCGCTGAGGTCGTTGGCCACCGGCACGTTCTTCCACGGCAGATGCGGGGCGAAGCGCACGGTGGTGAGGTCGGGGGTGATGAATCCGGCGACGGCGAGCCCGACCGCGGCGATCTCGTGCCGGGACGCGAGTTCACGGACGGCGCGGTCGAGCGCATCCTCGAGGGCCTTCGCCGACTGCGGGGTGGGCGCCTGGACGGAGTCGAGTACCTCGCCGGTGTCGTCGACGACGCAGGCCCGGATACTGGTACCACCGACGTCGATACCGACGGTGAGAGCGGAAACATGCACGGAGCCGACGGTACTCACCGTGCCGAGGCCGTCGCCGCCTCGGGTACCGCCTGGGAATCCTCCCAGGCATCGAGCCGGTTGATGGCGGTTCTCGCGACCACTTGCTGTTCCGTGACGGTGAGGTGCCCCCGCGTCCGGCCGAGGAACGACCAGGTCCAGGACATGGCGGTGGCGAGCCGGCTCTTGAATCCGACGATGTAGACCAGGTGGATCAGGAGCCACAGCAGCCACGCGAGCAGCCCGGTCAATTGCAGGCGGCCTACCTTCGCGACCGCGTGGAAGCGGGAGATCATGGCCATGCTGCCCTTGTCCGTGTACTTGAACGGGGTGCGTTCGGGCTTGTCACGACCCTTCCGGTGGGCGTGCACCTCCGCGGCGATCAGTGATGCGGCGTAACGGCCGCCCTGGATCGCGACCTGCGCGACGCCGGGAAGCCCGTCCCGGTTCATCATGTCGCCCACGACGAACACGTTGCTGTGGCCGGGCAGCGTCAGGTCGGGTTCGACGAGGACGCGTCCGGCGCGGTCGGTGTCGGCACCGGTCTGCTCGGCCAGTTGCCGGCCCAGCGGGCTGGCGGCGACACCGGCGGACCAGATCTTGCAGGCGGCCTCGATCCGCCGCTCGACGCCGTCCTGGTCGCGGACGGTGAGTCCGTCGTCGTCGACGTCGGTCACCATCGCGCCGAGCTGGATCTCTACTCCGAGTTCGCCCAGCGTGTCCGCGGCAGCGCGGCGCAGTTTCTCGTCGAAGGGCGGGAGCACGGTGGGCGCAGCGTCGAGCAGGATGATGCGCGCGTCGCGGGGATCGATGGTGCGGTAGGCGCCGGCGAGCGTGCGGTGCGCGAGCTGGGCGATCTCACCCGCCATCTCGACTCCGGTGGGGCCTGCCCCGACCACGACGAACGTCAGGAGTCGTGCCCGCTCGGCGGGGTCGGTGCTCACCTCGGCGCTTTCGAACGCGCCCAGGATGCGGCCGCGCAGCTCGAGGGCGTCGTCGATCGTCTTCATGCCGGGCGCGTGCTCGGCGAAATGATCGTTGCCGAAATAGGATTGGCGGGCGCCGGCCGAGACGACGAGGCTGTCGTACTCGGTGACGGTGGTGCGGCCGCGGTGCGTCGACGTGACGGTCCGGTCGGCGACATCGATCTTCTCGACCCCGCCGATCAGGACGGACGCGTTCTGCTGGTCTTCGAGGACGAGCCGGGTCGCGGGGGCGATCTCGCCCTCCGACAGGATTCCCGTCGCCACCTGGTACAGCAACGGCTGGAACAGGTGATGCGTCGTGCGATCGATCAGAGTGACATCGACGTCCGACCGTTTCAGGGCCTTGGTGGCGAAGAGACCGCCGAATCCCGATCCGATGACCACGACCCGATGGCGCGGGGCGAGAGAGGTGTCGCTCATGAAGTTCCTTTCGATCGAACGAACTCCGCGCCGGACCGCGGACGGTCCGGCGCGGAGAAGAAGTACTTACGCGTTCTGGGGGAATCCGAGGTTGAGGCCGCCGTGGCTGGGGTCGAGCCAGCGGGTGGTGACGACCTTGCCGCGGGTGAAGAAGTGCACACCCTCGGCGCCGTGGGCGTGGGTGTCGCCGAACAGGGAGTTCTTCCACCCCCCGAAGGAGTAGTAGGCCATCGGGACGGGGATCGGGACGTTGATGCCGACCATGCCGACCTCGACCTCGTTCTGGAACCGCCGCGCGGCGCCGCCGTCGTTGGTGAAGATGGCGGTGCCGTTGCCGAATTCGCTGGAGTTCACCAACTCCAGCGCCTCGTCGTACGAGTCCACCCGCACGACGGAGAGGACGGGTCCGAAGATTTCGTCGGTGTACACACTCATGTCGGTGGTGACGTGGTCGATCAGGGTCGGTCCGAGCCAGAACCCGTCCTTGCCACCATTGGGGTGCACCTGCCGGCCGTCGACGACGATGGTGGCACCGTCCTTCTCGCCGGCGTCGATGTAGGAGGCGACCTTGTCGCGGTGCACCTTGGTCACCAGCGGTCCCATGTCGGAGTCCTTGGTGCCGTCGCCGATCTTCAGGGTGTCGGTGCGGTCCTTGATCTTGGCGACCAGTTCGTCGGCGATGTCGCCGACCGCGACGAGGGCACTGATGGCCATGCAGCGTTCGCCCGCGGAGCCGAAGCCGGCGTTGACCATGGCGTCGGCGGCGAGGTCGAGGTCGGCGTCCGGGAGGACGATGGCGTGGTTCTTCGCCCCGCCGAGGGCTTGGACGCGTTTGCCGTGGGCGGTGCCGGTGGCGTACACGTACTGGGCGATCGGGGTGGATCCGACGAAGCTGATGGCCTTGATGGCGGGGTGGGTGAGCAGTTCGTCGACGGCGGTCTTGTCGCCTTGGAGGACGTTGAAAACTCCGGCGGGGAGTCCGGCTTCGGCCCAGAGTTCGGCCATCCAGATGGCGGCGGTGGGGTCCTTCTCGGAGGGCTTGAGGACGACGGTGTTGCCGGCGGCGATGGCGATGGGGAAGAACCACATCGGGACCATGGCGGGGAAGTTGAACGGGGAGATGATCCCGACGGGGCCGATGGGCTGGCGGATGGAGGAGACGTCGACGTTGGTGGAGGCGTTTTCGGTCATGCCGCCCTTGAGCAGGTGGGGCATGCCGCAGGCGAATTCGACGACCTCCTGGCCGCGGGAGACTTCACCGAGGGCGTCGGAGACGACCTTGCCGTGCTCGGCGGTGATAATCTCCGCCAACTCGCCCTTGCGCTCGTTGAGCAGTTCCCGGAACTTGAAGACGACGGCGGAACGCTTGGCGAGGGAGGTGTCGCGCCAGGCGGGGAACGCGGCGGCGGCGGCGTCGATGACGACGCGGGCGTCCTCGACGCTGGCCAACGCGACCTGGCCGGTGACGGCGCCGGTGGCGGGGTTGGTGACGGGTGCGGTGTTGCCGCTGGTGCCGGCGAAGCCCTTACCGTCGGACCAGTGGGCGATCTCGCGAGTGATGTTGGTGCTCATGTGTTGTCCTTTCACCGCGTGCGCGCGATGTAATCCTTCATGGTCTTCAGTTGGTAGCGGGAGACGTCGTGCGCGTTCTCGTCCTCGGCGAAGACGCTGGACACCATGACGGTGTCGGGTTTGTCGTAGAAGCCGAGTTCGGACAGTCCACCGAAGAACTCGTCCCAATTCAGGTCGCCGTCACCGATCTTCAGGTGCTGGTGCACGCGAACGGCATTGCCGGGAGGATTGGTGATGTACCGCAGTCCGTGCGAGCGATGGTGATCCATCGTGTCCGCGACGTGGACGAGCCGCAGCATGTCGCCGGCCGCGCGCATGATCTCGAGCATGCCCGCACCCATGTGGTACGAGTGGCACGCGACGTACACCAGTCCGAAGTTCTTGGAGTTGATGCCGCGGATCATGCGGATGGCGTCGAGGCCGTTCTCCACGAAATCGTCCGGGTGCGGATCGATGCGGACATCGATTCCCTCACGCTCGATGATAGGGACGAGTTCCTCCATCGATCGGTAGAAGGCGCGCTCCGATTCCTCGGCCTTCTCCGGGCGACCGCTGAACTCGGTGTTCATCACGTTGACGCCGAGGTCGACGGTGATCTGGATGGCGCGCTTCCAGTACCGCACGGCTGCCTCGCGGGCATCTTCGTCCGGGCCGGACCACCGCAGCACCGGCAGCACCGACGCGATGCCGACGCCGGCGTCGCTGCACGCCTTCCGGAACTGCCGGACCAGTTCGTCGTCCGCCTTCGGGTGGTTGAAGAACGGGATCATGTCGCGATGCGGCGTGAGCTGCAGGTGTTCGAAGCCGAGTTCCGCGACCACGGCCGGCAATTCGAGCAGGGAGTGATCGTGGTGGAACGGGGTGGGGTCGAGTGCAATCTTCATGACGATCAGGCTCCCGGAATGGAGGAACGGTCGACCATGTCGACGGCCACGCGCTCACCGGTCTCGAGCGACTTCACGCCGGCCGCGCACACGGCGGCGGCGGCGTAGCCGTCCCACGCACCGGGGCCGTCGATGAAGATGCCGGTCTCGGCGCTCGTGCGGACGGCGTTCACCCAGCGCTGGATCTCGGTGTCGTAGGCCTGGCCGAAGCGCTCCTTGAACGACGGCGTGATCTCGCCGCCCCACACTCCGGCGCCGGATCGGCCGCTGCCCGCCCCGGTGCCGGACTTGCGTACCAGTCCGACGTCGAGACCGATGAACGCCGAACCCTTCTCGGCGACGATCTCGGTCCGCACCTCGTAGGCGACGCCGGTGGTCACGAACACCTCGGCGTCCACATGGCGACCGGACTCGGTGGTGAAGTACGCGATCTGCGGGTCCTGCAATCCTTCGGGCGCACCAGGGTTCGCGGCGGGCCGGATGATGTGGACCGACGTGATCTCCTCGTCGAACAGGAAACGGGTCACATCCACCTCGTGGACGAGCGAGTCCTTGACGATCATCGAGCTGTCGAAGCCGGGGGGCACGACCGGGTTGCGGTGCACGCAGTGGGCCAGGAGCACCTGTCCGAAGGCGCCGTCGTCGATGAGCGTCTTCAGCTGCTCGTACTCGTGGTCGAAGCGTCGCATGAATCCGACCTGGATCAGCTTCTTGCCGAGTTCGGCTTCCCGCTTGACGATCTCGAGGGACGTGGCGACATCGGTGGTGAGCGGCTTCTCGCACATCACCGGCTTGCCGTGCTCGAGGCAGGCGAGAAGCTGCTTCTCGTGGGTGGGGCCGGGGGTGGCGAGGACGACGGCGTCGACGTCCGGGTCGGCGATCGCGTCGAGCGGGTCGGTGACCACGCGACATCCGGGGATGCCGGACGCGATCTCTTCGGCCTTCTCGGTGAAGTAGTCGTTGACCACGGCGACGGTCGCACCCTTGATGCGGTCGGTGATCCGCGCGACGTGGTCGGCGCCCATCATTCCGACACCCAGGACGGCGATGCGCAGTTCGTTGCTCTCGGACATGGCTGGCTAGCTCCTGACGGGGTCGGTTAGACGAACTTGACGGACGGGATTCCGCAGGATCCCAAGTACTTACGGGTGCGCTGGGCGATCGGCAGCGGAACGTCCACGGCGCAGGGGTAGAGATCCTGTTCGACGATCGCGAACACGTCGATGTCGAGCTTCTCGATCGCGGCGAGCAGCGGGGGCAGGTCCGGGATGCCGAGAGGAGGCTCGATCATCGCGCCGAGCTTGACGGCCTCGCCGAAGGGCAGGTCCTCGGCCTCGACCTTGGCGCGGACCTCGGGATCGACCTGCTTGAGGTGCAGGTACCCGATCCGCTCGGGGGCGCGTTCGATGATTGCGAGGTTGTCGCCGCCGCAGTAGCTGATGTGGCCCGTGTCGAGGCACAGGTTCACGTAGTCGCTGTCGGTGCCGTCGAGGAAGCGGTACACGTTCTCCTCGGTGTCGACGTGGCTGTCCGCGTGCGGGTGGTACTGCGCCTTCACGCCGTACTGCTCGAACATCTTCTTGCCCAGCTCGTTCATGCCGCCGGTCTTCTTCTTCCACTGCTCCGCAGTGAGATTGCGGTCTTCGAGAACCTCGCCGGTACCCGGGTCGCGCCACATCTCCGGGATCACGACGACGTGCTTGCCACCGACGGCGGCGGTGAGTTTCGCGACGTCCTCGATCTGGGTCCACACGGCATCCCAGGAGTTGTCCTGGTGGAGGTGCTCGAACACGGTGCCTGCCGACAGCTTCAGATTGTGGGCCGCGAGTTCGTCACGGAGCTGCTGCGGGTCGGTGGGCAGGTAGCCGTACGGCCCGAGCTCGATCCACTCGTAACCGGATGCGGACACCTCGTCGAGGAACCGGCCGTACGGGGTCTGCTGCGGGTCTTCCGGGAACCACACGCCCCAGGAATCGGGGGCCGATCCGACGCGAATGACGCTCATCGGGAAATCCTTTCGAAGGTAATGCTGAGGGGAGGGGTCAGTTGCCGGACGGGCGGAGGAACGGACGCTGGATCTTCTTCCACTGCGCGTACGTCTCGTACGCGTTCTGCGTCGATTCGAGGGTGCTGGTCGAGCTGACCGGCACGTCCCACCAGGATTCGCTGTCGGGCGCGGCGATCCGGGGGTCCGTCTCGACGTGGATGACGGTGGTGTTGTCGCTCGCCTTGGCCACCTTGACGGCGTCGGCGAACTCGGCGGCCGTGTTCGCACGGATCACGTCGGCGCCGAGGCTCGCGGCGTTGGCCGCCAGGTCGACGGGCAGGATGTCGCCGTCCAGCCTGCCGGTGTCGCCTCGGTACCGGTAGTCGGTGCCGAAACGCTGGGAGCCCAGCGACTCCGACAGCGAACCGATGGACGCGAAGCCGTGATTCTGCACGAGGACCACGATGACCTTGACGTTCTCCTGCACGGCCGTGACGAGTTCGGTGGCCATCATCAGGTACGAACCGTCGCCGACCATGATGAACACGTCGCGGTCGGGGCACGCCATCTTGGCGCCGATGCCGCCCGCGATCTCGTAGCCCATGCAGGAGAAGCCGTATTCGACGTGGTAGCCCTTCGAGTCCCGGGTGCGCCACAGCTTGTGCAGATCGCCGGGCATGGAGCCGGCGGCGCACACGACGACGTCCCGAGGATCCGACAGCGTGTTGGCGAGACCGATGACCTGGTTCTGGTTCAGCCCGAGCGAGTCGTCGTCGATCCGGTAGACCGAGTCGACGGTCGACTCCCATTGCGCCGCCAGTTCTTCGGTGCGCGAACGGTACTCGTCCGATACCCGGTAGTCGCCGAGGGCCTGGGACAGGGCCTCGAGTGCTTCCCGCGCATCCGCGACGACGCTGACGCCGCCCTGCTTCACCGAGTCGATCGACGCCACGTTGATGTTGACGAACCGCACGTCGGGGTTGTTGAACGCGGTGCGTGACGCCGTGGTGAAGTCGCTGTAGCGGGTGCCGATGCCGATGATCACGTCGGCGTCGGTGGCGAGCGCGTTGGCCGCGGTCGTGCCGGTCGAGCCGATGGCGCCGACCGACTGCGGGTGGTCGTACGGCAGCGAGCCCTTGCCTGCCTGGCTCTGGCCGACCGGGATGCCGGTCGACTCGGCGAACGAGGCCAGCGCCTCGGTGGCGCCGGAGTAGATGAGGCCACCGCCGGCGACGATCAGCGGCTTCTTCGCCGACCGGATCACGTCGGCGGCCCGTGCGATCACGGACTTCTCCGGGAGCGGCCGGGCGACGTGCCACGTGCGCTCGGCGAACAGCGACTCCGGCCAATCGAAGGACTCCGCCTGCACGTCCTGCGGGATGGCGACGGTGGCCGCACCCGTCTCGACGGGGTCGGTCAGCACGCGCATCGCGCCGAGCAGCGCCGACGGCAACTGCTCCGGCCGCCACACCCGGTCGAAGTAGCGCGACAGCGGCTTGAACGCGTCGTTGACGGTGACGTCCCCACTCGACGGCAGTTCGAGTTCCTGCAGCACCGGTGCGCTCGCGCGGGTGGCGAACGTGTCGGCGGGCAGCAGCAGGACGGGCAGCCGGTTGATGGTGGCGAGCGCCGCACCGGTCAGCATGTTGGTGGAACCGGGACCGACGCTGGCCGACACGGCCCAGGTCTGCAGGCGATCCTTCTGGCGTGCGTACGCGACCGCGCTGTGCACCATCGCCTGCTCGTTACGGCCGAGGACGTACGGCAGTTCGGGTTCGGTGCCGGCGTCGACGGCGTCGATCTCGGCCTGCAGCAGGGCCTGGCCGAGTCCGGCGACGTTGCCGTGGCCGAAGATGCCGAAGCAGCCGGCGAAGAACTTGGTGCGTTCGCCGTCCCGCTCGACGTACTGGTTGGCGAGGAATCGGATGGTCGCCTGAGCCACCGTGAGGTGGACGGTGCCCTCGGCGTTGGGGTTCTTGCTCGCCGACATCGGCGCGGTGGACACCACGGTCATGCTCCTTCGGACGGTGCGTGGAGGGGGAGGCGGGGATCGACGGTCTGGTGGTCCCAGCTGCCGCGCAGCCAGGTGTGTGCCGGGTCGTCGCAGATGTTCCAGGCGCGGTCTTCGCCCGGTCCGGCCATCACGTTCAGGTAGTACATGTGATGTCCGGGGGCGGCGATCGACGGTCCGTGGTAGCCGTGCGGGACGAGGACGACGTCGCCGGACCGCACTTCCTCGAGCACCTCGATGGGCCGCTCGGGAGTGCCGTACACACGATGGTAGCCGAACCCGGTTCCGCCGAAATCGACTGCCGTGGAGTTGGCTTCGGCGATCTCGAAGTAGTAGATCTCCTCGAGCTGGGATTCGACGTCGCTGTTCTCGTCGTGCTTGTGGCTCGGGTACGACGACCAGTTGCCGCCGGGGGTGATGACCTCGCACGCGATGATCGAATCGGCGTCGAAGCGGTCGGCGGTGCCGAAGTTGTGCACCTGACGGCTGCAGTTGCCCGCGCCGCGCAGTTCGACCGACACGTCCGCGGCAGGCACGTACCGGAACGGGAACTTCTGCCGTGCGCGGGCGCCGCACAGGGCGAAGCGTCCACCGGTCGCGCTCGCCACCGTGTACGCCGAGTCCCGGCCCACGTAGGCGAAGTCGCTCGGTCCGTCGAACACGGACCGCCGCCCGGTCAGGGCGAACTCGGTGCCGTCGCTCGACACGCTCGCCGACCCGGCGAGGGGTACGACGACGATCTCGTCCTCACCGGTGGTGAGGTCGGCGGAATCGCCGGGCGCCAGGGTCAGCACCCGCAGGCTCGATTCCGTCCAGCCCGCCGACTCCGGGGTGACCTCGAGATCGAATGGTCCGGTGGCCGCGGACCCGACCGGGACGTAGTACTTGCTGTTCATCGTGGGCCTCTCCGGCGTGCGTCAGTGAACGAGGGATACGGCGGTGTCGACCGCGGCGGCGACGTCCTCGTCCCGCGGGTACAGCAGGGTGCGCCCGACGATCAGTCCGCGGACCGACGGCAGCGCGAGGGCCTTGCCCCAGCTCGCGAACGTCTCCTCGGGGGCCGTCTGCGGATCTCCGCCGAGCAGCAGCGTCGGCAGTGTCGTCGCGTCCATGACGCGTTCCATCTCCTCGACGACGGGAAGCTTCATCCAGGTGTAGGCGGACGTGGATCCCAGGCCCTGGCTGATGTGGATCGACTTGATCACGGCGTCGGCGCTGAGATCGTTCTTGACCTTGCCGTCGACGCGTCGCGACAGGAACGGTTCCACCATGGCCATCAGCCCCGCCTCGGCCAGTGCGTCGACGGCCTGAGCGCAGGCGGTGAGCGTCGACAGTGTGCCGGGATCGTCGAGGTCGATGCGGCACAGCATCTTTCCGCCGTTCATGCCCGCCTTCGCGGTGCCTGCCGCGGTGTAGCCGGTCATCCGGTCGTCGAGTTCGAAACTCGCGCCCGCCAAACCACCACGGTTCATCGAGGAGATGACCACCTTGTCGTCGAGCGCGCCGAGCAGCACCAGGTCGTCGAGGATGTCGGCGGTGGCGAGCACGCCGTCCACGCCGGGATTGCGCAGCGCGGTGCGGAGACGGTCGAGGAGATCGGTGCGGCTGTTCATCGCGGTCGGACGGTCGCCGACGGACAGCGCACCGCGGGCGGGGTGGTCGGCGGCGACGATCATGAGCCGGCCGTTACCGCGCACGGTGGGCCGGGCGATCCGGGTCGCCCAGGCACGGTCGATCGCGGCGGGGTCGTTGGCGCGGACCTCGGTGACGTCGGCGTAGGACGCGCAGACGGCGCGGTGAGCGAGAGTTTCAGACATTGACAGCCTCCGAAGCGGTGGTTTCGGCGAGCTCACGGACCTCGTCGGCCGTCGGCATCGCGGTGGAGCATTCGAGCCGGGAGGCGACGATCGCCCCCGCGGCGTTGGCGTAGCGCAGGATCTTCTCCAGCGGCCACCCGGCCAGCAGTCCGTGGCACAGCGAGCCGCCGAAGCTGTCGCCGGCGCCGAGCCCGTTGATCACGTCGACGTCGTTCGGGGGCACGGTGATGGACTGGGTGCGGGTCTTGCCGAGGACGCCCTTGGGGCCCTGTTTGACGATGGCCAGTTCGACGCCGAGATCGAGCAGTGCGTCGGCGGCCCTGTGCGCGTTGGTCTCGCCGACCGCGATCTCGCACTCCTCACGGTTGCCGACCGCGACGGTGACGTGCTGCAGCGCCCGCTGAACCTGTGCGGTGGCGTCGGCGGGCGACGCCCAGAACATCGGGCGGTAGTCGAGGTCGAGGACGGTGTGGCTGCGACGTCCGCGCGCCTCCCAGGCAGTGAAATGCGCACTGCGGCTGGGCTCCTCGGACAATCCGGTGACGGTCGACCAGTAGAGCTTCGCGTCGCGGACCGCGTCGAGATCGATGTCGGCGGGTGTCACCTGCAGGTCCGGCGCGACGGGCTTGCGGTAGAAGTACAGCGGGAAGTCGTCCGGCGGGAAGATCTCACAGAACGTGACCGGCGTCGGATGCTCGGTGTCGATCCCGACGTAGGTGTTGTCGACGCCGAGCCGGGCGAGTTCGTCGCGGACGTACCGGCCGAACGGATCGTTGCCGACGCCCGAGACGAGGGCGCTGCGGCAGCCGAGGCGGGCGGCGGCGACCGCGACGTTGGCCGCGCTCCCGCCGAGGAACTTGCCGAACGTCTCGACGTGTTCGAGGCCGACTCCGGTCTGCAATGGGTAGATGTCCACACCGCAGCGCCCGATGGCGAGGACGTCCAATCCGTTCCGGTTGGGTTGCGTCTGGTTGGTGGTCAAGGCTGACTCCCGAATAGGTCGTTGTGGGTGGTCTGCGCAGGGCGCCGAGGTCTGATTGAAACTGTGCTCCACATCACCGGCTCCTGTCAAGACTTTGTCCTGACATTATTACTTGAAGTCAATCTGGTGTTAGTGTTCGCATACACTTCCGGGAAGATCGGCGACGGCGGACGTCGCCTGCGCACGAGGATCGGAGTTGTCCGTGGGTGCACCACTCGCAGTCGAGCTCGACAGATCGAGCCCGGTTCCGCTGTATTTTCAGCTCGCGCAGACGATCGAGAACGCGATCATCGGTGGGGAACTCGCCCCCGGCGACCGGTTCGAGAACGAGCTCGCTCTCGCCAAGCGCCTGAATCTGTCGCGCCCCACCACACGGCGCGCCATCCAGGAACTCGTCGACAAGGGACTGCTCGTCCGCAAACGCGGCGTCGGCACCCAGGTCGTGCAGAGCGCCGTGCACCGGCCGGTCGAGCTCACCAGTCTCTTCGACGACCTGGCCCGCGCGGGACAGAGCCCGACCACCAAGCTCCTCGACTATCAGGTCTCCGTGCCTGCCGAGGACGTCGCCGCCGAACTCAACCTGCAGCCCGGCGCCGAGGTCGCGTCCATCCGCCGTCTCCGCAGCACCAACGGCGAACCCCTCGCGCTCATGACCAACCACATTCCGGTGGATCTCGCGCCGGACCCCGAGGAACTCGAGGCGCACGGCCTCTACCACGCGCTCCGCGCACGCGGCGTGCACATCCGCCTTGCACGGCAACGCATCGGCGCGAAAGCGGCGACCAAGGCGGAGGCGTCACTCCTCGACGAGAAGGCCGGGGCGCCGCTGCTCACGATGAACCGGACCGCGTTCGACGACTCCGGAAGCGCCGTCGAGTTCGGCAGCCACTGCTACCGGGCGTCGCGGTACTACTTCGACACCACCGTTGTCGATCGTTAGATCGGGGCGCGCGACGTCGTTCCCCCGGGGAATGGCCCTGCTGGTGGCGGGCGCCCTCTTCATGGAGATTCTCGACGCCACCATCATCGCCCCCGCCGTCCCGCTGATCGCCGACTCCTTCAGCGTCGACCCCGTCGACGTCAACATCGCCATCTCCGCGTACCTGGTGACGGTCGCCGTCCTCATCCCCGCCAGCGGGTGGATGGCCGAACGGTTCGGCACCCGCCGCGTGTTCGTGACAGCCATCGCCGTGTTCACGCTGGCGTCGATCGGGTGCGCCGCGAGTGTGTCGCTGCCGATGCTCGTCGCGATGCGGGTGCTCCAGGGCGTCGGCGGCGCCATGATGGTGCCCGTCGGGCGGCTGGCGGTGCTGCGGTCGAGCACGAAAGGCGACCTGGTCCGCGCGATCGCCCTGCTCACCTGGCCCGCGCTCGCGGCGCCCGTCATCGCGCCCCTGCTCGGCGGTGCGATCGCGACGGTCGGGTCGTGGCGATGGATCTTCGTCATCAACATTCCGATCGGCATCCTCGGAATCCTGCTGTCGCTGAGGCTGGTTCACGGTTCGCGTGCGCCGTCGACGAGCCGGCTGGACTGGCGGGGACTCCTCGGGGTCGGGACGGGAATCGCTGCGGCCCTGATCGCACTGGAGAGCATCCGCGTGACGGGAACCGACTGGCGCCGGGTCGTGATCGGGGGAGTGGTCGCGGTCGTTCTGCTCACGGCGTCCGCGGTCCATCTCGTCCGCGCTCGGAATCCTCTCGTCGACGTCCGCGTCCTCCGTGTCCGGACGTTGCGGACCACCGTCACCGGAGGTTCGCTCTACCGGCTGACGGTGACCGCCGTGCCGTTCCTGCTGCCGCTGCAATTCCAACTCGGGTTCGGCTGGACGCCGTTTCTCGCGGGTCTGCTGGTCGCGGCGCTGTTCGCCGGCAACATCGCGATCAAACCCTGCACGACGCCGCTGATGCGGCGGTTCGGCATCCGGCCGATCCTGCTGGTCAACGCCCTGTTGTCGGTTGGTTGCTTCGGGTTGCTCGCCGCGTTGAGCGCATCGACGCCCCTCCCCGTCATCGCCGCGGTCCTCTTCGTGAGCGGCGCTCTGCGGTCGGTCGGATTCACCGCCTACAACAGCCTCGCGTTCTCCGACGTCGATCGCGCCGACCTCACGCACGCCAACACCCTCAACGCCGCCGTCCAGGAACTCGCGGCCGGCCTCGGCATCGCGGTGGCGGCGCTCGCCCTCACCGTATTCACGCCGGTGGCGACCGCGTCCGATCAGGGGTTCGGGTCCGAATATTCCTGGGCCTTCGTCGTTCTGGGGGTCCTGATGCTCTGCACGGTGGTCGACACGCTGCGTCTGCCGCGCAACGCCGGGGCATCGGTCACGCGCTAGCAGCGCCTCGCACGTCCGCACGTCGGCTCGATTTCCGGGACCGCGGTGGTGACCCGTATGTCAGCTCATTTGATATGTGGTCCTAATGTCCAGACAAACTATTGACTTTCGGGTGTGACGCGTATTACATCTAAGGCACACGGCCAAGACGTCAACGGGCCGTTCGTCCCCCCGAGAGGAAAAGCAGATGAACTTCCCCAACCGGCGTCGTGCGGTAGTGCTGGCATGCGCGAGCGCCCTTGTGGTGAGCCTCGCGGCGTGCTCGAGCACCGGTGGCAAGCCGGACAGCAGTGGGTCCGGGATCGGTGCGGGTAGCGCCGACACCCCGCGCATCACCATCGCGATGGTCACCCACGCGGCACCGGGCGACACGTTCTGGGACCTGATCCGCACGGGCGCACAGGACGCCGCGGACAAGGACAACGTCGAATTGAAGTACTCGTCCGATCCGCAGGCCCCCAACCAGGCCAATCTCGTGCAGACCGCCATCGACTCCAAGGTCGACGGACTCGCCCTTACCCTCGCCACTCCGGAAGCGATGGCTCCCGCCGTCAAGAGCGCGCAGGACGCGGGCATCCCGATCTCCGCCTTCAACGCCGGCTACGGCGCCTGGAAGGACATGGGCGTCACGCAGTACTTCGGCCAGGACGAGACGATCGCCGGCCAGGCCGCGGGCGACCGGCTGAACCAGGACGGCGCCAAGCACGTCGTGTGCGTCATCCAGCAGCAGGGGCAGATTCAGCTCGAATCCCGTTGTGCCGGTGCCAAGCAGAACTTCCGCGGCACGTTCGAGACGCTCAACGTCAACGGTGAGGACATGCCGTCGGTGAACTCGACGATCGCCGCGAAGCTCCAGCAGGACCCGTCCATCGACGGCGTTCTCGCCCTCGGCGCCCCGATCGCACTCACCGCCGTCCAATCCGTCGGGAACGCGGGCAGCCCGGCCAAGGTCTACACGTTCGATACCAATGCGGCACTCGTCGACGCCATCTCGGACGGCAGCGTGCAGTGGGCCATCGACCAGCAGCCCTACCTGCAGGGCTACCTCGCCATCGATTCTCTGTGGCTGTACCTGAACAACGGCAACGTCATCGGGGGCGGCGGCCCGACACTGACCGGACCGTCCTTCATCGACAAATCCAACATCGACCGGGTCGCCGAGTACGCCAAGGCCGGAACCCGCTGAGCACGGCACTGACGGCGTAACGGAAGGAAAGTCATGTCCACACAGCAAGATCTGGACCTTGCCAGTCACAAGGTCGTCACCGACGAACGGGTGAAGGAGCAAAAACGCCTGCAACGGCTGCTCGTCCGCCCGGAAGTCGGATCCCTCTTCGGTGCGATCGCGATCTTCGTCTTCTTCATGATCGTCGCACCCCCGTTCCGCAGCCCCGAAGCCCTCGCCACCGTCCTCTACGCCAGCTCCACCATCGGAATCATGGCCTGCGCGGTCGCGCTGCTGATGATCGGCGGCGAATTCGACCTCTCCGCCGGCGTCGCCGTCACCACCAGCTCGCTGGCCGCGTCGATGATCGCCTACAACCTGCACCTGAACCTGTGGGCCGGCGCCGCCCTCGCCCTCGTCGTCTCGCTCGCGGTCGGGTTCTTCAACGGCTACCTGGTGATGAAGACGAAGATCCCCAGCTTCCTGATCACCCTGAGCTCGTTCCTCATGCTCACCGGCATCAACCTGGCCGTCACCAAACTGATCACCGGACAGGTCGCCACCCCCAGCGTCTCCGACATGCAGGGCTTCGACTCCGCCAAGAAGGTGTTCGCGTCCTCGTTCACCATCGCCGGGGTCTCCGTCCGGATCACAGTGCTGTGGTGGCTGCTGTTCACCGCCATCGCCACCTGGGTGCTGTTCAAGACCCGGATCGGGAACTGGATCTTCGCCGTCGGCGGCAACCAGGACTCCGCCCGCGCCATCGGCGTCCCGGTCACCAAGGTCAAGATCGGGTTGTTCATGACCGTCGGGTTCGCCGCCTGGTTCGTCGGCATGCACCTGCTGTTCTCGTTCAACACCGTCCAGTCCGGCCAGGGCATCGGCAACGAGTTCCTCTACATCATCGCCGCGGTCATCGGCGGCTGCCTGCTCACCGGCGGCTACGGCACCGCGATCGGCGCCGCGATCGGCGCGTTCATCTTCGGCATGACGAACCAGGGCATCGTCTACGCCGGCTGGAACCCGGACTGGTTCAAATTCTTCCTCGGCGCGATGCTGCTGTTCGCCGTCATCGCCAACAACGCCTTCCGCAACTACGCCGCCAAGAGGTGACCGCATGAGTACCATCGAACAGATGCCCGTCGATACCGAACCCGATGGGGGCGGCAAGATCCCGCTCATCGAACTCAAACACGTCGGCAAGCAGTACGGCAACATCATCGCCCTCGAAGACATCAACCTGCGGGTGCGGGCCGGTGAGGTCACCGGTGTGCTCGGCGACAACGGCGCCGGCAAATCCACCCTGATCAAGATCATCGCCGGCCTGCACCAGCAGAGTTCGGGTGAGCTGCTCGTCGACGGCGAACCCCTCACCTTCGACTCCCCGAAGGAGGCCCTGTCCAAGGGCATCGCCACCGTCTACCAGGATCTGGCGGTGGTGTCGCTGATGCCGGTGTGGCGGAACTTCTTCCTCGGCCAGGAACTGCGGAAGGGGCCGCTGAAGTGCCTCGACGCCAACGCGATGCGGGCCACCACCAAATCGGAACTGTCGAAGATGGGCATCGACCTGCCCGACGTCGACGCCCCCATCGGGTCGCTGTCCGGCGGCCAGCGCCAATGCGTGGCGATCGCCCGGGCCATCTTTTTCGGCGCCCGGGTCCTGATCCTCGACGAGCCCACCGCCGCCCTCGGCGTCAAACAGTCCGGGATGGTGCTGCGCTACATCTCCGCCGCCAAGGAACAAGGCTTCGGGGTGGTGTTCATCACCCACAACCCGCACCACGCCTACATGGTCGGCGACCACTTCGTCCTCCTCAACCGCGGCCGCCAGAAACTCGACTGCACCTACGACGAGATCAGCCTCGAAGAACTCACCCAGCAAATGGCCGGCGGCGACGAACTCGAAGCACTCACCCACGAACTGCGGCGTTAGGAACCGACAGAACGATGCGCCCGGCACGAGTGCCGGGCGCATCGGTCGTTGTAGGGCAGACCAGAGTAGGGCCGATCAGACCTTCGTCTTCGCTTTCGCCTGAGCGAGCGCGACGTCCTCCTTGTCGAGATCCAGCAGCGGGGTGCGGGAGTTCTCCTTCGCGGTGGACGCCGACGCCGCGGCGATCAGCGCGCAGACGGCGGTGAAGATCGCCACCGGCACCCAATTCTTGGGATCGGAACCGCGCAGGGCCTGGGCGATGGTGGGCGCGAACCCGGCGAGAGCGAATCCGAGCTGCGTGCCGATCGCCATGCCGGAGTACCGAACTCGCGACGAGAACATCTCGGCGTAGAACGCGGGCCAGATGGCGTTGGTCCCGGCGTAGACGCCGCCCATCAGCAGGATGCCTGCCAGGAAGATCAGTGTGACGTTGCCGGTGCCGATGGCCGAGAAGTAGAGGAAGATCCCGGCGGCCGAGCCGATCGCGCCGCCGATGAACACCGGCTTGCGGCCGATTCGGTCGGACAGCATGCCGAGGAGCGGCTGAGACACCAGGGCGACGGCGTTGGCGGCGATCGCGACCCACAGCATGGTGGTGCGGCTCATCCCGATCTCCGGAGTGGTGGCGTACGCGAGGCCGAACACGGAGAACACGGTGCTGACGACGGCGATGAAGGCGCAGAACACGACGCGGAGAACGTCGCGCCAGTGCGTGCGGAAGAGGTCGACGACGGGCAGCGGGGCGGGGGCCTCGTCCAGGGCTTCCTTGTTGGCGATGAAGATCTCGGGCTCTTCGAGCTTGCGACGCACGATGTACGCGACGACGAGGACGAGGAGGCTGCACCAGAACGGGACGCGCCAGCCCCAGCTGTAGAGGGTCTCGTCGGGCAGTGCCGCGACGGGGATGAACGCGAGGCTGGCGACGATGAAGCCGGCCTGGGTGCCGGTGAGCGTCCAGCTGCAGAAGAAGCCGCGACGGTGGGCGGGGGAGTGCTCGAGGGTGAGCGATCCCGCACCCGACTGTTCGCCGGCCGCCGAGACGCCCTGGCAGATGCGCAGGAGCACCAGGAGCGCCGGGCCGACCATCCCGGCCTGTTCGGACGACGGGAGACAGCCGATCAGGAAGGTGACGACGCCCATGAGCACCAGGCAGAACATCATCACCTTCTTACGTCCGGCGCGGTCGCCGAAGTGCCCGACGAACACGGCGCCGATCGGACGCGCGACGTAGGAGATGCCGAAGGTGGCCAGCGACAGCAGCAGCGGATTCTTCGATCCCTCGAAGAACACGTGCGGGAACACCAGCGCTGCAGCCGAGGCGAAAATGTAGAAGTCGTAGTACTCGAGCAGGCTGCCGAAGAAGGCGGCCTTCGCGGCCTTCTTCGCGTTGGTCGGATCGGCGTTGGGGTCGACGGGGGAGCGGCCCTTGCCGTCACCGTTTCGACCGGAGACTCCGGTGCCGTAGTCGATGGTCATCGATACTCCTGGGGAGCGAGGAATGTGAACACTGGCGGCTCGAATGAGCAGGTGTCCGTAGGTCGTGTAAGCAAGGTAACCCAGGTCACAGCCTTACGTCAATAATGGTCGAAATAGTTAGTTCAAACCTTTCCGGGCTGCTGTAGGTAGGCCAGGACGACGTCGCCGATCATCGCGCGCAGGTGGGGGCGGTTCTCCGCGCCGGTCAGATCCCAGTCGAACAGCGCCTTGAACGTGTACCGATTCGCCACCCGGAAGACGCAGTACGAGCTGATGAGCATGTGGATGTCCAGCGCCGTCGTGTCGGTGCGGAAGAGGCCCGCCTCCTGTCCCCGCTGGAGGATCCGCTCGAGCGTGCGGATCGCCGGGGCCTGCGTTTCGGGGAGCCCCTCGGCCTGGACGAGGTTGACGCCCCGATTCGTGTTCTCGATCGCAACCAGGCGGATGAAGTCCGGGTGCGCCTCGTGATGGTCGAACGTCAGCTCGGCCAGCGCGCGGATCGCCTCGGTCGGTTCGAGGTGGTCGACGTCGAGCTGGGACTCCTCGTACCGGATCTCCTCGTAGGCGCGCTGCAGAACCGCCCGGTACAGGCCGTCCTTGTCGCCGAAGTAGTAGTAGAGCATCCGCTTCGTGGTTGCGGTCTTGGCCGCGATCTCGTCGATGCGGGCCCCGGTCAGGCCCTTGTCGGCGAACTCCGTCATCGCCACCCGCAGGATGTTCTCCCGCGTCTTCTCGGGATTGCGCGTCCGTTTGACCGTCTCCTTCTCGGAGGTGGCGCCCGTCGTCTTGCTTCGTGTCATCGGTGGAACTCCTGCCTGTGCTGTCTTCCGCGCGGTATGGAGGTATGCTACCGTGACATAACTCACTAGATAGTTAATTAGTTCGCAGCCCTCTCCCGGAAGTGACCGCCATGACCCCTCGTGACCTCGACGCCCCCCTCGCCGCTCGCCCGTCGTACCTGTGTGGGCTCATCGGAACGGGGATCTCGAAATCGCTGACCCCGCCGCTGCACGAGGCCGAGGGCCGCGCGCAGGACGTCGGGTACGTCTACCGGATCCTCGACCTCGACACGCTGGGCACGGGCGTCGAGGGACTGCCGCAGCTCCTCGACGCCGCCAAGCTGCTCGGGTTCAACGGGCTCAACATCACCCACCCGTGCAAGCAGGCGATCATCCCGCTGCTCGACGACCTCTCCGACGACGCCCGCAGGCTCGGCGCGGTCAACACGGTGCACATCGACGGCGGGCGCCTGATCGGGCACAACACCGATTGGTCCGGGTTCGCGCGGAACATGGACGAGGGCCTCGAAGGCGCGCCCATGAACCGCGTCGTGCAGCTCGGTGCCGGTGGGGCCGGCGCGGCGGTGGCCTACGCGGCACTCACCCGCGGCGTCGGGCACTTCACGATCATCGACGCGGACGCCACGCGCTCGAAGGATCTGCGCGACTCGCTCGCCGAGCAGTTCCCGGATCGGGACATCGAGTCCGGCGACCTCTCGGCGGTTCCCGCCGCGGTCGGGGCGGCCCAGGGGCTCATCCACGCGACGCCGATCGGCATGGCGGCGCACCCCGGCATGGCGCTCGACGCCGCACTGCTGCGCCCCGACCTGTGGGTCGCGGACGTCGTCTACCGGCCGGCCGAAACCGAACTCCTCCGCCGCGCCCGGGAGATCGGCACCCAGACCCTCAGCGGCATCGGCATGACCATCGGTCAGGCGGTCGACTCATTCCGGATCTTCACCGGTCTCGAGCCCGACGCCCACCGGATGCGTGAGCACATGGGACTGCTCCTGCAGGCGGAGGACGCCGCCGCGCTCGCGGGAGCCTAGGCCACACCACGTCTCGTGGCGGAGACTGTGACGGTGAAGCTATTGCTGCTGGCCGACACCCACATCCCGAAACGAGCTCGCGACCTGCCCGACCGGGTGTGGGACGAGGTCGACCGCGCCGACGTGGTGATCCACGCCGGCGACTGGGTCGATCTCCCCGTGTTCGAGGCCCTGCGGGCGCGGTCGGCGCGACTCGTGGCGTGCTGGGGCAACAATGACGGCGACGACCTGCGCGCCCTGATGCCCGAGCGGGCCGACGTGACCCTGGCCGGGGTGCGCATCACCGTCGTCCACGAGACCGGGGCATCCGCCGGCCGGGAGAAACGGATGTCCGCCGCCTATCCCGACACCGACGTCCTGATCTTCGGGCACAGTCACATCCCGTGGGACACCACCACGGAAACCGGTCTGCGACTGCTGAACCCGGGTTCGCCGACGGATCGACGGCGCCAGCCGCACTGCACCTACATGACCGCCACCGCCCGCGACGGGGAATTCGACGACGTCGAGTTGCACCGGTTGTGACCGGATCCGGTCAGTAGGCCGTCAGCGGGACCACACCCGCGGTGCGGCCGAGGGAGTCGAGCACGTGCCCGCCCCTCTTGTACGTGTGCAGGCAGATGAACCTGTCCGTGATCGCGAGTGACGGGAGTTTGCGCGTGAGGCCCGCCTCGAACGGCGCGATCTCGGCGGCGGTCCGAAACCACATAGTGGCGACGATCGTCGATGTTCCCGTGACAGCCTCGACGACCCGGCATCTGGGCATGCGGCCCAACAGGTTTCCGGCCGTGTTCAGCTCGCCCGGCGGAACGGTCATCATGAACGTCGTCGGCACGATGGGCCCGACAAGTTCCGGGGCTCCCTCGCACCGCAGGGCGACGCGGCCCGACTCCGTCATCCTTTCGACTCGGCGGCGCGCCGTCGGCCCGGTGGTCCCGCACCGTGCCGCGAGATCGGTCCACGATTGCCGGCCGTCGGTGGCCAGAACCCGAAGCAGCGCACGGTCGAGGTCGTCGAGCGAGGACAACGGTGTCCGGCGGGTAGAGGCGGTCGGCCGCACCAGGCGAGTGGACTGGTCCAGGTCCAGGGCCTGCACCCGCCACCGCGACCCCTCCCGGTAGGTGGTCAGCGCGACCATCGACGTCACCGCCGTGATGCCGTCGATTCGTTCGATCCGCTCGTCGAGAAGCCCGGCGAGATCTGCGATGCCGGGAACGAATACGTCGAGAAGGAAGTCTGCGGTGCCCGTCGTGCTGGACACGGTCGCCACCGCCGGCTCGGCGATCAGCGCCCGGGCGACGTCGCGCTTTGCCTGCGGTCGGCAGTGGACGGCCAGGAATGTGGCACAACCCTGACGGACGAATGCGGGGCCGGGAACCACGGCAACCCACGCCGAACCGCGTTCGGTCAGCAGCTTCCACCGTCTCGCCAGCGTCTTCGGTGTATGCCCGAGCGTCTGGGCCAGCTCTGCCCACTCGACCCGCGGATTCAGCTGGAGGGCATCGGTGATGGTGAGATCGAGCTCCGTTGCCGCCTCTGGCGTTACATCCGGCATCGTGCGAAGCCTCTTCTGTCAGAAATCGGTCATCCTTCCAGATTAGTGAGGTGGGCCACCCACAGTAGTCGCAGCGCGGGTGCGCAACCTGGAACAACCAGGCACAGCGAAGTCGAGGTCGAGGATGCGAACAATATCGGTTGTGGGTGAGGACCTGAGGGGCAGGCAACTCCCGGTCGGGGCACTTCTGGGCTCGATGGCCACCGTCGAGCTGCTCAGCGGCGTCACGCAGGGCTATCTCACGCCACTGCTTCCTGCGCTCGGCGACAGCCTGCAGATCACGGCATCGGGACAGACCAGGATCTATCTGCTGTCCCAGTTGGCCTTCGCGATCTGGACACCGCTACTCGCCAAACTGGGCGATTCGTTCGGCTACCGCCGATTTCTCCGCCTCTCCATCGCGCTCGTCGCGGCCGGGTCCCTGATGATGGCGATCTGGCCGAGCGTGCCGACGATCTCGGTCGGTGTCGTGCTCCAGGGGGCGGTCGTGGGTTTCATGCCGCTGCTGATCGGGATCCTGCGACACCAGGCGCCAGCGAGTCGCCGCACCGGAGTCGGCCTCCTGGTCGGCGTCCTCACCGCGGCGGTCGGCATCGGCGGTGTCGTCTCGGGCTCCCTCGGTGAACGGTCGGCGACACTCGGACTGTGGGTCGCGGTACCCGTCGCGATCCTGGCCGTGATCGCCGGCTTCCTCCTTCCCGACGGTGCCCCACGGTCGGGCGGCCGCATCCCCGTCGTGTCCTTCGCCCTGCTCTCGATCGGTCTGGCCGGTGTGGTCGCCGCGCTGTCGCTCGGTGCGGACTGGGGATGGACGTCGGGCGCGACGATCGGATCGATGTGTCTGGGAGTCGTCGGGCTCGCCGCATGGATCGGCGTCGACTCGCGCGGGAAGTTCCCGATGGTGGATCTGCGTATGCTCGTCCACCCACCCGTGGCCGTCGTCTCCGGGGTCACGTTCTGTCTGGCCTTCTCGACGATCGGCTTCTTCGGCGCGAATGCGGTCTTCCTCGGATCGTCGCCCGGCGACAGCGGATTCGGGTTCTCCTACGGGCCTCGCGCGATCGCGCTCGTCGCACTGGCTCTCAACGTGTTCGCGCTGGCCAGTTCACTGTTCACCGCGACTATGCTGCGCAGACTCGGTGAACGACGCACCCTTGCCCTGTCGGGTGCGCTGATCGCCGCCTCCTACGGCAGCCTGCTCCTCTGGCACTCGACGGCGCTGCACTATCTCGCCGCCATCGCGCTGCTCGGTATCGGCTTCGGTGGCTATCAGGCGTCGACGCGCGCACTGTGCGTCGAGTCGGTCCCCGACCGCGAGACCGCCATGGCCGCCGGGATCAACGAACTCGCCCTCTCGATGGGTGCGGCGATCGGAGCGGCCGCCGTCGGCGCGATCCTGTCTGCGACCAGCACTTCGACGGGAGTGACACTGCAGTCCTACGTGTGGCTGTGGTGCGTGTGCGCGGCGGTCGCCCTCGTCGGGTCCGGCCTCGGACTGTGTTACCGGAAGGGAGTGACCCTCTCATGACGAACACGGGGACGCTCGTGCCAGCGGATGTGGCCGCGAAGATCGAGGCCGCTGTCGGCCGCTGGTCGGGCGCACTGATCTCACTGAGCCACAGCCTCCACCACGAACCGGAACTGGCCTTCGAGGAATATCGATCGGTCGCCAAGATCGTCGACCTCGCTGCGGGTGCCGGGTTCGACACGAAAACCGGCGCCGGGGGACTTCCGACCGCGTTCGTCGCGACGAAGGGCACCGGCGGCCTCACGCTCGGCTTCTGCGCCGAATACGACGCGCTTCCGGAGATCGGCCATGCATGCGGACACAACGTCAACGGCGCCGCCGCGGTGGGTGCGGCGATCGCGTTGGCGGAGGTTGCGGACGCCCTGGACGTCCGAGTCAAACTCGTCGGAACTCCCGCCGAGGAAGCCGGTGGTGGAAAGTCCCTCCTCCTGAGGGCCGGCGTCTTCGACGATGTCGCCGCCGCCATGATGGTGCACGCGGGCGGGCGGGACGAGGTCGGCGGATCGTCCCTGGCGATGAGCCAGTGGACGGCCGAGTACCGGGGGCGGTCCTCGCACGCCGCGACGGCGCCGTGGCTGGGCGCCAATGCGCTCGACGCGGTAGCGGTGGCGTACAACGCCGTAGGACTGCTGCGTCAGCAACTCGAACCCGGCGTCGTCGTGTCGATCATCGTCACCGACGGCGGGCAGGCCTGCAACGTCATTCCGTCGAACGCGCGAGTGACGGTCGAGATCCGCGCGACATCCACGACCACCCTGCGGCAGGTGCAGTCGAGAGTCCGGGCGTGCCTCGAGGCGGGTGCGCTCGCCACGGACACGGACGTCACCATCACACCGTGCGGCGAGGATTTCGCCGAACTGCGGCAGGACGAATTCATGACGCTCGCATACTCCCGCGCGCTCGGCACCCGAGGCCGGACCGCCCTGTCCCGGGCGGGTGATCACATCGCGTCCACCGATATGGGCAACGTTTCCCAGGTCCTGCCCGTCATTCATCCGACCATCGGGTACGACGTCGGTGATGCCGCACACCACACGGCCGACTTCGCGTCACACGGCACGTCCCCGTCCGCCGACGACGCGGTACGGGACGGGGCGATCGCGATGGCACTCGTCGGCGCGGAACTTGCCCTCGATCCACACGAGCGCACCCGACTGCTCGAAGCCATCCAGAATCTCCACCACCGAAAGGAAGAGGCAGTATGACCACCGAAGCCGTTGTGCGGCACGGGAAAGAAGATGCACGAGCGGAGAGGACGGTCGTGATCGGCGTCGGAGCCGTCACACCGGAGGACGTGCTCAGCGTCGCACGCAGAGGCGCCGGAGTGACGCTGTCCGAGGAAGCGCTGCGCGCGATGACCGAGTCACGTCAGCGCATCGAGCGCCTCGCCGAGGACCCGACTCCCGTGTACGGGGTGTCGACGGGTTTCGGGGCGCTCGCAACCCGGCACATTCCTCTGGCGCGGCGGGCGCAGTTGCAGCGCAGCCTGATCCGCTCGCATGCCGCCGGCAGTGGTCCGGAGGTGGAGCGGGAGGTGGTGCGCGCTCTGATGCTCCTGCGGCTGTCGACCCTGGCCACCGGCCGGACCGGGGTGCGTCCGGAGGTCGCGCAGGTGTACGCGTCGTTGTTGTCGGCGGGGATCACGCCGGTGGTGCACGAATACGGCAGCCTCGGGTGCTCGGGGGATCTGGCGCCGCTCGCGCACGTGGCGCTCGCGGTGATCGGCGAGGGCACCGTCCGGGACGCGGACGGCGAACTGCTGCCGGCCGCGGCGGCGCTGTCCGCCGCCGGGATCGCACCGGTGGTCCTCGAGGAGAAGGAGGGGCTGGCCCTGATCAACGGCACCGACGGCATGCTCGGCATGCTGGTGCTGGCGTGCCACGACCTGCACGCGCTCCTGCGGCTGGCCGATGTCACGGCGTCGATGAGCGTGGAGGGGCTGCTCGGCACCGACCGGGTGTTCGCCCCGGATCTGCAGGCGCTGCGGCCGCACCCCGGCCAGGCCCGCGCCGCCGCGAACATGGTCCGGTTGCTGGCGGGTTCGGAGATCGTGCGGAGCCACGCCAACCCGAGTTGCACGGTGGTGCAGGACGCCTACTCGTTGCGGTGCGCCCCGCAGGTCGCCGGTGCCGCGCGGGACACCCTCGCGCACGCGGAGCGGGTGGCGTCGTGGGAGTTGGCGAGCGCCGTCGACAACCCGGTGATCACACTCGACGGCCGGGTGGAATCGAACGGCAACTTCCACGGGGCGCCGGTGGCCTATGTGCTGGACTTCCTGGCGGTCGTGGTCGCGGACGTGGCGAGCATGAGCGAGCGCCGCACCGACCGGTTCCTGGATGTCGCCCGCAGTCACGGGCTGCCGCCGTTCCTGGCGGATGATCCGGGTGTGGACAGCGGCCACATGATCGCGCAGTACACGCAGGCCGCGATCGTGTCGGAGCTGAAACGGCTGGCGGCGCCGGCGTCTGTGGATTCGATTCCGTCGTCGGCGATGCAGGAGGATCACGTGTCGATGGGGTGGTCCGCGGCCCGGAAGCTGCGCCGGGCGATCGACGGACTCACCCGGGTGCTCGCCATCGAGGCGTTGACGGCCGCTCGGGGACTGGATCTGCGGGCCCCGCTCGCACCGTCGGCGGCGACGGGGGCGGTGCGGGATGCGATTCGCGGGCACGTCGCCGGACCGGGAACCGACCGTCACCTCGCACCGGAGATCGAGGCCGTCGTCACCCTCGCCGCCTCGGGCAAGTTGCTCGAGGCCGCGGAGGGTGCCGTGGGTGTGCTGGCCTGACGGCAGGCCCGCGTTGCTGCGTCAGACCCGTTCGAAGACCGCGGCGAGGCCCTGGCCGCCGCCGATGCACATGGTCTCGAGCCCGTAGCGGGACTCGCGGCGGTCCATTTCCCGCAGGAGGGTGGCGAGAATGCGACCGCCGGTGGCACCGACGGGGTGGCCGAGGGAGATGCCGGATCCGTTGGGGTTGAGGCGTGCATCGGTGGGGTCGAGGTCCCAGCTGCGGAGGACGGCGAGGGTCTGCGCGGCGAAGGCTTCGTTCAGTTCGATGACACCCATGTCGGACAGCGACAGTCCGAGCTGACCGAGGGCCTTCTCCGTCGCGGGCACCGGGCCGATGCCCATCGTGCGCGGCGGGACTCCGGCCACGGCCCAGGACGCCATCCTGGCGAGGGGCTTCAGTCCCAGTTCCTTCGCCTTCTCGGCGGTCGTGACGATGCACACGGCGGCGCCGTCGTTCTGCCCGCTGGCGTTGCCGGCGGTGACGGTGGAGGCGGAGTCGATCTTGGAGCGGATGGCGCGGAGCTTGGACAGCGACTCCACGGTGGTGTCGGCGCGCGGGTGCTCGTCCTTGTCGACGACGAGCGGGTCCGACTTGCGTTGCGGCACCGTCACTCCGACGATCTCCTCGGCGAAGCGTCCCGACTCCTGCGCGGCGACGGCCCGCTGGTGCGACTGCACGGCGAGCGCGTCCTGGTCTTCACGGCTGATGTCGAACTCGGCGCGCAGGTTCTCGGCGGTTTCGATCATGCCGCCGGGCACGGGGAAGTTCGCGCCGCCGGCGGTGACGCGGGCGCGGGCGAGCCGGTCGGCGAGTTGCACCCCTTCGCCCTTGACGCCCCAGCGGATGTTCGGGTTGGTGTAGAACTCGGCCTGGCTCATGGATTCGGCGCCGCCGGCGAGCACGAGGTCGTTGCCGCCGGACGCCACCTGCAGCACGGCCGTGATGACGGCCTGCAGTCCGGATCCGCAGCGGCGATCCACCTGCATGCCGGGGACGTCGATGCCGAGTCCGGCGTCGAGCGCGGCGATCCGGCCGATGGCCGGGGCCTCTCCGCCCGGGGACGCCTGGCCCAGGATGACGTCGTCGATCTGGCTGCCCTCGATGCCGGTGCGCTCGACGAGCGCCGTGATGACGGTGGCGGCGAGGCTCTGAGGGGTGATGTCCTTGAACACTCCGCCGAAGCGCCCGACCGGCGTTCGCAGGGGCTCGCAGATGACGACGTCACGCATGGAAAGACCTTTCATGAAGATTCCTCGGGCCCAGCGTCAGCGGTTGACGGTGGCGAGGTCCTGTTCGATGTCGGTTGCGGTGACCCGCAGCGACGGGATGAGATCGGAATGCAGATCCTCCAGCCGGTACCGCGCGGCCGGAGTGGAGATGTTCACCGCCGCGACGGTGAGCCCGGACGCGTTGTGGATCGGCGCGGCCATCGACCGCAGGCCCGCCTCGAGCTCCTGGTCGAGAACGCAGATGCCGTCCTCGCGCACCGCGAGAATCGCGGCCTTCAGTTCGTCTCGGGCCGTGATCGTGCGCTCGGTGAGCCGCTGGATGTCGAGCTTCTCGAGGTACTCGTCGAGCGCGTCGTCGGCCAGGCCGGCGAGCAGGACCCGTCCCATCGACGTGGCGTAGGCGGGAAGCCGGGTGCCGATGGTGATGCCCACCGTCATGATCCGGCTGACAGGTACACGGGCGACGTACACGATGTCGGCGCCGTCCAGGATCGACACCGACGACGACTCGTGCACCGTGTGGCTGAGCTTCTCCAGGTGCGGCTGCGCGACCTCCGGCAGCGACAGGCTCGACAGGTAGCTGTACCCGAGTTCGAGAACGCGCGGGGTGAGCCAGAACGCGGAACCGTCCGTGGCCACGTAGCCGAGTTCGACGAGAGTGAGCAGGAACCGGCGCGCGGTGGCACGGGTGAGGTCGGTGGCGCGGGCGACGTCGCTGAGTGTGCGCCGCTGATTCTGGTGGTCGAAGCAGCGGATCACGGCGAGGCCCCGGGCCAGCGACTGCACATAGTCGGGGGACGGGAGGATTTTCTCCGACGGTTCGGTTGCGGTCATGTCTGCAAATCCTTCACTGCCGGGTCGGCGGCCAGGTCGGCGAGGGCCTGCTTGCCGAGCGCGAATCCGAGATTGCTGTTGGGCACTCCGGCGTAGACGGCGGTGTGGAGGAGCACCTCGCCGATGGTGTCGGCGTCGACTCCCGCGCGCAGGGCCGCCCGGATGTGCATGTCGAGTTCATGCTCGTTGCCGACCGCGGTGAGGACGGCGATCGTGAGCAGCCGTCGCATCTCGTGGTCCAGTCCGGGGCGCGACCAGATGTCACCCCACGCGGTGCGGGTGATGAAGTCCTGGAACGGCGCCGTGAAGTCGGTGGTCCCCGCGACGGAGCGGTCCACGTGGGCGTCGCCGAGAACCGAGCGGCGCACCGTCATTCCCTGGGCGTGCGCGGCGCGGCGTCCGCGGGCGTACCCGCCGCCGGCGACGTGTTCGCGCAGCAGCGCCGTGACGGCGCCCGCCTGTTCGAGATTCGCGACGTGGGCGGCGGGGGAGAGCACCTCGAACCGGGCGCCGGTGATGCCGTCCGCGAGGATCTGCATGACGGACGGCGGGGTGGACGGATCCTCCTCGCCCGCGATCACCAGTGTCGGTGCGCTGATGCGGGGGAGGTCGGCGGTGAAATCCCAGTCGGCGAGAGCGTCGCAGCAGGCGGCGTATCCCTCGGGCGATGTGGACGCGATCATCTGGCGGTAGTGCCGGACGAATTCCGGGTCGCGTTTCGCGAGCCCCTCACTGAACCAGCGTGCGACGACGGCGTCCGCGAGCGACTCGGGGCCGTCGGTGCGTGACGCGGCCGCCCGCTCGATCCACGCCTGCGGTTCGCCGAACTTCGCGGCGGTGCACAGCAGCGACAGCGACAGCACCCGGCGGGGTGCATGCGCGCCCAGCCACTGGGCGATCGCCCCGCCCATGGACAGCCCGACGAAGTGGGCGGCGTCGACTCCGAGCGTGTCGAGCAGGGCGAGGACGTCCCCGGACAGGTCGCGGACGGAGTACGGCCCGTCCGGCGCCGGCGACTCCCCGTGACCGCGCTGATCGACGGCGACGACCCGGCATTCGTCGGACAGCGCCGCGATCTGCGGGTCCCACATGGAGCGGTTGGATCCGAGTGATCCGAGCAGAACCACGACGGGGGCATCGGCCGCTCCGTTGCGGGGTCCGGAGATTTCGTGTGCGAGTGCGACTGTCATCGCGTTCCTTCCCGGCCGCGGGTCACTGTGTCCAGTGCGCGGTCGACGATGTCGTGTGCGTGGCCGAGGTATCCGGCGGGGTCGAGCAGGGCGCGGATCTCGTCCGCCTGCAGGTATTCGAGGAGCCCCGGATCCTCGTCGAGGGAATGACCGCTCCGGCACGCGGCGGTGACGAGGTCGCGCGCGTCGTCGGTGCGGGTGGAGAGAGCACCGGTGACCCGTTCGGCGAGGAGCAGGCCTCCGGTGACGTCGAGGTTGCGGGCCATCGCGTCCGGGTGGACGTTCAGCCCACCGAGTGAATCGGCGATCCGGGCGACTGCCCCGCCGGTGAGACGCAGCAGGTCCGTGAGGGTTTCCCATTCGGCATGCCAGGCACCGGCGGCACGCTGTTGCTCGTGATCCATCGAACCGAGAATCGTCGCGACGAGTCCGGGGACGCGCCGTGCCGCCGCGCGGGCCGCGATGGCGGCCACCGGATTGCGCTTGTGGGGCATGGCCGACGAACCGCCGGGCGTCCCTTCGCTCACCTCGCCGATCTCGGTCGCGGACAGGAACACGAGGTCGGTGGCGATCTTCGACACCGCGCCCGCGGCCGTTCCGAGCGCCGACGCGAGCAGTGCGATGCGCGTGCGGTCGGTGTGCCAGGGCACGTCCTGACGGGCGAGGCCGAGTTCGTCGGCGAGGACGTCGGCGACGTCGAGGCCGTGCGGGTAGAGCGCCGCGGACGTTCCGGCGGCGCCTCCCAGCTGGACGGGGAGGGCGTCGAGTGCGTCGAACAGTGCGCGAGAAGCCCTGTGCAGCGCAGTCATCCACCCGGCGGCGAGCACGCCGAACGTGGTGGGCAGGGCCTGCTGGCCGAGGGTGCGGCCGGCGATCGGGGTGCCGCGCTGGGCCCGCGCCAGGGCCTCGGCGCACAGGACCGCCTCGTCGAGGGACGCCAGCACGTGCGCGCCCGCCCGACGGCACAGCAGCATCAGAGCCGTGTCGAGAATGTCCTGACTCGTGGCGCCCTTGTGGACGTGGCTTCCGGGCACGCCGGCACCGGCCACCTCGCCGCGGAGCAGTGTCACCAGCGGGATCACGGGGTTGCCGCCCGCGGCGGCCGCCTCGCCGAGGGCTCCGACGTCCACGGAGTCCTCGGCGACGATGCGTGCGAACACGGAGGAGATCGCGTCGGCGGACGCGGCGGGGATGACGTCGCATTTCGCCTCCGCCCGGGCCAGTGCCCCCTCGACCTCGACCATCGCGGTGACCCACGCCCGGTCGGAGAGCAGCGCCGACAACTCGCCGGCACCGAACGTCGGATCGAACAGGGCACCCCGGGATGTCTCCGGAGAGTTCACACGCGACACCTTTCTGGGTTTACAGCCGATTACAGGGCGAAGAACGGGGTTTCCCGTCCGTCCGTATTCTGCACGTGGATCGTCAGGTGATATCCGCGATCGGTCTTCTCCGCGATCAGCTTGGGGCGGTCGGCTTCCGGGACGGAGGAGAGGACGGGGTCCGAGGCGTGGGCGTCCGTGTCCTCGGGGAAGTAGAGGCGCGTGTACAGGCGCTCGAGCATGCCGCGGGCGAACAGTCCGACGTTGATGTGCGGGGCCTCGGCGGTGCCGTCCTCGGCGGGGAGAGCGCCGGGCTTGACGGTGTGCACGACGATCGTGCCGCTCTCGTCGGCGAACACGCGTGCCAGACTGCGGAATCCGGCGGGGGTCGCCTCGGCGGCACCGCGGGGATCGCTGGGACTGTTGAATCGGCCCTCGGCATCTGCCTGCCAGGTCTCGATCATCGCGTCGCCGATGGGCTGCCCGGCGCCATCGATGACGTTGAAGGACACGGTGATTCGCCCAGGCGCGTCCTCGGGAACGGTGTTGCCGCTGTTCTCCCACGTGGGGTACAGACCGATGTGGACGTACGGGCCGACGGTCTGGGACGGGGTGACGCCGAACGGCACCTCGTCCTGGCTCCTGGCGAAGACCGGGTAACGCGGGGCGTCGGGGTTCTGGGTGTCGATCATCAGTGGCCCTCCTCGAACGGGGTGGCGTCCTGACCGCGCAGGACGATGTCGAACTTGAATCCGACCGCCCAGTTCTCGCGGGTCTGGTCGTAGTCGAACGTGCTGATCATCCGCTCGCGGGCCGCTTCGGGCACCGAGTTGTAGATCGGATCCTGGAAGAAGAACGGGTCGTCGGGGAAGTACATCTGCGTCACCAGGCGCTGCGTGAATGCCTGACCGAACAGGGAGAAGTGGATGTGCGCGGGACGCCAGGCGTTGTGGTGGTTGCCCCACGGGTACGCGCCCGGCTTGATGGTCGTGAACTCGTAATGACCCTGCTTGTCGGTCAGGCAGCGCGCGACACCGTTGAAGTGGGGGTCGAGCGGCGCGGGCCAGGAGTCGTTCTTGTGGCGGTAGCGGCCGCCGGCGTTGGCCTGCCACACCTCGATGAGGGTGTCGGGGATGGGCTTCCCGGCGCTGTCGAGAACGCGGCCGTGGACGATGATGCGCTGTCCCTGGGCCTCGCCGCCGTTGGCGTGGGTCATGTCGTTCTCACCCTTGGCGACGTCCGCGTCACCGAAGACCGGACCGGTGATCTCGCCCAGTCGTTGCGGGATCAGGATCAGGTCGTTCTTGGGGCTGCGCAGCCGAGTCGTCTTGTACTCGGGGAACAGCAGCGGGGCGTTGGCTTCGTGCCCTGCTTGGTAGTGGGCTGGCAGATGCAGCATGGAAGAAGATCCTCACGTTCTCGATGTGAACAGTCGGCCGCTATTCGCACATAGTAGTCGTGTTCTGTGATCGGGCCAACAGGCGGGGCGCAATTTGTTCGCAATGTGGATGGGTGTTCACTACTCGAACATTTTGCGGTAGCCTGGGTCACATGGTCAACAAAGTCTTCGCAACGGCGGCCGAGGCCGTTGCCGACGTGCCCGACGGAGCCTCCCTCGCGGTGGGCGGTTTCGGCCTCGTCGGTATCCCCTCGGTCCTCATCAATGCCCTCCTCGCACGGGGTGCGACCGACCTCGAGACGGTCAGCAACAACTGCGGCACCGACGGTTTCGGTCTGGGTCTGCTCCTCGAGCAGCACCGGATCCGGCGCACCATCAGCTCGTACGTCGGCGCGAACAAGGAGTTCGCGCGGCAGTACCTGAGCGGCGAGCTCGAGGTCGAACTCACGCCGCAGGGCACGCTGGCCGAGCGCATGCGCGCCGGGGGAGCGGGCATCCCCGCCTTCTACACCCCCGCCGGTGTCGGGACGCAGGTCGCCGACGGCGGTCTCCCGATCCGCTACGACGGGCAGGGCGGCATCGCGGTGGCGAGCAAGCCCAAGGAGACCCGTGAGTTCGACGGGGAGTCCTTCGTCCTCGAACGGGCCATCCGCACCGACTTTGCGCTGGTCCACGCGTGGAAGGGTGACCGGCTCGGCAACCTCGTGTACCGCGAGACGGCCCGCAACTTCAACCCGGACGCCGCCGGCGCCGGTCGCATCACCATCGCGCAGGTCGAATACCTCGTCGAGCCCGGCGAGATCGACCCCGCCGAGGTGCACACCCCCGGCATCTTCGTCCAGCGTGTGGTCGAGGTCGGCAAGCAGGACACGGGAATCGAGAACAGGACGGTGCGGGCATGAGCTGGACGCGTGACGAGATGGCGGCCCGGGTCGCGGCCGAGCTCGAAGACGGGCAGTACGTCAACCTCGGGATCGGCATGCCGACCCTGATCCCCGGTCACATCCCGGCCGGCAAGGACGTCATCCTGCACTCGGAGAACGGCATCCTCGGCGTCGGGCCGTACCCGGCCGACGACGAGGTCGACCCCGAACTCATCAATGCCGGCAAGGAGACCATCACCGTCGTTCCCGGCGGCGCGTTCTTCGCCTCCTCGGATTCGTTCTCGATGATCCGCGGCGGCAGCGTCGACGTGGCCGTTCTCGGTGCGATGCAGGTCAGCAGCCACGGCGACCTGTCCAACTGGATGGTCCCCGGCGCCATGGTCAAGGGCATGGGCGGCGCGATGGACCTCGTGCACGGCGCGGGCAAGGTCATCGTGATGATGGATCACGTCACCAAGAAGGGCGAGCACAAGATCCTCGAGGAGTGCACCCTGCCGTACACCGGCAAGCGCTGCGTCCAGAAGATCGTCACCGATCTCGCCGTCATCGACGTCACCCCCGACGGGTTGCGGCTCGTCGAGACCGCGCCCGGTCACAGCGTCGAGGACGTCCAGGCGGCCACCGGCGCGAAGCTCCTGATCGACGCCACCGTCTGACCCCACCGCCCGTCGTTCCGGTGTGTCGCCGCCGTCGGCCCGTACTCTCTGGGCATGGGTGTGAGCGTGCGGGCCGCCACCAGATCCGACATTCCGGAGGTGACGCGGGTGCTCGCCGACGCGTTCTTCGACGACCCCGTGATGGTCTGGATGTGGCCGGACCCCGAGCGCAGGCGGCGCGGCCTGCCGAGACTGTTCGCGGTGGAGATCCGCCATCACCATCTCGCCGGGGGCGGAGCCGAACTGGCCGAGGACGAGAACGGCGTGGTCCGCGGGGCCGCCATGTGGGATCCGCCCGGCGGCTGGAAGCAGTCGACGGTGTCGTCGCTCCTCAGCCTGCCGGGTCTGATCCGGGCGTTCGGCCCGCGGTTGGGGGTCGGGGCCGCGGTGAGCGGAACCGTCGAAGACGCGCATCCCGTCGATCCCGTGCACTGGTATCTGGCGACGATCGGATCGTCGACGGCGGGACGGGGCGGTGGTTACGGGACGGCGCTGTTGCGGTCGCGGCTGGACCGCTGTGATGCCGAGGGCCTTCCGGCGTATCTGGAGTCGAGCAAGCGGGACAACATTTCGTACTACCAGCGGTTCGGCTTCGACGTCACCGGTGAGATCCGGATACCGGACGGCGGGCCGACGCTGTGGGCGATGTGGCGGGAGCCCGTCGCGACCCCTTAGGTTAAGCTCGGCAAGCCTTACCTAAGTGGTCGCATTTCCGGGTAGACGAGAGGGTCGCCGCATGAACGTGGGTCAACAGAGGATCGGCCTGAGCCGACGCGGATTCCTCGTGGGCACCGGGGGAGCGCTGCTCGCGTTCGCCGCGGCCTGCAGCAGCCCGGACGGCGGCGACGGCGGCGATGCGGCGTCGGGCCCCGTCATCGCCCACAAATACGGCGACACCCAGGTGCCGGTCGACCCGCAGCGCATCGTCAGCGTCGGCTACAACGACCAGGACACGATCCTCGCGCTCGGCGGCACCCTGGTGGGCACGTTCGACTGGTACGGCGACTACCCGTACGGCGTGTGGCCGTGGGCGCAGGACCTCCTCGGCACCGCGCAGCCGGAGATCGTGGGCACGGCATCCACCAACATCGACTTCGAGAAGGTCGCGACGGTCGGCCCGGACCTGGTGGTCGGCACCTACTCCGGCCTCACCCAGGCCCAGTACGACAAGTTCGGTGCCATTGCGCCGACGGTGGCGCAGCCGAAGGAGTTCGCCGACTACGGTGTCCCGTGGCAGGACCAGACGCGGATTCTCGGTGACACGCTCGGCAAGAAGGACAAGGCCGCCGAATTGGTGTCGTCCGTCGAGAAGCAGTTCGTCGACGTCCGCGCCGCCAACCCGGCGTTCGCCGGCAAGACCGTCCTCGTCGGTGCCCTGAAGGGGCCCGGGCAGTTCGGCGTGTACGGGCCCGAGGACCCGAAGGTCCGCTTCTTCACCGAACTCGGTTTCGTGAATCCGCCTGTGACCGAGCAGATCACCGGCAACTTCGCCGAGATCAGCACGGAGCAGCTGTCGCTGGCGAACGTCGATCTCCTCGTCTGGTACGCGGGCGGCGGTTACGGCGACAAGTTGCGCGCCGAACTCGACAACACGCCCATCTATCAGGAACTCGACGTGGTGAAGGCGGGGCGCACGATCACGCTCGAGGACGCCGCCGCCGAAGCGATGGCGTGGAGCACCGTCCTCAGCCTGCCGTACGCCTTGACCGAGATCCCGCCGCGGGTTGCGCCCCTGCTCGCCTGAGGCCCGATGTCCGACGGCCCGGGCCCGGTTCGTGATACGAACGACTCGTGACCGCGATTCCTGAACTTCACGCCGGAACTCCTTTCGACGATCTCGACGACTACCTCGCGCTCGGCCGCGTCGGCGGCCTCGTGCTGTCGCCGGACGGGCGACGACTCGTCGTCGCGCAGTCGACACTCGACGAGAAGTCGACCAAGTACGTCACCGCTCTGTGGGAGATCGATCCCATCGGCGGGTTCGCGGCGCGGCGGCTCACCCGGGGCCGCACCGGCGAATCCAACGCGACGTTCACCAGCGACGGCGATCTCCTGTTCACGTCCTCACGCCCGGCGCAGGACGAGGACGAACTCCCCGACGACCTGTGGCGGCTGCCCGCGCACGGCGGCGAGGCGGTGGTCGTCGCGCGGCGCGGCGGCGGCATCACCGGGGTCCGTGCCGCCCGGTGCGCCCCGCGGTTCGTCGTCACCACCGGCGTCCTGGGGGCGTCGGGCGAGCTTGCCGACGACGAGCGGGTGCGCGCCGAACGCAAGGAGAAGAAGGTGTCGGCGATCCTCCACACGGGGTTCCCGATGCGCTACTGGGACCACGATCTGGGTCCGGACGTGCCCCACCTGCTGTCCGCTCCACTGGACGAGCTCGACGAGAACGGGCACGAGCCCGCGTTGACCGACCTGACCCCGTTGCCCGGTCCGGCACTGCGGGAGGCCAATTACGCGCTGAGCGATGACGGCGCCTTCGTCGTGACGTCGTGGACGGTTCCCGGTCCGCTGGCGTCGATCCGGAACATCCTGGTGCGCATCGACACCGAGACGGGGGCACGCGCGGTCCTCGTCGACGACGCGGACGCCGACCTGTCGGATCCGGCGATCTCGCCGGACGGGCAGCGCGTCGTGTTCACGCGGGAATCGCACGCGACACCCGACTCCGCACCGCGGTTCACCCTGCACCAGTACAGCTTCGACACCGGTGCGGTGACGGAGGTGGCGCCGGGGTGGGATCGGTGGGCCACGTCCGTCGCCTGGTTGCCGGACGGTTCCGGCCTCCTGGTCACCGCCGACGACCACGGCCGCGCCCCGATCTTCCTGCTCCGCGACGGCGCGGATCCCACACTGGTCACGAGTGACGATTCCGCGTACACCGACCTGCAGGTGGCGCCCGACGGATCGACCGTGTTCGCGTTGCGGGCGTCCTACGCGACGCCGCCCCACCCGGTGCGCGTCGACCTCACCACCGGCGCGGTGTCGCTGCTGAAGGCGCCCGCCGAACTCCCCGAGCTGCCGGGCACGCTGACGGAGGTCCAGACGGTGGCCGCCGACGGTGCGGCGGTGCGGGCGTGGCTGGCGGTGCCGACGGGTGCCTCCACCCACGCACCGGTTCCGTTGGCGCTGTGGGTGCACGGCGGCCCACTGGGTTCCTGGAACACCTGGTCGTGGCGGTGGAACCCGTGGCTGCTCGTGGCGCGGGGATACGCCGTGCTGCTGCCGGATCCGGCACTGTCGACCGGGTACGGGCAGGAGTTCGTCGAGCGGGGCTGGGGAAAGTGGGGCAAGGCGCCGTTCACGGATCTCATGGCGATCACCGACGCCGCGGTGGCGCTGCCCGAGATCGACGAGAAGCGCACCGCGGCGATGGGCGGGTCGTTCGGCGGATACATGGCCAACTGGATCGCCGGACACACCGACCGGTTCGCCGCGATCGTCTCGCATGCCGGCCTGTGGGCGCTGGACCAGTTCGGCCCCACCACCGACGCCGCGTGGTATTGGCAGCGTGAGATGACCCCCGAGATGGCGGTGGAGAACTCGCCGCACCTGTATGTCGCGGACATCGCCACCCCGATGCTGGTCATCCACGGGGACAAGGACTTTCGCGTACCCATCGGCGAGGCCCTGCGCCTGTGGTTCGAGTTGCTGGCCGAATCGGGGTTGCCCGCCGACGACGAGGGACGCACCGACCACCGGTTCCTCTACTTCCCGGACGAGAACCACTGGATCCTCAGCCCGCAGAACGCGAAGGTCTGGTATCAGGTGGTGCTGTCGTTCCTCTCGGAGCACGTGCGGGGAGAGGACGCGGCGCTGCCCGAGATCCTGGGCCACTAGATCCTGGGCCACGAAGTTCGGGGTTGCCGGATCGGGCAGGGGCACGTGGCGTGGGCTCACGCCCGCGTCACGCGACCCCGGTCGAATTCCTTGCCACCCCAGACGCCGGTCTGCCCGGTGGCGCCGGCGAACAGTTCGCACCGCAACCGTAGCGGGCAGGAACGGCAGACGTCGCGCGCGTACGCGAAATCCTCTGTGGGGAAGGGGAACCACCGGTCCGGAGCCGGGTCGGCACGGCATGCGGCGTCCGCCCAGCCCGCCGGATCGTCGGACGCGGGCAGCAGCGTGGACAGGGACGTGTCCAGGACGTCGGTCATCGGAGATCTCCCCTTCCCGGGGACGTGCGGTCGGTGACGGTGAACGGTGGGATCTCGCGGCTAGACGGCCGCGAGATCCCGCCAGATCCGCCGCTGCGCCTTGTCGAGGTGCCACGGCGCCCTCGGCTCCCACAGGAGCGGCATTCCCGCCTCCTCCGGGGTGCGGTCGGCCTTCCTCGAATTGCAGGGTGCGCAGCAGGCCACGAGGTTGGCCCAGGTGTTGGGGCCGCCGCGGCTGCGGGGCAGCACGTGATCGATGGTCGTGGCGACCGGATCGGCGCAGTAGCCGCACCGATTGCGGTCGCGCCGGAACACCCCCGCGAACGTTGCGCGACTGCTGTCGGTCACCAGCGCGGAGTGCTCGACGTAGACGTACCGCAGCAGACGAATGGTCTGCGGCAGGCTGATCTCGACGTGTTGCGAGCGAACCGGGAACGGCGGTTCCCGATGGGCGACCGTCTCGGCCGCGCCGACACTGATCAGCACGACGGCTCGCTCCGCGGGAATCTCGCAGAGGGCCTCGAATGTGACGTTGAGGACCAGCACGTTCGTACGCGACCAGTTGCGGGCGTCGAGGGTGCTGCCGGGTGGGTTACGGGAGAAGTGCCTCACGGGAGTGCTCGGTTCTGTCGTCGGTTCACGGCGGTGGCGGCACGCCGGCGACGGTGTTCGGTGCGGGCGTGTCAGGCGGTGCGGCTGGGCTTCGAGACGGGCATGCTCCCGTGTTCGCCGCGCAGGCCGGACGGGAAGGGGAGGGCGGCATTCGTGCCGAACCGGCGCAACTGGGTGGCGCGGATGGCGGGTAGTGCGCGCATCGCCGACTTCCTTCCCGGTGTCGTCCGTGGACCGATCGAACATATCGAGCATGGCACAACGCGACGTCTGCGTCCTGGCATTTTTCGCGCCGTCGAACCCGCGGTCGGCGGGCTCGGGAATCGAACGGGATGCCGCGACACGTCCGATGGATGCGGTGAAGTCGCGGTTCTCTCGCTACGGTGTTCGATACGTACCCCGAATGAAGGAGACATCGTGGCACTTCCCCAGCTCACTGACGAACAGCGGGCAGCAGCTCTCGAGAAGGCCGCAGCCGCTCGTAAGGCACGCGCAGAGCTCAAGGACAAGCTCAAGTCCGGTGACATCACGCTGAAGCAGGTCCTGTCCAAGGCTGACGTCGACGACATCATCGGAAAGACCAAGGTCAGCGCCATCCTGGAAGCACTGCCGAAGATCGGCAAGGTCAAGGCCCAGGAGATCATGGCCAACTTGGAGATCGCGCCGACCCGCCGCCTCCGTGGCCTCGGTGACCGTCAGCGCGACGCCCTGCTGGCGCACTTCAGCTGACACGTTCTCCGGGCGCCCGCCCCGCGCCGTTTCGGCTGCGGGCGGGCGCCCGGTCGCGTCTTTCCGGCCTCGACACCGCCAAGTGCAACCTGAAGGTTGCGCTAGGGTCTGCCGATATGCAACCGTGGGGTAGCACATCGTCGAGAGGTGAGGGTGAACATGACCGTTCCGGATGCGTCCCAGGACGCGATCGAGCGCGAAATCCAGATCGACGCTCCCATCGATCGGGTGTTCCGGCTGGTGAGTGAACCCGGCTGGTTCATCGGCGACGGCAACCCCGGCAAGACGACCACCACCCGCGACGGCGACGTCTTCGTCGTGGACTTCCCGCCGTACGGGCGCTTCCCGATCCTTCCCGTCACGTCCGACGCGCCGCACTACGTGTCGTTCCGCGGCGGGGACGACCCTGCACAGCCCCTCGTGGAGGGCACGTCCACGCTGGTCGAATTCTTCCTGACCGAGCGCGAGGGTGGCACGCTGCTGCGCGTCGTCGAGTCCGGATTCGCCGCCATGTACCCGAGCGCCGAGCGTCGCGCGTCCGCCATTGAAGGCAATGTCGAGGGCTGGGAAATGCAGCTCGCATTCGCCAAACGGGACGCCGAGAGCGACTGACCTCAGGGGGCGGGGAACAATTCGTTGCCCGCCTTGACGATTCCTGCTGTGCTCGCGGCCGGCGCATCCATTCCTCGCTCGGAACGACGCTCGCCGTCGCCTGTGTGATCGCGGAGCGCGTCCGCTGAGTCCGCTGCCGCGCGTGTCCGGGAACACGACCGGCGCGCCGTCGTCGTGTCGCCGCGGATCGGCGTACCTTTCGATGCATACTCGACACTCTCGAGTGGTTGCCGCACGGCTGCGGCAGACGAACCGGAGGAATCCCTTGAACGACCACCACGTGCAGCTCTTCTCCGAGCTGCACAGCACCGCAGGATCCCAGGCCGCCGGAGAGGACGCCGCCGAGTCGCTGCGTCCCGTCGACCAGGAGCATCGCACCGCAACCGAGGTGCACCGCGCACTGTTCAGCGACCAGTAGCGGGGCGGTCCGGTAGCCCCGTCGTCGACCCACCGGCCGTTCATTAGACTCGACGGGTGACCAGTGCAGCTCCAGAAAATCCCCAGAACCGTGCCGATGCCCTCCCGAAGAGCTGGGAGCCCAGCTCCGTCGAGGCCGATCTGTATCAGGGCTGGGTAGACGCCGGTTACTTCCGGGCGGATCCCCGCAGCCCCAAGCCCGGTTACTCCATCGTGCTGCCGCCGCCCAACGTCACCGGCAGCCTGCACATGGGTCACGCCCTCGACCACACGTTGATGGACGCACTGAGCCGCCGCAAGCGGATGCAGGGCTACGAGGTGCTGTGGCTGCCGGGCATGGACCACGCGGGCATCGCGACGCAGACCGTCGTCGAGAAGCAGCTCGCCGCCGACGGCAAGACGAAGGAAGACTTCGGCCGCGAGCTGTTCATCGACAAGGTGTGGGACTGGAAGCGCGAGTCCGGCGGCACCATCGGCGGCCAGATGCGCCGCATCGGCGACAGCGTCGACTGGAGCCGCGACCGCTTCACCATGGACGACGGGCTCTCCCGCGCCGTCCAGACCATCTTCAAGCGCATGTACGACGACGGGCTGATCTACCGCGCCGAGCGTCTCGTCAACTGGTCGCCCGTGCTGCAGACCGCGATCTCCGACATCGAGGTGAAGTTCGAGGACGTCGAGGGCGAGCTGGTCTCGCTGCGATACGGCTCATTGAACGACGACGAACCGCACGTCGTGGTCGCGACCACCCGTGTCGAGACGATGCTCGGCGATACCGCCGTGGCCGTCCACCCCGAGGACGAGCGCTACAAGCACCTGATCGGGACGACGCTCGAACACCCCTTCACCGGCCGCGACATCCCGATCGTCGCGGACGAGTACGTCGATCCCGAATTCGGCACCGGCGCCGTGAAGATCACTCCGGCGCACGATCCCAACGACTTCGAGATGGGTCTGCGGCACAACCTGCCGATGCCGACCATCATGGACAAGACCGGCAAGATCGCCGACACGGGAACGCAATTCGACGGACTCGACCGCTTCGAGGCGCGGGTCAAGGTGCGTGAGGCGCTCGCCGAGCAGGGGCGCGTGGTCGCGGAGAAGCGGCCCTACCTGCACAGCGTCGGGCACTCCGAGCGCACCGGGGAGTCCATCGAGCCGCGCCTGTCGCTGCAGTGGTGGGTGAAGGTCGAGTCGCTCGCGAAGGCGGCGGGTGACGCGGTGCGCAACGGTGACACCGTCATCCACCCGGCCAGTCAGGAACCGCGCTGGTTCGCCTGGGTCGACGACATGCACGACTGGTGCATCTCCCGTCAGCTGTGGTGGGGGCACCGGATCCCGATCTGGTACGGCCCCGACGGTGAGGTCGCGTGCTTCGGACCGGACGAGACCGCCCCCGAGGGCTGGGTGCAGGATCCCGACGTCCTCGACACCTGGTTCTCCTCCGGATTGTGGCCGTTCTCGACCATGGGCTGGCCCGACAAGACCCCCGAGCTCGAGAAGTTCTATCCCACCAGTGTTCTCGTCACCGGGTACGACATCCTGTTCTTCTGGGTGGCGCGGATGATGATGTTCGGCACGTATGTGTCGGAGGACGACGCCGTCGCATCAGGCAAGTCCGGACCGCAGATGCCGTTCGAGGACGTGTTCCTGCACGGCCTCGTCCGCGACCAGTTCGGCAAGAAGATGTCGAAGTCGCGGGGCAACGGCATCGACCCGCTCGACTGGGTCGACCGTTTCGGCGCCGACGCCCTTCGCTTCACGCTGGCCCGTGGCGCGAACCCGGGCAGCGACCTGTCCGTGGGCGAGGACCACGCACAGTCCTCGCGGAACTTCGCGACCAAGCTGTTCAACGCCACCAAGTTCGCGCTCATGAACGGGGCCGCACCGGCTGCACTGCCCGCCCGCGGCGACCTGACCGACGCGGACCGGTGGATTCTTGACCGCCTGGAGCAGGTGCGCGGGGAGGTCGACGCCGCATTCGACCGGTACGAGTTCAGCAAGGCGTGCGAGGCGCTGTTCCACTTCGCGTGGGACGAGGTCTGCGACTGGTACCTCGAGCTGGCCAAGGTGCAGTTCGCCGAGAACGAGACCGTCGCGGCGACCACGAGGACCGTGCTCGGCAACGTCCTCGACGCCTTGCTACGTCTGCTCCACCCGGTGATCCCGTTCGTCACGGAAACCCTGTGGAAGGTGCTCACCGGCGGTGAGTCCGTCGTGGTGGCGCAGTGGCCGCAGTCGAGCGGTGCCGCAGCGGATTCGGTTGCGGCCCAGCGCATCGAGGACATGCAGCGGCTGGTGACGGAGGTGCGCCGCTTCCGCAGCGATCAGGGTCTCAAGCCCTCGCAGCGCGTGCCCGCACGGGTCGGCGGAATCGTCGAGGCGGATCTGGGCACCCAGCTCGCGGCCGTCACGTCGCTCGCGCGACTGACGGACCCGGAGGACGGGTTCACCGTGTCGGCCTCGGTGGAGGTGCGCCTGAGCAAGGCGACCGTGACGGTCGACCTCGACACGTCCGGCAACGTCGATCTCGGCGCCGAGAAGGCGCGGCTGGAGAAAGACCTCGCCGCGGCGCAGAAGGAACTCGCCGGCACCACCGCGAGACTCTCCAACGAGGCGTTCCTGGCGAAGGCCCCGGACGCGGTCAAGGAGAAGATCCGGACGCGCCGGCAGATCGCGACGGAAGAAATCGAACGCATCACCAAGCGATTGAAGGAGCTGGAAGGCGCGTGACCTCACCCGACTTCACGCCGGAGGAAGTCAGCCCCGTCGACCTCGCCGAGTTGACGCTGGTCGAGGCGGAACTCGACAAGCGGTGGCCCGAGACGAAGATCGAGCCGTCGTTGAGCCGGATCGCGGCGCTGATGGACATTCTCGGGTCGCCGCAGCACGGGTACCCGGCGATCCACGTCACCGGCACCAACGGCAAGACGTCGGTGACACGGATGATCGACGCGCTGCTCACGGCGCTGCACCGGCGGACGGGCCGCACCACCAGTCCCCACCTGCAGCTCGCGACCGAGCGCATCAGCATCGACGGACGCCCGGTGTCGCCGCGTCGCTACGTCGACACGTACCGGGAGATCGAGCCGTACGTGCAGATGATCGACCAGCAGTCGCAGGCGGCCGGCGGCCCGGCGATGAGCAAGTTCGAGGTGCTCACCGCGATGGCGTACGCCGCGTTCGCCGAGGCTCCCGTCGACGTCGCCGTGGTCGAGGTGGGTCTCGGCGGGCGCTGGGACGCAACCAATGTCATCGACGGGGAGATCGCGGTGATCACCCCGATCAGCCTCGATCACGCCGAATACCTCGGCGACGATCTCGCCGGGATCGCCGAAGAGAAGGCCGGGATCATCAAGAAGGGGCGCGAAGACGCCCTGGTGCCGCGCGACACCGTCGCGATTCTCGCCGAGCAGACACCGGAAGTGATGGACGTCCTGCTTCGCCGGGTCGTCGAGGTCGATGCGGCGGTCGCACGGGAAGGCTCCGAGTTCACGGTGCTCGCCCGGCAGATCGCCGTCGGGGGCCAGCAGCTGGAACTCCAGGGGCTCGGTGGCGTATACACCGACATCTTCCTGCCCCTCCACGGAGAACATCAGGCGCGCAACGCTTCCCTCGCCCTCGCCGCCGTCGAAGCGTTCTTCGGTGCGGGCCCCGAGCGGCAGCTCGACCAGGACGCGATCCGGGAGGCATTCGCCTCGGTCGTCAATCCGGGGCGACTGGAACGGGTGCGCAGCGCCCCGACCGTCTTCATCGACGCCGCCCACAACCCGGACGGGGCCCGTGCGCTCGCCGCCGCGCTGACCGGTGAATTCGACTTCCGCAAACTCGTCGGTGTCGTGAGTGTGATGGGGGACAAGGAGGTCGACGGCATCCTGTCGGCGCTGGAACCCGTGTTCGACGAGCTCGTGGTGACGCACAACGGTTCCGCGCGGGCCATGGACGTCGACGACCTCGCCAACCTCGCCGTCGCGAAGTTCGGCGACGAGCGGGTGGTGGTGGCGCCCACCCTCGCCGACGCGCTGGAAACGGCCATCGGGCTGGCCGAAGAGGTCGCGGAGCCCGGTGAAGCAGTGTCGGGTGCCGGCGTCGTGGTCACCGGATCCGTGGTGACCGCCGGTGTGGCCCGCACCCTCTTCGGAAAGGACCCAGCGTGAGCGAGTCAGACTCGAATGCTTCGGAACCGGAGTTCGGGCCGCCGACCAAGGACCCCTGGAAGGGGTTCCGCGGAGTGGTGGCCGGGTCCCTGATCCTGGAAGCGATCGTGGTGCTTCTCGCCCTGCCGGTGGTCGCGACCGTCGGCGGTGGCCTGACCTGGTGGTCGGGAACGTACCTCGTGGGGCTGGCGGTGCTCATGATCCTCGGCGCGGGCCTGCAGGGCCGCCCGTGGGCAATGAAGTACAACCTGTTGTTGCAGGTGGGGCTCCTGTTCGGTTTCTTCGTCCACGTGTCCATCGGCTCGGTCGGAGTCGTCTTCGCGATCCTGTGGGGCTACCTTCTGTATTTCCGCCGGAATGTCCGCCAGCGGATGGAGCGGGGCCTGCTGCCGGGGCAGCGCGGCTGACCATTTAGGCTGTCCGCCGTGACTGAGCGCACCCTGGTACTGATCAAGCCCGATGCCGTTGCCCGCGGATATGTAGGAGAAATCCTCGGTCGGATCGAGCGGAAGGGTCTGACGATCTCTGCGCTCGACCTGCGCACCGCTCCCGGCGACATCGCTGCGGCCCACTACGCCGAGCACGAAGGCCGCCCGTTCTACCCCGGCCTCCTGGAGTTCATCACGGGCGGACCGCTGGTGGCGGCCGTGATCGAGGGCCCCCGGGCCATCGCGGCGTTCCGGCAGCTGGCCGGCGGCACCGACCCGGTCGAGAAGGCGGTTCCGGGCACGATTCGCGGCGATTTCGGGCTCGAGGCCCAGGAGAACCTGGTTCACGGCTCCGACTCCGTCGAATCGGCCGAGCGCGAGATCGCTCTCTGGTTCCCCCACCTCGCCGGTAGCTGACCCCCTTCTTCACCCACCGACCACCTCTTCACCCCCCGAATCTGCCCGCCGGGCCGGCGGCGCATCACGTCAGGAACTTGTTCCAGACGGATAGGTGCGCCGCTGGCGCGGACTGCGGCACACGTGTGGGATACTGACAGTGGTCGGACCGCAATTTGAGCACCACGTGGCTTCGACCGGATGACACCACGGCTCGATGCCCTTCATCGCTGCCCCTGCGTCAACGGGAAATACCTGGACGTATCGGCACGCTGGATGATCAGGCGCTCGCGCCGTGGATGACGGCCATCCGCAAGGCACCACATGGGTGTGCAGTGAAAACGGACACTGCATGCGCTGTGGAGCGAGACCAGACAATCTCGCGCTCACACCTGGGGCGCGAGTACACACACTGCGCCCTCGCGTGGCCGCGTGACATTCCCCGAGACGGGGAGTGGACGCGCCCGGGGGCTGAGGAGATTACGTGGCCGATCAAGCGCCGCCCACAAATTCAGAGCCGAACGATACGGCCACCGCCGGGAAGGCGGTTCCCGATCTTCCGGAGAAGATTCGCGTTCACGCCCTCGCCAAGCTGCTGGGCGTGACGAGCAAGCAGGTTCTCGCCGAGACCGCGGCCCTCGGAATGGAACTGCGCAGCGCGCAGTCCAGCCTGCAACGTGACATGGCCTACCGTGTTCATGCAGCTCTTTCACCTGCGGAAACCGCACCCGAATCGCCCGCGGCAGCAGCCGAGGCGCCCGCGGTCGCGGAGCCGGCCGTCGAGGCACCGGCCGCCGAGCCGGTTGTCGAGGTAGCTCCGGAACCGATCGCTCCCGAACCGATCGCTCCCGAAGTCGCGGAGGAAGCGGCGGCCGAGCAGGCCGCGGCTCCGGAGGCGCCCGCCGCGGAAGCTCCCGCGGAGGAAGCCCCCGCCCCGGAAGCCGACAAAGCCCCGGAAGCTCCCGCCGAGGAGGCCGCACCGTCCGAGCCCGACCTCGCACCCGACCTGTTCACCACCGCGTCCTACCAGGCCGAGGCGCCCGCTGCGGAGCCTGCCGACGAGACCCCGCCCGCAGTGTCCCAGGTCCCGCTGTTCCTGCAGCCCGACCTCGCGGCGGTCGAGACCCCGCCGCGTCGCCGCCGCAGTCGCCGGGATGCCGGGACGCCGGACGTCACCACCGAACAGCCGCCCGCCGCCGAAACGCGTGACGAGGTGGCCGAGCCCGCGAAGACCGCCGACACCGGCACCGCCGACACCGAATCGGAAGAGTCCGACGTCGACGGCGATCAGCCGCGCCGTCGTCGCCGGGGCCGCCGCGGCCGCGGTCGGGGACGTGGGGAGCAGCTCAACGAACAGGACACCGACACCGAGACCGACGGCGCCGAGGCGGAGGAGGCCGCACGGGAGTCCGCACCGGAGGAGAAGGGCGCCGACAAGGCGGCCCGCGAGCCCGAGGACAAGCCGAAGAAGGATTCCGACGAGAAGCCCGCGGAGGCCGAGCAGGCCGACGTCGACCAGGCTGGGGAAGACGAGACCGGCGAGGGTGACTCCGACGGTTCGAGCCGACGTCGCCGTCGCCGTCGCCGTCGCAAGTCCGGTGGCGAGTCGGGCGAGACCACGTCCGAGGACGATCCGCCGAACACCGTCGTGCACGAGCGCGAACCGCGTAACAAGAGCCGCTCGAAGGACGAGGTCCAGGGCATCACCGGGTCGACCCGGCTCGAGGCGAAGCGTCAGCGTCGCCGCGACGGTCGCGACGCGGGCCGCCGCCGTCCGCCGATCCTGACGGAGTCGGAGTTCCTGGCCCGCCGGGAGGCCGTCGACCGCGTGATGGTCGTCCGCGACCGCATCGCCTCCGGACAGCCGCACGCCACGACGCAGGTCGCGGTCCTCGAGGACGGCGTCCTCGTCGAACACTTCGTCACGGCGTCGGCGTCGGCGTCGATGGTCGGCAACGTGTACCTCGGACGCGTCCAGAACGTGCTGCCCAGCATGGAGGCGGCGTTCATCGACATCGGCCGCGGTCGCAACGGTGTGCTGTACGCCGGCGAGGTCAACTGGGAGGCCGCCGGGCTCGGTGGCAACTCCCGCAAGATCGAGCAGGCTCTCAAGCCGGGCGACCAGGTTCTGGTCCAGGTCAGCAAGGATCCGGTCGGACACAAGGGTGCCCGGCTGACCACGCAGATCAGCCTCGCGGGCCGCTTCCTCGTGTACGTGCCGGGCGGCACGTCCACCGGGATCAGCCGCAAGTTGCCCGACACCGAACGTAAGCGCCTCAAGGACATCCTGCGCGACATCGTGCCCGCGGACGCCGGAGTCATCATCCGGACCGCGTCGGAAGGTGTCAGCGAAGAGGAACTCGCGCGCGACGTGAAGCGACTGCAGGACCAGTGGGCCGGGATCGAGACGCAGGCGGCCAAGGCGGAATCCGGCAAGTCGGGGAACCCGCAGGCGCTGTACGAGGAGCCCGACCTCCTCGTGAAGGTCATCCGCGACCTGTTCAACGAGGACTTCTCCAAGCTCGTCATCGAGGGGGAGAAGGCCTGGTCGACGGTCGAGTCGTACATCAAGTCGGTGGCACCCGACCTCCTGCCGAGGCTCGAGCAGCACACCTCGGACAACAGCATCGACGTCTTCGAGGCGCACCGCATCGACGAGCAGCTGGCCAAGGCACTCGACCGCAAGGTGTGGCTGCCGTCCGGCGGCACCCTCGTGATCGACCGCACCGAGGCCATGACCGTGGTCGACGTCAACACCGGCAAATTCACCGGTGCCGGGGGAAACCTCGAGGAGACCGTCACGCGGAACAACCTCGAGGCAGCCGAGGAGATCGTGCGGCAGATGCGCCTGCGCGACATCGGCGGCATGATTGTCGTCGACTTCATCGACATGGTCCTCGAGTCGAACCGCGACCTCGTGCTGAGGCGCCTGACCGAGGCGCTGGGCCGCGACCGCACCCGCCACCAGGTGTCCGAGGTGACGTCGCTGGGCCTGGTCCAGATGACGCGGAAGAAGCTGGGCACCGGGTTGGTCGAGGCGTTCTCCACCACGTGTGAGCACTGCCACGGCCGGGGCATCGTCGTCCACGCGGAGCCGATCGAGGTGAAGACCTCCGAGGACAGCGGTTCGCGCGGGTCGTCCCGTGGCGGCGACTCCGGTGGCTCCCGCAAGAAGCGGGGACGCGACAAGTCGTCCGGAGGGGACACTTCACAGCCGGCCGCACACGACGAGACGCCGACGGTGGACGCCACCGTCAAGCGGGCGCACCCGGTCGCTCTCGCGATGGCACACCACCATCACGAGGAGGAGGCTGCGCACGCACATCCCGCACCCGAGTCCGAGCCGGTGGCCGCGGCTGCCGAGCAGCCGGCCGCGGAGACGGCGCCGGCAGCCGACGTCCCCGGCATCGAAGAGGCGGTGGCCGAGGCCCCGGCAGCGGTGGCGGCGGAAGCGGTCGTGGTGCCCGAGGTCGAGGTGGCGGTCACCGAGGAAGCCGTCGTCGCCGAGCCCGTGGTGGAAGAAGCCGTGGCGCAAGAGCCTGCGGTGGAGGAGCCTGTGACACCGGAGCCGGTCACCCCGGAGCCGGCGGCCCCGGCGCGCCGCCGGAGTCGTCGGGTGTCGAGGGCGGCGGCCGCGCCGGTGTCCGAAACCCCGAGTGCGGGCACCGTGTTCGTGATCCCGACACCGGAGCACGATGTGGAGCACGCACCGGAACCGGCCATGTCGGCGTCGACCGTGAGCGGACCTTCGGCACCGTCACCCGACGGTGCGGATTCGCAGGCAGCGCCGCGCAGGCCGCGTCGCCGCCGCGCCGCGGCGCGTCCGGCGGGCCCGCCGGTGGACGCCGACAACTGACGAGGGACCTCGGGAAGGCAATCGGCACCGGTTTGTACGTAACGGTTGCCTTCCTGTAACCTTGACCAGTCGCTACTCGGCGATGAAGGTCAGCTGTGCCCTCACCTGTGAAGGCTGCGCGACCTCGGCCGAGCTAGCTGTCACACCAGACCAGTCGCGCACACTGTGGCGCGAGCAAGTTCGAAGAAGCAAGGGGTAGCCCTCCGATGGCAACGTACGCGATCGTCAAGACCGGCGGAAAGCAGTACAAGGTCGCTGTTGGTGACCTCGTCAAGGTCGAGAAGATCGAGGGTGAGCCCGGCACTGCTGTCTCGCTTGCTCCCGTTCTCGTCGTCGACGGATCCGATCTGACGACCGACGCCGACAAGCTGGCCAAGATCTCGGTCACGGGTGAGGTCGTCGAGCACACCAAGGGCCCGAAGATCCGGATCCACAAGTTCAAGAACAAGACCGGCTACCACAAGCGTCAGGGCCACAGGCAGAAGCTGACGGTCCTCAAGGTCACCGGTATCAAGTAGCTAGAGCTTCAGAGCTGATTTCACCCGAGGAGGGTCAAGAACATGGCACATAAGAAGGGTGCATCCAGCTCCCGTAACGGTCGCGATTCCAATGCTCAGCGACTCGGCGTGAAGCGTTTCGGCGGCCAGTCCGTCAGCGCCGGCGAGATCCTGGTGCGTCAGCGCGGAACCCACTTCCACCCCGGCGTCAACGTCGGCCGTGGCGGCGACGACACGCTCTTCGCGCTCTCTGCCGGTGCTGTCGAGTTCGGCACCAAGCGTGGACGCAAGACCGTGAACATCGTTCCGGCGGCGGCAGAGGCCTAGTCCTGCCGCGAGTATGCATCGTCCCGTGAGGGGCGTTTCAAGCTCCCAATAGGGGCGGACCTGGGTCGAGATACCCGGTCCGCCCCTATTGTTTGTTTCAGAGTGAGATCAACACAATTGACTGAGGAAGGATCCGGCAGTCATGTCCCGATTCATTGACCGCGTCGTGCTGCACGTCAGCGCCGGAAAAGGCGGCAATGGCTGCGCCTCCGTACACCGGGAGAAGTTCAAACCGCTCGGTGGCCCGGACGGCGGCAACGGCGGGCGTGGCGGTGACGTCGTCCTCGAGGTGGACGGCAACGTCCACACCCTCCTCGATTTCCATTTCCACCCCCATGCGAAGGCCACCAACGGCAAGCAGGGGATGGGCAGCAATCGCGACGGCGCCCAGGGCGACGACCTTATCCTGAAGGTCCCCGACGGCACCGTCGTCCTCGACGAGGACGGCCGCATCCTCGCCGACCTCATCGGTGTCGGCACCCGTTTCGAGGCCGCCCAGGGCGGCCGCGGCGGACTCGGGAACGCGGCCCTGTCCTCCAAGGCGCGCAAGGCTCCGGGCTTCGCCCTCCTCGGTGAGGACGGTGTGGAGCGCGAACTCGTCCTCGAGCTGAAGTCGGTGGCCGACGTGGGGCTCGTCGGATTCCCGTCGGCGGGCAAGTCCTCGCTCGTGTCCGTCCTGTCGGCTGCGAAGCCGAAGATCGCCGACTACCCGTTCACCACCCTCGTTCCGAACCTCGGTGTCGTCTCGAGCGGCGACACCACGTTCACGGTGGCCGACGTGCCCGGGCTCATCCCCGGCGCCAGCGACGGCCGCGGGCTCGGACTGGACTTCCTGCGTCACCTCGAGCGGTGCGCCGTGCTGGCCCACGTCGTCGATTGCGCGACCCTCGACCCCGGCCGCGACCCGATCTCCGACATCGATGCGCTCGAGGCCGAACTCGCGGCGTACAAGGGCGCGCTGTCCGGGGACACCGGACTCGGCGACCTCGCGGACCGCCCGCGGATCGTGATCCTGAACAAGGCCGACGTGCCGGAGGCGGCCGAGCTGGCCGAGATGGTGACCCCCGACCTCGAGGCCCGCGGATGGCCGATCTTCACGATCTCTGCGGTCAGCCGAGAAGGATTGCGTCCCTTGACGTTCGCGTTGGCGAAGCTGGTCGCGGACTACCGTGAGGCGCACCCGAAGGCCGCGCCGAAGCGTCAGGTGATCCGCCCCGTGATCGCCAACGAGAACAGCTTCAGCGTCGTCGCCGACCCCGAGATCCCCGGCGGGTTCATCGTCCGCGGCACGCGGCCGGAGCGCTGGGTGCGGCAGACGCAGTTCGACAACGACGAGGCCGTGGGTTACCTCGCCGACCGCCTGGCGCGGCTCGGCGTGGAAACCGAACTCGTCAAGCAGGGTGCGGAACCGGGCGCGTCCGTCACGATCGGAGACGTGAGCTTCGACTGGGAGCCGCAGACACCTGCCGGCGTCGACCTCACCAGAACCGGGCGCGGCACCGACCCGCGTCTGGACCAGGTGGAGCGCATCGGCGCGACCGAGCGCAAGCACGCATCCAGGGTTCGTCGCGGTCTCGAGGGCCTCGACCCCGAAGACCAGTGAGCGCCACCCGGCGCACGGTCGCGTCGGCGGGCAGCATTGTCGTGAAGATCGGATCGTCCGCGCTGACCAGCCTGGTCGGCGGGCTCGACGTCGGTCGACTCGACGCGCTGGCCGACGCGATCGAAGCACGGATGCGTGCCGGTTCGGACGTGGTCGTCGTGTCCTCCGGGGCCGTCGGAGCGGGCCTGGCCCCGCTCGGGCTGACCAAGCGGCCACGTGACCTGGCGACGAAGCAGGCCGCCGCGAGCGTGGGCCAGCTGGCGCTGGCCCACGCCTGGGGCACGTCCTTCGCCCGGTACGGGCGCACGGTCGGGCAGGTGCTCCTCACCGCGGACGACATCGCCCGCCGCGCACAGCACCGCAACGCGCAACGCACCCTCGACCGCCTGCGCGCCCTGCACGCGGTCGCGATCGTCAACGAGAACGACACCGTCGCCACGGCGGAGCTGCGATTCGGTGACAACGACCGGCTCGCGGCGCTCGTCGCGCACCTGGTCGGCGCGGACGCGCTCGTCCTGTTGTCGGACGTCGACGGGCTGTACGACGGCGACCCCCGCAAGGGCAATGCGACTCTGATTCCCGAAGTGAACAGCCCCGAGGATCTCGACGGGGTGGTCGCGGGCTCGGGCGGCGCCCTCGGCACCGGCGGGATGGCGTCCAAGCTGTCGGCCGCGCGCCTCGCGGCCGATGCCGGGGTGCCCGTACTGCTCGCCGCCGCGTCGGACGCGGCGTCGGCGCTGCGGGACGCCGGGGTGGGGACGGCGTTTGCGGCGCGGCCGTCGCGGTTGTCGGCGCGCAAGTTCTGGGTGCGCCACGCCGCGGACGAACAGGGGATCCTGCACATCGACGAGGGTGCGGTCCGCGCCGTCGTCACCAAGCGGCGGTCGCTGCTGCCCGCGGGCATCACCGGGGTGTCGGGGCGGTTCTACGGCGGCGACGTCGTGTCACTCCTCGGTCCCGAGGAACGCCCCGTGGCCAGGGGCGTGGTGGCCTACGACTCCGCGGAGATCACCGACATCCTGGGCAAGTCGACGCAGGAACTGCCCGCCGAGATGCAGCGTCCCGTGGTCCATGCGGACGACCTGGTGCCGCTCTGACGCTCAGGCGGGCAGCGCGGACGACGCGTCGAGCAGCGCGGTGAGTGCCTCGGAGCAGCCGGCGTGGACGGTGAGCGTGGCGAACTCGTCGCCGCGCGTCGTCCCCCGGTTGACGATGGCGATCGGAATTCCGAGTTTCGCGGCGCGGCGCACGAACCGCAGTCCCGACATGACGGTGAGCGACGACCCGGCCACCAGCAGCGCCTCGGCCTCGTCCACCACGTCGTAGGCGGCGGCGACCCGCGGTTTCGGCACGGATTCGCCGAAGTACACGATGTCGGGTTTCAGCAGTCCGCCGCACGCCTCGCAGTCGACCATCCGGAAATGCTCGGTGCTCGCGATCACCGCGTCGGCGTCCGGTGCGATCTCCACTCCCTGTGCGGCAGCGACGGTTTCGGCGAAACCGGGGTTGGCCCGCTCGAGCCGGTCGGCGAGCGTCGCCCGCGAGATGAGGGCGTCGCAGTTCAGGCACCGGACCTGGGCGTACGTGCCGTGCAGGTCGATCACCCGGCGACTGCCTGCCTTCGTGTGCAGGAGGTCGACGTTCTGAGTGATGACCGCGCTCGCGACGCCCGCCCGTTCGAGGCCCGCCAGGGCGCGATGCCCGGTGTTGGGGCGCGCGGCGTCCATGTGCCGCCATCCCACGTGGTTCCGCGCCCAGTAGTGGCGCCGGAACTCGGGGTCACCGGTGAACTGCTGGAACGTCATGGGATTGCGCGGCGGCGAATCCGGACCCCGGTAGTCGGGGATACCGGAGTCCGTCGAGATGCCGGCGCCGGTGATCACACACAGCCGCCGGCCGCCGAGTACGTCGATCAGTCGGTCGAACACGCACTCCAGAGTAGCGAAAGCTCAGTATCCGACGACAGGATCGATCAGCGCGGTGAGATTCTCGCCCGCGACGAAACGAGTCACGTTCAGTGCCACGTGCTCGGCGAACGCCGGCGGACGGACCGACGGCGGGTTGGAATCGTGTGGGGTGATGATCACGTTGGGCAGGTCCCACAGCGGGTGACCGTCGGGAAGCGGCTCCGGATCGGTGACGTCGAGCCCCGCCCCGCCGATGGTGTTGTCCCGCAGCGCCTTCACCAAGGCATTGGTGTGGACGAGGGAGCCGCGCGCCACGTTGATCACCCACGCGGTCGGCTTCATCTGGGCGAACTCCGCGGCCCCGACCAGATGGTGCGTGGCGTCGGTGGCGGGAGCGCCGAGCACGAAGTGATCCGCGCGGGCCCACACCTCGCCCAGGCGGGTGGTGGGGAGCGTCTCGATCGCGCCCGGTACGGGGCTGCCGGAGCGGTTCACCGCGATGACGTCGGCCCCGACACCCGCGAGCATCGGGATCAGCGCCTTGCCGATGCCGCCGGCACCCACGATGGCGACCGTGGTGCCCCGCAGGGTGCCGATCTTCGAGAAGAACTCCTGCTGGCGCCAGGTCTTCGCCTCGAGGTGCTCAGGGAGTGCCCGCACCCCGGCCAGCAGCAGCGTCAGCGCGTGCTCGGCGACGGTGGCGGCGAACGCGCCCGCCGCGGACGTCCACAGCACGGTGGAGTCGGGTCTGATCACCTTCGCGGCGAACCACTCCTCCACGCCCGCGGAGTTCAGTTGCACCCAGCGGATGTTCTCGGGCAGCGGGTCCGGGAACCCGATCGGACCAGTGGTCCAGACCAGGGCGTCAGCGGACTCGAGGGGGGCCACACGGGCACCGCCCCGGCGCACCGCATCCTCGAGGAGCGGGTCCGGGGCGGGTCCGATGGCGATGGCTGGAACAGCAGCGTCGACGACCATGGGTCGAACTTACGCGGGAACCTCGATCAAGGGGTAGACACCATTTTCGTCGTGGACCTCACGGCCGGTGACGGGCGGGTTGAACACGCACAGCATGCGCATCTCGGTGTCGGGTTCCACGCGATGACGCTCGTGACCGTTGAGCAGGTACATCGAACCGGGGCCGAGTTCGTAGACCTTGTCGTTGTCGAGGTCGATCAATTTGCCGGTCCCCTCGACGAGCCAGACGGCCTCGACGTGGTTGGCGTAGTGGAACTCGTTGACCGAACCCGCTTTGATCGTGGTCTCGTGGAACGAGAAACCCACTTTGTCGCCGCCGAGGATGATGCGCTTGCTGCGCCAGTTGCCGTCCTCGCTGGTGATGTCGCGCTCGGTGTCGGTGATTTCTGCGGTGGTGCGAACGATCATGGCAGTGTCAGTCCTCTCTCTAGCTGCAAACCTTGCTGGTGGCGTCGGTGAGAATCGCGAGGCCGTGGTCCAGTTCCTCGTCGGTGATGGTGAGCGCCGGCAGGAGCTTGACCACCTCGTCGGACGGGCCCGAAGTCTCCGCGAGCAGCCCCTCGTCGAACGCGAGTGCGCACACCTTGCCCGCCTTCTCCGGCTCGTCGAACACGAGGCCCTGGACGAGACCGCGGCCGCGGGTGGAGACGGAGCCTTCGAACTGGTTCGCCAGGTCGGTGAACGCCTGGTGGATCTTGTCGCCCTTGGCCAGCGTCGACTTGTGCAGGGTGTCGTCGGACCAGTAGTGGTCCAGGGCGACCTTCGACGTGACGAACGACGGGTTGTTGCCGCGGAACGTGCCGTTGTGCTCGCCCGGACCCCACACGTCGAGTTCGCGCTTGAACAGCGTCAGCGCCATCGGGAGCCCGTAGCCGCCGATCGACTTCGACAGGCACACGATGTCCGGAGTGATGCCGGCGATCTCGAACGAGAAGAACGGGCCGGTGCGTCCGCATCCCATCTGGACGTCGTCGACGATCAGCAGGATGTCGCGCTCGGCGCACAGGTCGGCGAGGGCACGCAGCCACTCCGGGCGGGCGACGTTGACGCCGCCCTCACCCTGCACCGTCTCGACGATCACGGCGGCCGGACGGTTCAGGCCACTGCCCGAGTCGTCGAGCACCCGGGAGAACCAGTGGAAGTCCTCGGTGACGCCGTCGAAGTAATTGTCGAACGGCATCGGGGTGGCGTGCACCAGCGGGATACCGGCGCCGGCACGCTTCATCGAGTTACCGGTGACCGACAGGGCGCCGAGCGTCATGCCGTGAAAAGCGTTGGTGAAGTTGATGATCGACGAACGACCGGTGACCTTGCGGGCCAATTTCAGGGCGGCCTCGACCGTGTTGGTGCCGGTGGGTCCGGGGAACTGGACCTTGTAGTCGAGACCTCGCGGTTTCAGGATCTTGTCCTCGAACGTCTCGAGCAGTTCGCGTTTGGCCACGGTCGACATGTCGAGACCGTGCGTGATGCCGTCGCCGACGATGTAGTCGACCAGCGCCGACTTCAGGACCGGGTTGTTGTGGCCGTAGTTCAGCGAACCGGCGCCGGCGAAGAAATCGAGGTAGTCGCGGCCGTTCTCGTCGCGGATCCACGATCCCGACGCCGACTCGAATACGGCGGGCCAGCCGCGGCTGTAGCTGCGAACCTCGGACTCGAGGCTCTCGAAGATGTTCGTATCAAAAGTAGTCATGTTGCTGCATTCCTCCGGGGCATGCTCTTAGCCGATCGTGTACAGATCTTCGGCTTCGTGTCCATCGGGAAAATCATTAGGGGAGAACAGATCTTGCTTGTTGATCGCCGTATCTCGGCGACGCGCCAATGCGGTGAACAGCGCGATCGACGCTTCGTTGTCGGGGCTGATCGTCGTCTCGAGGTGGGTAATGCCCTCGGGCGCAAGTCGATCGAGCAGCGCGCTCAGCATGCGACCTGCAATTCCCTTGCCGCGCTGGTCTGCGTCTACGGCAACTTGCCAGACGAACAGCGTCGCTGGGGATTCGGGGCGGATGAACCCCGTGACGAACCCCACGACGCGCTCGTCGACGACTGCGACGACCGACGAGCGGCTGAAATCTCTGCACCACAACAGGTATGCGTAGCTCGAATTGAGGTCGAGCACTTCCGTGTTCCTGGCGATCTCCCAGAGCCGGACTCCGTCAGTGATCTCGGGACTTCTGAACAACACCGCGTCCGGCGCGGTGGTCGGGTTAGCACTCTTCTGCACAGGCGTCATTGGAAATTCGAACCTAACAACCATCCCCTTCGATTTCACGTGCGTCGCGAAATTGGACAGTTCAGGCGGCAGAGCTTTGCAGGTGAGACGTGCAAAGTGATGCTCATCACATTATGTAACTTTTGGGTAAACCGCAAGCGACACACTTCGCCTATTTGAGACTCGCGAGCGCGAAGGGGAGGACGGACGTGGCGCCCGCGGCGAGGACCGTTCTGGCCGCCATCGTGAGGGTCCAGCCGGTGTCGGTGAGGGTGTCGACGAGCAGCACCGGACCGGCGCCGTCGGGAAGGCCCGGGGCCTCCCACGCGTCGACGAGCCCGGCCACCCGGTAGGCGGAGTTGGCCGCCGACACCGGCGGATGCTCCGGGCGCAGCCGCAGAACTCCCAGGTCGGTCAGGCGTCCGACGGCCGCGAGCTGCCCCGCGATCGAGGCCGACAGGAGCGGGTGCGTGGCCGATTCGACCGCCATGACCGCGGTGGGCCGCTCGGCCCAGTCCCAGGACGCCAGCACCTGGATGCAGGCCTTCAGGACGGCGTCGGGCGCCGGTCCGTCCGGTTCGTCGAGGAGGGAACGGAGCCGCTGACCCCAGCCCAGGTCGGACAGCCGGCCCAGGACGCGCCCCGGTTCGGGGCCGTCGGTGATCTTCCCGGACAGCTTCACGCCGAGCTTCGCGAGTCCCGTGGGCCACTGTTTACGGGGCGCCAGATCCACACCGGGCCGCTCGAGGCGCGATCTGGTCTGTTGCACCGCCTCGGCGTCCACGGTCGCGTCGTGGCGCACTCCGGTGCAGTTGTCGCAGCGCCCGCAGTCCGAGGTGCCCGCAGCCAGGCCCGGATCGTCGAGCTGCTCGCGCAGGAACGCCATCCGGCACGTGGTGATCCGCTGGTAATCGATCATCGCCTGCTGCTCGGACTCGCGGGCCCGCTCGAGACGCTCGTAGCGGTCGGCGTCGTACGTCCACGGCTGCCCGGTGCCCACCCAGCCGCCGCGCACCCGGCGCACCGCACCGTCGACGTCGAGGACCTTCAACACCATCTCCAGGCGCGTGCGCCCCAGCTCCACCAGAGGCTCGAGCGCCTGCGTCGACTGCGGCCGGTCGGTGTCGAGAACCTCGATCACCCGGCGCACCACATGCTCCCGGGGGAACGCCACGGACGCGAAATAGCTCCAGATCTGCTTGTCCTCGGATCCCGGCAGCAGGATCACCTCGGCGCGGTCGGTGGAGCGTCCCGCACGCCCCACCTGCTGGTAATAGGAGATGGGGGACGACGGTGCGCCGAGGTGCACGACGAACCCCAGGTCGGGCTTGTCGAACCCCATTCCCAGCGCGGACGTGGCCACGAGGGCCTTGACCCGGTTGCCGAGCAGATCCTGTTCGAGGCTCTCCCGCTCGGCGGCGTCGGTCTGCCCGGTGTACGCGGCGACCGTGTGGCCCTGCTCCGACAGCAGGCTCGCCAGGTCCCGCGCCGCCGACACGGTGAGGGCGTAGATGATGCCCGACCCGGGCAGGCTGTCGAGCTTCTGGGCGAGCCAGGCCGCGCGGGCGGTGGCCTCCGGAATCTGGACGACCGACAGGTGCAGCGATTCGCGTTCGAGGCCACCCCGGAGGACGAGGGTTTCCGCGCCGCCGACCCCCAGCTGCGTGGAGACGTCGGAGACCACGCGGTCGTTCGCGGTGGCGGTGGTCGCCAGCACGGGGATGCCCTCGCCGAGCTCCGCGATCAGTGTGCGGATCCGCCGGTAGTCGGGACGGAAGTCGTGCCCCCAGTCCGACACGCAGTGGGCCTCGTCGACGACGACCAGTCCCGCGTCGGCGGCGAGGGAGGGAAGGACCTGGTCCCGGAAGTCGGGGTTGTTGAGGCGTTCGGGACTGACCAGCAGTACGTCGAGTTCGTTGTCGGCGACCCTCGAGTGGATCTCGTCCCACTCGGTGACGTTTCCGGAGTTGATGGTGGCGGCACGCACACCCGCTCGCTCGGCCGACGCCACCTGGTTCCGCATCAGGGCCAGGAGCGGCGAGACGATGACCGTCGGACCGTGCCCGTGCGCGCGCAGTAGCTTCGCAGAGATGAAGTAGACCGCCGACTTGCCCCAGCCCGTTCGCTGGACGACCAGCGCCCGTCTGCGGCCCACCACGAGCGCCTCGATCGCCGTCCACTGGTCGTCGCGGAGGGTGGCGTGCTCGCCTGCCAGTTCGCGGAGCAGCCGTTCGGCCTCGTCACGGAGTGCGGGTGCGGTGGCGGTCGTCATGCCCCCCATGGTGCACGAGAGGGGTGACATCGACGAGGCCGGCGGAGGTCCGGGGGCCGCCTCAGCCGGGCAGGGCCGCCTCGATCTCGGTGACGGTCGGCGACGACGTGGACGCGCCGCGGCGTGTGGTGGCGAGCGCGCCGGCCGTGCACGCGAACGGGACCGCCGCGGTGGGCCCGCGCAGCCAGGACACGGCGAGGGCACCGGCGAACGCGTCCCCGGCGCCGGTCGTGTCGACCACCGCCACCTCGGGGGAGTCGGCGTGGAGCGTGACGCCGTCGCCGCCCGCGTAGTCGGCGCCCGCCGGTCCCCGGGTGGTCACCAAGTGGGCGACGGCGCCGGTGACGTCGGCGCCGAGTTGCGCGGACTCGGTCTCGTTGAGTAGCAGCACGTCGACCAGTTCCACGAGTTCGCGCGGAAGGGGTTGCGCCGGGGACGGATTGACCATCACGACGGTGCCGTGCGCCGCGGCGTGCGCCGCAGCGGCCACAACGGTGCCGAGCGGGATCTCGAGTTGGCAGAGCAGGACGTCGGCATCGGCGACCGCCGCGAGCTCCGCGGGTGTCAGGTCCACCACGGTGCTGTTCGCACCCGGGACCACGACGATGCAGTTCTCCCCGGCGGCGTCGACGGTGATCGCCGCGATCCCGCTCGGCCCGTCGACCTCCCGCAGGAAACGGATGTCGACTTCCGCGTCGACGAGAGCCTGACGCAGGTCGAGCGCGAACACGTCGGACCCGACCGCCCCGATGAACGTCACGGCCCCGCCGGCCCGTGCCGCGGCGATCGCCTGGTTGGCGCCCTTTCCACCGGGGGTGGCGGCGAAGGTGCTGCCCAGGATCGTCTCCCCGGGCCCGGGCAACCGCTCGGTCACCGTCAGTAGATCCATGTTGACGCTGCCGACCACGGCGACCCTGGGAGCGGACATATCCCGAGACTAGCGTCTACGTGGATCTCATACTGTCTGCCACTTGCGTGGCTGGCGTGGGAGATGGACGTGTGTCACGGCTACCCGCATCACCGTGAGGTGGTACGGGTTCGACCGTGTCCCACACCGACGCTCGAGGTGCAGGAACACATCTGTTCGGAGTCACCCCCACCCGCGGTGTCACGGTGGGCAGGCTGTGTCGGACCCGGCGATGCCGCGGCCGACGCAGGGTGGGACCGTTTTTGTCGCGGCACCGGCGCACCGGCGCGTGCTCGGCGACCCGGATTGCGGGCAGCTGCCCCCGCCGCCGGGTCGCTTTGTCTTTGCCGAGCAGGGCGCGTTTGGCCAGGTTGACCCCGGCGATATGGTCGCGGTTGCCGCCGACCAGGCAGCCCGGGCACCATGCGGTGTGGTAGCCGCCGGGGCGCGAGAGGGGTGCGTCGCAGCCCGGACACTGCGCGGAGGATCCGCGGGCCGGCACCGAGACCACCGCGATTCCCACACCCGCGGCGGTGTGCGCGAGTGAGGTGACCGCTTGGCGGCGGGCGGACTGCGCGGCCCGATTGTTGTTGACCCGGCCGTGCCCGCGGGTCTCGAGGGTGGTGAGGTCCTCGACCGCGATCACCCGTGCGCCCGCCGCCTCGGCGTAGTCGGTGACCTGGCGGGCGAAGTGGAATCCCAGTTCGCGGTTGATCTTGCCCCTCTTGATACCCACCGCGGTGCGGTGGGCGTCGAGGACGGCGATCTTCGCCTCCAGCCGGGTGCGGACCTCGGGTGCGGCGTTGGTGGCGAGTTGCGTCAACCGGGCAGCTTTGCGGTGCAGCATCTCGCCTTCGGTCTGTAGGCGGGCCAGTTTGGTCCCGAGGCCGCGGTCGTCGTACGTCCAACCCCGAAAGTCCGAGGACAGCCCGTCCGGGGTTTCGGTGGTGATGGCGGCGGCACCGAGCGTGGCCGGGGACCAATCGACCCCCACCGCGACGGTGGCCGATCCCAGGTCACAGTCGGGGACGAGTTCGGTCGCAGCGCACCGCCAGAGTAGACCGCGGTGGTCGAGAACCAGGGTCGGTAGGTGCCAGTCGGTGATCGCCCGGCCGTGCAGGTGTGCGGGGATGGTGGCGGTCAGCCGGACCCGGCGCCACTGCGCCCGGCCCGCCGGGGCGGGGCTGGTGGGCAGCTTCACCGTCAACACCAACTCTCGATCTGCCGCTGTGAGTTGTGCGAGCTGCCGATCGGCGGCGGAGAGTCGGGCCATCGCGCTCGTCTGCGGTGGTGCCTGCATGTCGGTGATCCGCAACCGGCCGGCCGGCACCGCGTCGCCGTCGCGGCGGGCGCGCGCGGTGAGCTGCCGCACCACGCCCCGGGCGTATCCGGCCGGGAGGTACTCCGCCGCTGCGGTGGGTGCGGCGATGCGGCCTGTGGCCGGGTCGAACCGCTGAGAGAGCGACGCCATCGCGGTGTCCCGGTACGCCAGAGTCCGCAACGTGCCTACTGCCTGCGCGGTCACCACTCGCGTGACACGCGAGGGGACGTAGAGCCCGTCCGGGTAGTGCGGGTTCCAGCCCAGGCGGGCCGCAGCGACATGGCCCTGCATCGGGAGCCTGCGGCCCTGGCGGTCCACGCCGGCGGTGAGGACATCGAACGTGGCCGGTTGCCACAACCGCGACAGCAGCTGCGCTTCGGCGCCCGAGACCAGGTCGAGCAACCACCCACCCGGGTGTCGACGTCGTCGAGCCCGATCCGCTCACCGGTGCCGTCATCGACAGCGAGGTAGGGGCGGGTGGTGAACGAGAACTGCCGCACCGCAGGCAATCCGGTATCGGCCATCAGCTCGCCCACCTCAAAGCCCCGACGTCATCCATCAGCTCCCCACCCGAGACTGTGTCCCCATCCCCACCGACGGTCTCGACTCTAACGCCGACCACCGACACGTCACGCTCGATCCACGCCACCCCGAAACCCGCGCCAACCGATCCCGCCACCACTGGCACCACCGCGACCCGGCCGGTGGCCGCGTCGTCGAGCATCCGATGTCACGCCCGCTCGAGTCTCCCCCCGCAGACCGGAACCAGATTCTTGGCAGGCCCGGTACACGGTGCCGGTGGCACGCTCACGCAACATCGTTTCCTGATCGGCGAGTGAGGATTCCTGACCGGCCGCGCCGGACACCCGGCAAGACAACGCTTCCGACCTCACGGCCCGAACGCTCTCCTGTGCAGGTCGACCCAGAGTGACGTCGCGGTCCTCCCGATCGAAGACTCTCGCTGACCGGAACGTCTACGCCGAGGGGCCCACGACGCGGCCCTCCAGACCCCACCACGGACATGCTCAGGTTGCCGCCACCTCACCGTTGCGCAGGAACCGACAGCAATAGGAAGGTCAGGAAGCATTAGAAATTACGTCAACAGTTGGAAGCCTCGCCCTTGCGGCGGAGGCGCTTCAGGATGCGCCGGGCTTCGGCGTCCGTGGCCACGGCGGGCGGCGAACCCTCCAGCGGCTTGCGGGCGGTCTCGGAGATGAGCAGCACCGCGACGCCGCCGACGACCGCGGCGACCATCATGTACATCGGCGCGACGAGGTCGCTGCCCGTCGCGTCCTGCAGGGCCGTGAGGACCAGGGGAGTGGTGCCCCCGAAGATCGACACCGCGAGGTTGTATCCGATCGCCAGGCCGCCGTAGCGGATTCCGGTGGGGAACAAGGCGGGAAGGACCGACGGGAAGACGCCCACGAAGAGCAGCAGCAGCCCGCCGAGGATCGCGAGGCCGAGGAAGACGGTGAAGTAGTTGCCGACCCCGATCAAGAGGTACGCGGGCAGCGACAGCGCGAAGAATCCGACGAATCCCGCCAGCAGCAACGGTTTACGACCCACCCGGTCGGACAGCTTTCCGACGAAGCTGATGCCGACCATCATGATGAGCATCACGACGATCATGAGGACCAGGCCGTGCGACTCGTCGTAGCCGAGCGTGTTCGACAGGTACGTCGGCATGTAGCTGAGCAGGCCGTAGTGCGCGATGTTGTAGGTGGCGACCAGGATGACGCACAACACGAGCGGGCGCCAGTTCTCCACCAGGGTCTCGCGCAGTTTTCCGCCCGTGGATTCGTCTGCGAGCGAACGCTCTTCGGCCTGCTCCATCTGCTGGAACGCGGGCGTCTCCTCCAGTCTCAGCCGCAGGTAGAGGCCGATCAGTCCGAGTGGACCGGCGAGCAGGAACGGGATCCGCCACGCCCAGTCGACGAGCGCGTCGGCGCTGACGACGGTGCTGATGATGGTGACCAAGCCTGCGGCCGCGACATAGCCGGCGAGGGTCCCGAACTCGAGGAAGCTCGCGAAGAAGCCGCGGCGCTTGTCCGGTGCGTACTCGGCGACGAAAGTGCTGGCGCCGCCGTACTCGCCGCCCGTCGAGAATCCCTGCACGAGCCGGAACAGCACCAGCAGGATCGGCGCCACGAGGCCGATGGAACCGTAGCTCGGGATCAGGCCGATCGCGAACGTGCTGCCCGCCATCAGGATGATCGTCGTGGCCAGCACCTTCTTGCGGCCGATCCGGTCGCCGAGCGGACCGAAGAACAGTCCGCCGAGCGGGCGGACCACGAAGGCCGCGGCGAATATCGCGAACGTGGACAACAGCTGTGCGGTACCGCTGGCCTCGGGAAAGAAGACCTTGCCGATGGTCGTCGCCAGGTAGGCGTACACGCCGAAGTCGAACCACTCCATGGCGTTACCGAGCATGGTGGCCTTGACGGCCCGTTTGACGGAGGCCTCGTCGGTGACTGTGACATCAGGTGATTCGGCCACCTCGGCCGAGGTGATCGAGTGGTCTGGTGCATTCATGTCGAGCGCTCCCCAGCGCAGTTATCACCCGCGCGGGGCACGTACCTGATGCACGCATCTTTTCGTCGCCCGCACGGCGATTGCTGGTCGGGTCGGCAACCCACGGCCCTTCGGCGCGATGCGGCCCCCGCCGATCGGCTCTGGCTCATGGCTCGGTCCCGCCCACCGTCCGGGGTGCGGGACTACCAGCTGTAAGAGCGATTACCGTAGCAAAGGATCGGGGGGCTTGTCGGCCCGAGCGTCAGTACGCCCGAGCGTATTGCGCCGGAATCTGCGGCGTCACCTGGGCATTCAATTCGAGTGCGGCTTTTCGCGGCCAGTACGGGTCGCGCAGCAGTTCGCGCCCGAGGAACACGGCGACGGCTTCGCCCGAGTCCACGATCCGCTCGGCCTGCTCCGGTTCGGTGATGAGCCCGACCGCGGCGGCCGGGACCGTGGTCTCGTTCTGGATACGACGGGCGAACGGGACCTGGTACCCGGGCGCCACGGGGATCCGCGCCGAGGCGACGCCGCCGCTGGAGACGTCGACGAGGTCGACCCCGAGGTCGGCGAGCGCCTGCACGAGGGCGACGGTCTGGTCCGGCGTCCAGCTGTCCGCGTCGAGGCCGGGCTCCTCCGACACCCAGTCGGTGGCCGAGACCCGGACGAAGACGGGCAACTCGGCGGGCCACACCTCGCGCACCGCCTCGACGACCTCGAGCACCAGCCGGATGCGTCCGGCGAAACTGCCGCCGTACTCGTCGGTGCGGTGATTGCTGAGCGGTGACAGGAACTGGTGAAGCAGATAGCCGTGTGCCGCATGGATTTCCACGACTTTGAAGCCGGCCCGGGACGCCCGCTCGGCGGCGGCGGCGAAATCGGCGACCACCTTCCGGATGTCTTCCGTCGTCGCCTCGGCGGGTGGGGTGTGATCGCCGAATCCGATCGCGCTCGGCGCCACCGTCTGCCACGCCAGCTGATCGTCGCCGGCGAGGCTCCCGCCCCCGCGCCACGGGACGTGCGCGGACCCCTTCCGCCCGGCATGACCGAGCTGGATACCCGGCACCGCGCCGAAGTCCTCGAGCTGCGCGTTGATCTCCGCGAATGCCCGAGCCTGAGTGTCGTTCCAGATACCGAGGTCGGCCGCGCTGATGCGGCCCTCCGGGCTGACGGCCGTCGCCTCGGTGAGGATCAGTCCGGCGCCGCCGATGGCGCGGGTCACCAGGTGCGTCCGGTGCCAATCGCCCGGCACCCCCACGTCACGTCCCGTCACGTCGGCCGAGTACTGGCACATCGGCGCCATCCACACCCGGTTGGGGACGGTGACTCCACGGAAGGTGATGGGCTCGAACAGCACGCTCACTACAGCACTCCTGCCTCTGATGGTCTCGACCAGTCGCAACCTGCGCGGGGGACGAAATCATTCCCGATCGTTCCCGCCTCGCGCATAGCGGGCCCTTCCCGCTCCGCGGGGTATCGGACTCGGTATATAGGCTGTGTTCATGACTGCAGTGACCTCCACCTCGTCGGCCGGTGCCACGGTGGATACCCGTGAAGCCGTCCACGCAGCGGCCCGTCGCGCCCGCACCGCGTCGCGGGTCCTCGCGCTGCTCACCACCGCACAGAAGGACGTGGCGCTCCACGCGGCGGCCGATGCCGTGCTCGCCGCGGCCGACGACATCCTCGCCGCCAACGCCGCCGACATCGAGGCGGCCCGGGCGTCGGGCACCGAGGACTCCCTCCTCGACCGGCTGCGGCTGACGCCGGAACGGATCGAGGGAATCGCGTCCGGGCTGCGTCAGGTCGCCGGACTGCCCGACCCGGTCGGTGAGGTGGTGCGCGGCTCCACACTGCCGAACGGTCTCGAACTCCGTCAGCTGCGTGTTCCGCTCGGCGTGGTCGGCATGGTCTACGAGGCGCGGCCCAACGTCACCGTCGACGCGTTCGGGCTGGCACTCAAGTCGGGCAACGCGGCCCTGCTGCGCGGGTCGTCGTCCGCGGCGAAGTCGAACGCGGCGCTGGTCGAGGCACTGCGGGCGTCGCTGGCGGCGCAGGATCTGCCCGAGGACGCGGTGCAGTTGCTGCCGAGCGAGGATCGCTCCAGCGTGACGCACCTGATCCAGGCCCGCGGGCTGGTGGACGTCGTCATTCCCCGTGGCGGCGCCGGCCTGATCAACGCCGTGGTGCGCGACGCGACGGTCCCGACCATCGAGACGGGCGTCGGCAACTGCCACGTCTACGTTCACGCCGCGGCCGACCTGGAGATGGCCGAACGGATCCTGCTCAACTCCAAGACGCGACGACCGAGCGTCTGCAACACCGCCGAGACGGTGCTGATCGACGCCGCGATCGCCGAGACGGCCGTCCCGAAGCTGCTGCAGGCCCTCCAGATGCACAGCGTGACCGTCCACGGGGATCTGCCCGGACTGGTGCCTGCGACCGAGTCGGACTGGTCGGAGGAGTACCTCACCCTGGATGTGGCGCTCAAGGTGGTCGACGACCTGAACGCCGCGGTCGAGCACATCGACAAATACGGAACCGGGCACACCGAGGCCATCGTCACGGCGGACCTCGCGGCCGCCCGCGAATTCACCGCCCGGGTCGACGCGGCCGCCGTCATGGTCAACGCGTCCACCGCGTTCACGGACGGCGAACAGTTCGGATTCGGCGCCGAGATCGGGATCTCCACGCAGAAACTGCACGCGCGCGGTCCGATGGGTCTTCCCGAACTGACCTCCACCAAGTGGATCGTGTGGGGTGACGGGCACACCCGCCCGGTCTAGACCTGCGCCGGACGTCCCTTCCGTCGAGCCACTCGGCCCGTAACCCCTTCCGAAAGGAGCGAGCGTGGACCGCGCGCTGCCCACCACGACGCCGTTCTTCGCGAGCGTCGACGACGTCATCGCCCGGCTCGCCGAAACCGGGTACCTGTCCGACAAGGGCACCGCGACCGCGGTGTTCCTCGCCGACCGGCTCGGGAAACCCCTGCTCATCGAGGGTCCCGCCGGAGTCGGCAAGACCGAACTCGCGCGTGCGGTGGCGGAGACCACCGGCGCCGAGCTGGTGCGGTTGCAGTGCTACGAGGGCGTCGACGAGGCCCGCGCGCTCTACGAGTGGAATCACGCGAAGCAGATTCTGCGCATCCAGGCCGGCAGCGACCACAGCTGGGACGCGACCAAGGCGGACGTCTTCTCGGAGGAGTTCCTGCTGTCGCGGCCGCTGCTGACCGCGATCCGGCGCGAGGACCCGACGGTGCTGTTGATCGACGAGACCGACAAGGCCGATGTCGAGATCGAAGGCCTTCTCCTCGAGGTGCTCAGCGATTTCGCCGTCACCGTCCCCGAACTGGGCACCATCACGGCCACGCGCAAGCCGTTCGTCGTCCTCACCTCCAACGCCACCCGTGAGCTGTCGGAGGCCCTCAAGCGCCGCTGCCTCTTCCTACATCTCGACTTCCCCGACGCCGACCTCGAGCGGCGGATCCTCGCGAGCCGCGTGCCGCAGCTTCCCGAGGCGGTCGCGGAGCAGCTGGTCAAGACGATCCGCGTGCTGCGCGGCATGCAGTTGAAGAAGCTGCCGTCGGTGGCCGAGACCATCGACTGGGGCCGCACGCTCCTGGCGCTGGGGCTCGACACCCTCGACGACGACGCCGTCCGCGCGACGATGGGGGTCGTCCTCAAACACCAATCCGATCAGCTGCGGGCAGCTGCCGAGCTGCGACTGAACTGAAGGACTCCCCATGGCTGCTGGTGGTCCACTCGCGTCCCGGTCGAAGCCGGGCGGTCCCGCCGCGCCGCACGGCCTTCCCGGGCATCTCGTCGACTTCGTCGAGGCGTTGCGGCGGCGCGGCATCATGGTCGGACCGTCCGAGACGGTCGACGCCGGTCAGGTCATGGCCGTCCTCGACCTGCTCGACCGGGAATCGCTGCGCGAGGGTCTCGCGTGCGCGCTGCTGCGGCGGCCCACCCACCGGCCCACGTTCGACGCGCTGTTCGAACTCTGGTTCCCGGCCGCGGTCGGACACCGCGCGGACGGGGCGATCGACACGAGCCTGCCGCGGAACGCCAAGGGTGACATCGACTACGAGGCGCTGCGCGAGCTGATCGTCGAACTGCTCACCGACGGATCGCCGGAGGCGATCGAACTCACCGAGCTCCTCACCGCGCAGATGGTCGAGGAACTCGGGCAGTACCAGTCGGCGAACGGTCCGTCGTTCTCGGCGTACCAGGCGTTGCGCGACGTGGCGCCGGAAACCCTGCTGAAGAAGATCCTCGACGGACTGCTCGGCAATCAGGAGGCCGGCGGGGCCAGGAGCACGGAAAGCTACGAATCCGAGGTGGCCAAGCGCACCGCCGCCCAGCGGATCGCCGACTTCCGCAAGATGATCGAGAAGGAGACGCGGCGACGGTCCGCCGAGAACCTCGGCAAGGAGCGGGTGGCGTCGTACGGTGTGCCCCGGCTGGCCGAGGAAGTCGACTTCCTGCGAGCCTCCGACGCGGAACTGACCGCGCTGAAACGCAACGTCACCCCGCTCGCCCGGCTGCTCGCGAGCCGCCTGGCCGTGCGGCGCAGCCGCAACCGGGCCGGTTCGATCGATTTGCGGCGCACCCTGCGCAAATCGATGTCGACCGGGGGAGTGCCCATCGACCTCGTCCAGCGCAAGCCCCGGCGGGCGCGGCCCGAACTGGTCGTGATGTGCGACGTGTCGGGGTCGGTCGCCGGGTTCAGCCACTTCACGCTGCTGCTCGTCCACGCACTGCGCGAACAGTTCTCGCGGGTGCGGGTGTTCGCGTTCATCGACACCACCGACGAGGTCACCCGGTTCTTCGACGCCGGCGCCGACCTCGGCAGTGCCATGTCGCGGATGATCCGGGAAGCCGACCTGGTCGGTTACGACGGTCACTCCGACTACGGCAACGCGTTCGGGGTGTTCGCCGAGCGGTTCACCCAGAGCATCACGTCGCGTTCGTCGCTGCTGGTGCTCGGCGACGGCCGCAACAACTACCGGGACCCGAACCTGGAGGCCCTCGCCCGGCTCGTGTCGGTGGCGAAACACGCGCACTGGCTCAACCCGGAGCCCCGCGGACAGTGGGGATCGGGGGACTCGGCGGCCAAGGTGTACAACGAGGTCATCAGCATGCACGAATGCCGATCCGCTCAGCAGCTGGCGTCGGTGGTCGCCGGGTTGCTGCCGGTGTGAACACGTAAGCTCGACACTCGTGGAACAGGGAGCAACGGGCGCACGTCGGCGCCGCCTGGGAGTCATGGGCGGCACCTTCGACCCCATTCATCACGGTCACCTGGTGGCGGCCAGCGAGGTCGCCGACCGATTCAGCCTCGACGAGGTCGTGTTCGTGCCCACCGGCAGGCCGTGGCAGAAGCAGGGCAAGGGTGTCAGCCCAGCCGAGGACCGGTACCTGATGACGGTCATCGCCACCGCGTCGAATCCGCGATTCTCGGTCAGCCGGGTCGACGTCGACCGGGAGAAGGTCACCTACACCGTCGACACTCTGCGGGATCTGCGCAGCTACCACCCGGACGCCGAGCTGTACTTCATTACCGGTGCGGACGCCCTGGCGAGTATCCTGTCCTGGCAGGACTGGGAGGAACTGTTCTCGCTGGCGAAGTTCGTCGGGGTGTCACGTCCGGGATTCGATCTCAACACCGAACATCTGGCGGGTCATCTGGAGGCGTTGCCCGAGGACGCGGTCACATTGATCGAGATCCCGGCTCTGGCGATCTCCTCGACGGAATGTCGGCGGCGCGCCAGTCGCCACCGGCCTGTGTGGTACCTCGTGCCGGACGGTGTGGTCCAGTACATCTCCAAACGGAACCTGTACCGGCCACCGGACTCCGAGCGCCTCGACGGCGCGACGACGATGTCCGAACCGGCGCCGGACAAGACCAAGAGTTAGTCAGCACTTTTCGAACGAACTGGGAGAACATCGCGTGAGCGCAACGACCGAAGCCATCGAGATGGCACGCATCGCGGCAGTGGCTGCCGACGAGAAGCTGGCCTCCGATGTGGTGGTGCTCGATGTTTCCGAGCAGCTCGTCATCACCGACTGCTTCGTCATCGCCTCCGCGCCCAACGAGCGCCAGGTGAACGCGATCGTCGAGAACATCGAAGATCGTCTGCGTGAGGCAGGTCACAAGCCGGTGCGTCGTGAGGGCACCCGCGAAGGCCGTTGGGCACTGCTCGATTTCGTGGACGTCGTCATCCACGTCCAGCACAACGAGGAGCGCAACTTCTACGCCCTCGACCGGCTGTGGAAGGACTGCCCGACCGTGCCCGTCGAGGGTCTCGGGCAGCAGGGTCCGGCAGGCACGAACGGCGCGGGTGCCGCCGAGAGCACCGGTGCGGGTGCCGCCGAAAATGGGGAGTCCGAACGGTGACGGATGCTCCCCGTGCCCCGCGGCGTCTGATACTGCTCCGCCACGGGCAGACCGAGTACAACGCCGACAACCGCATGCAGGGTCAGCTCGACACCGACCTGTCGGAGCTGGGGCGCTCGCAGGCCCGCGCGGCCGCGGCCGCGCTGGTCGGTCGCAGGCCGATCTCCATCGTGTCTTCCGATCTGCGCCGCGCCTACGACACCGCCGTCGAGGTCGGCGACAACGCCGGCCTGCCGGTGCAGATCGACGAGCGACTCCGCGAGACGCATCTCGGGGACTGGCAGGGGCTCACCCATCTTGACGTCGACGCCCGAGCCCCCGGCGCACGCGCCACATGGCGGGGCGACGCGACGTGGGCGCCGCCCGGCGGGGAGAGCCGGATCGACGTCGCGCGGCGCAGCAAGCCGGTGGTCGCCGAACTCGTCGAGAAGCACGAGGACTGGGCCGACAAGCCGGTGATCCTGGTCGCGCACGGAGGATTGATCGCCGCGCTGACCGCGGCACTGCTCGATCTGCCCGTCGACCGCTGGCCGGTGCTGGGCGGGCTGGGCAACACCAGCTGGGTGCAACTGAGTGCGTACGGAAACCCTGATTCGCTCAACTGGCGTCTCGACGTGTGGAACGCTTCCGCGAGTGTGGCCAGTGACGTCCTCTGAGGTGGGCACCGGTTCCGGGGAACGCCCCGTCCTGCTCGTGCTCGCCGATTCGCTGTCGTATTACGGACCCAAGGGCGGTCTCCCGTCCGACCACCCCGACATCTGGCCCAATATCGTTGCACGGCAGCTTGGTTGGGACGTCGAGCTCGTCGCCCGGATCGGCTGGACGAGCCGCGACGTGTGGTGGGCACTGACGCAGGACCCGCGCGTGTGGTCCGCGGTACCCCGCGCCGGCGCCGTCGTGTTCGCCGTCGGAGGCATGGACTCGCTCCCGTCTCCGCTGCCGACCGCACTGCGCGAGCAGTTGCGTTACGTCCGCCCACCCGCGCTGCGTCGCGTCGTACGGACCGGCTACCAGTGGCTCCAGCCGCGATTGTCGCCGCTGGGCTGGCCGGTGGCGCTGCCCCCGCGGCTGAGCGTCGAATATCTGGAGAGTTCCCGGGCGGCTCTCGCGTACATGCGCCCCGAACTTCCCGTCATCGGAACCCTGCCGTCCGTGCATCGCAGCGACGCCTACGGCAAGGTGCATGCCGGCAGGCCCGGTGCCGTCGCCGCCATCACCGCCTGGTCGGAGGAGAAGAACGTGCCCCTCGTCGATCTCGCGGAGGCGGTGCGCGCCAACGTCTTCAGTGATGACGCCAATCCGGACGGCATCCACTGGGGCTGGGACGGGCACACCGAGGTCGCCGCGGCCATGATGACCGCCCTTCGTGCGGCGGGTGCCGCGCCGGAGGTATCCGGGGACGCCGTTCCGGCCGATCCCGTGTCGAGCGGAGCCGAGTAGTCCGATGCCCGTCGTCGTCGTCACCGATTCGTCGGCATCGATCCTGCCGGAACTCGTCGAGCAGTACGGGATCCACGTGGTCCCGCTCCACGTCCTCAGCGGCGGAAAGGATTTCCGGGAGGGCATCGACGAGGTCCCGGAGGAACTGGCCGGGGTCACCACGTCGGGTGCCTCGCCGAGCGAACTTTCCGAGGCCTACGCGGCAGCACTGGAACTCAGCGACGGCGCCGGAGTTCTCGCCGTCCACATCTCGCGGCAACTGTCCGGCACCTGGGAGGCCGGCCGCCAGGCGGCACAGGAGTTCGACGGCCGCGTGCGGATCGTCGATTCCCAGTCCGCCGGAATGGGATTGGGGTATCCGGTGCTGGAGGCGGCGCGGCTGGCGCAGCGCGGCGCCGACCTCGAGACGGTGTACCGGCGGGCGGTCGACGTCGCAAGCCGTGGACGTTGCCTGATCGTCGTGGACCGGCTCGATCAGCTGCGCCGCGGCGGCCGGATCGGCACCGCCGCGGCACTGCTCGGTACCGCGCTGGCGATGAAACCGGTGCTGCATCTCGTGGACGGCCGGCTGGTGCTGAAGGAGAAGACCAGGACCTCGACCAAGGCGATGGCCCGTATGGTCGACGCCGCGGTGGAGCAGGCGGGTCTGGACAGGACGGCCGTCGCTGTGCATCACATGCACGCCCCGCAGCGCGCGGAGGCGGTGGCGCACCAACTGAAAGACCGGATTCCGCAGGTCAGCGATCTCGTCGTCACCGATTTCAGCTCGGTGATCGGAGCCCACGTCGGGGCGGGCGCCATCGGCATCGTGTTGTGCCCCGAGCCCGTTCTGCAGCACGAAAACCACGATTCATCCACAACTTCGCACTGATCCACAGGCCGATTCGCACCGCCAGGTCGGCGGGCGTCGTCGTGGGCGGGTCGCTCTACTGTCGCGTCATGGGCATCAGGGAAGAACGCTCGAGAGGCCGGACCCGTCTCGCGTTCCTCACGTCGGGGGAGCGTGAGACCGGTCCGGCCACGCCGGCGGCGCCGGAATGGCTGGCCGAGCCCGGCGGAACCGAATTCGACGGCGACATCACGTGGTCGGCCGAACGCCGCCGGGGTGTGTTCTCGCTACCCGACCGGTGGCGGGACGCCCGGTTCGATCCGGGGCGTTCCGGGGCGATCGCGCTGATCGTGGTCGGAATCGTCGTCGCGGTGGCCACCGTGGTGGGCGTGCGCAGCGATCGGCCCGAGACGCAGTCCGTTCCGTCGCTGCCCGCCGCGAGAGCACAGTCCACGGCCGCCGCGGCCGACTCGACGACACCGTCCGCTGCCGCGGCGCCCACCGCGGCCCCCGCGGAGGAGATCGTCGTGAGTGTCGTCGGTCTGGTGACCGCGGCGGGTCTGGTCCGGCTTCCACCGGGTTCCCGGGTGGCGGATGCCCTCGCCGCGGCCGGCGGAGTACGCGACGGTGCCGACACCCTCGGATTGAATCTGGCACAACGACTGTCGGACGGTGACCAGGTACTCGTCGGAGCCGCGACGACGCAGGCGCCCCCGAGCGCGGTGGGCGGCACGTCCACCGGGTCCCCGGCGGCGGGAGGTGCGAACCCTACGGCCGGTGGGCTCGTGAACCTCAACACGGCGACGGCGACGGAACTCGACGCGCTGCCCGGCGTCGGTCCGGTCACGGCCGCGGCGATCGTCGCGTGGCGCACGACCAACGGCACGTTCACCGACATTTCCCAACTGGGGGAGGTGGACGGGATCGGACCGGTGCGGCTCGAGAAGCTGCGCGGTCAGGTCACGCTCTGATGCCCGAGGGTGAACCCCGGCTCCTGGATCTGCGACTGGTTCCGTTCGCCGGGATCTGTTGGGCGGCAACATTGATCGGTATTCTCGGCGGGTCTGCGGCGGCGTGGACCTGGGTGGGCGCACTGTCGGGCGCGGGTATTCTCCTCGCGGCCGGACACGTCGTGCGCGGGCCACGGCGGTGGACGGCGGGAGCGGTGGCGATCCTGCTGTTCGGGTCGTGCTGCGGTGGCGGCGTGGCCTGGCGGGTACAGAACCTGGAACGGCACCCGCTGACCGAACTCGCGCGGAACGGGACGTGGGTGACGTTGGTCGTGACCCCGGTCGACGATCCCCGGCCGATCGCGGGATTCGGACGTCGCGTGCTCGTGCACGCCGACGTCGTCGAGATCCGGCGGGCCACCGAGACGATCTCGACGGGCGGCGCGGTGGTCGTCCTCGCCCCGGCGGAGGGGTGGCTCGGCCTGCTGCCGGGACAGGAGGTGGTTCTGCGCGGACAGCTGAGTCCACCACGGCACCGGGACCTCAGCCTGGCCACCGTCCGGGTGTCGGGGCCGCCCACCGAGGTCGGGCCCGCGCCCCCGCATCAGCGGTGGGCCGGCGCCCTGCGCGCGCGGTTCGCCGCGGCCGCCGCCGTTCTGCCCGAGGACGAAGCCGGACTCCTGCCGGGGCTGGTGGTGGGCGATACCTCCGCGCTGCCGCCGGACCTGAAGGACGATTTCACCGCGACCGGGCTGACGCACCTGACGGCGGTGTCGGGGGCGAACGTCAGCATCCTCCTGGGTGCGGTCCTGCTCCTGGTGCGAGCGGTGGGAATCGGCCCCCGCACCGGCGCGGCGCTCGCCGCCGCCGCCCTGATCGCCTTCGTTGTGATCGCGAGACCGTCCCCCAGCGTGCTGCGCGCCGCAGCGATGGGTTCGGTCGCACTGCTGGCCCTGGTGAGCGGGCGACGGAAACAGGCGATGCCCGCGCTGGCCGCGGGCGTCATCGCCCTCCTGTCATGGTCACCGGCATTGGCAGTGGACTTCGGATTTGCCCTCTCGGCGACGGCCACGGCGGCGCTGATCGTGATCGCGCCGGTGTGGGTGGACCTGCTCGTGGGCCGTGGATGGCCGCGTGCGGTGGCCGAGACGGTGGCGGTGACCGTTGCCGCCTTCGTCGTGACCGCACCGATCGTCGCCGCGATGGCCGGGACCGTGAGCCTGGTGTCGATCTGCGCGAACATGCTTGTCGCCCCCGTGGTCGGGGTGATCACCGTGGTCGGGGCGGTCGCGGCCCTGATCGCGGCGGTCAGCGTGCCCGCCGCGGCCGTGGTGGTGCACCTGACGCACTGGCCGCAGTGGTGGCTCGTGACCGTGGCCGAACGGGGTGCGCGAATCCCCGGGGCGTTTATTCCGGTGCCCTCCGGGCTCACCGGTGCGATTGTCGTTTTCGGCGCCGTGCTCGCGGCCGGTGTGGCGCTCCGCAGTCGCGGGCCCCGGCTGGTGCTCGTCGGGATCACCGTCGGTGCGCTGATGCTGTGGGCGCCGATCTGGCCGCCGTCACTCGGCCGTCTTGTGTGAGCGTCGCCGAATCCGGGCAACCTCCGCAGAACTCGAGGAAAGGGGCGCACCGTGCAGGTGGGTTTCAAGCTGATGGCCGAGACATTCGATCCCCGCGAGATCGTGCGGCAGGCGGTCGAAGCCGAACGCGCCGGATTCGACTTCGTCGAGGTGAGCGATCACTACCATCCGTGGCTCTACACCCACGGTCATTCGGGGTTCGTATGGTCGATGCTGGCGGCCGCAGCGGCAGGTACCAGCAGTATCGGTCTGGCCACCGGCGTCACCTGCCCGTTCGTCCGCTACCACCCGGCGATCATCGCGCAGGCCGCCGCCACCACCGCCGTTCTCAGCGAGGGCCGTTTCACACTCGGGCTCGGCTCGGGGGAACGCCTGAACGAGCACGTCGTCGGCGGGGGTTGGCCGTCGGTCACCGTCCGGCATCGGATGCTGCGCGAGGCGATCGACATCATCCGGCTGCTGTGGTCGGGCGGCTACCACTCCTACGAAGGACGGCATCTCACCCTCGACGACGCCCGCGTCTTCGATCTTCCCGACGTGCCGCCCACGATCGCGGTCGCGGCGGGTGGAACGGAGGCCGTCGGTATCGCCGCCGAACTCGGCGACGGACTGTTCGCCACCGAAGCCGACCCCGACCTGGTGAAGGCCTACGCCGACGCAGGCGGGACGGGACCGCGGTACGGGGAGGTCCCGCTCGCGTGGGCGCGCGACGAGCAGTCCGCGGCCGAATCGGCGCACCGGCTGTTCCGGTTCGGGTTGACCGGGTGGAAGGTGCAGGCGGAACTGCCGAATCCGATCAATTTCGAGGCGGCGTCGTCCTCGATCCGCACGGAAGACGTCCGGGATGCCATGGCCTGCGGGCCGGACGTCCGGCGGCACCTCGACGTGGCAGCCACGTTCGTGGACGCCGGGTTCGATCACCTGGCGTTGATCAACGCCGGACCCGACGTGGACGGGTTCTTCGAGTTCTTCGCCAACGATCTGAGGGAGCCTCTGCGGGCGATGGCGACGCCGTGACTTCCGCTGTGCGGCAGTGTGCTTCGCCGTCATCACCCGCGTGAGACGCGGCGGGAGAATGCTGTTCGGCGCGCTGAACGCGGGGGTGGAGGCCGCGTTCTGTATCGTTTCGACTTCGATTCCCGATGTGTGTATGCGAAACCGAAACACCGACTACCATCCGGTGGCAGATCGAGCGGTGAACGGTCTTGGAACGCACCCGCATTGGAGGGCGAGAGGGATGTCGGAATCGGAGCGGACAGATCTCGATGTGGACGACGAACTGGACGCCGTGCAGGTGCGGAGAGCGCAGCGCGTCGTGGCGGCGCTGTCGCTCGACGCCGCCGACTGCCGCATGCTCCTGTCGATGCTGGGGATCGCGGGGAACCCCGACGCTCCGGAGTCCGACTGACCGCGGTCAGGTCACCTTGCGGTGGTGATGAGCGACGATCTCCTGCGCCACCGTCGCCAGTTTGAGGTTCATGTCCTGTGACGTGGTCTTGAGAATCTCCATCGCCTGGTTCTCGGAAATATTGTGGAAGGCCATCAGCAGACCCACCGCCTTGCCGATCTCCCGGTTACTGACGAGGCCGGCGCGCAGCGTCTCGGCCTCGACATGCTCGTGCACGGCCGCCAGCGCCACCGCCGCGAACGATGCGAGCATGATGCCCTGCTCGACGGACGTGGTGGTCAGCGCTCCCGGGGTGTCGGAGAACAGGTTGAGCGCCCCGACCTTGCGTCCCAGAATGACGAGGCGGAATCCGGCCGCCCCACGCACCGGTGTGTGGGCCAGAACCCGCCGGGACAGGCGGGGCCATTGCGAACCGGCGGCCAGGTCCGTCTCGAACTGGGGGGTGTCGCTGACGATGGCGTCGACACACGGCCCCTCGTTCTCGATGCGCTCGAACTCGTCGACGCGGGCTGCGACCTCGTCGCTGGCGGCGGCGGTCACGTAGCGCGACCCTTCCCGGAGCATCAGGCTGGCGTGTTCACAACCCTCGACGAGGCGCGGTGCGGCGTCGCAGACGGCCTGATGGACGTGCCCGAAATCCTGACCGGCGTAGAGGAGATCCGCGAGGGCCGCGAATGTCGCGGCCGACTTGCCGACGGCCTCGAAGCGCGCCGGTTCGGGCACTCTCTCTCGCATCCTGTCCTCCCGCTTCCGGGTCTGCGCCCGACTCTGTGATGTCAGTCTGCCAGAGTGGGGCGTCGCAGCCGGACCGGCCGAGAAGAATTCGCGATCGGCCGCCGGAATCTTCCGCCTCGGCGGAAGATGGCGCCATGGTGTCGCCCGCCGAGAGCCCACTCGTGACCGTTGCCCAGGGAACGTTGCGGGGCACCCGCCTCGGTGGGGTTCTGTCGTGGAAAGGCATTCCCTACGCCGCGCCACCGGTCGGCGAGTGGAGGCTGCGCTCGCCACGCGCGCCCGAACCGTTCACCGACGTGCGCGACTGCTCCCGGTTCGGCCCCATCGCACCGCAAAACGAGCACGGACCGCTACCCATCGACCCCGGACTGACTCTCGACGAGGACTGCCTGACCCTGAACGTCTTCGCCCCGGCAACGAGTACGGACCGACCGCGGCCCGTGATGGTGTGGATACACGGCGGTGCGTACTACCTCGGGTCGTCGGGGCAGCGCATGTTCGACCCCACCCGCCTGGTCGAGCGTGGCGAGGTCGTGGTGGTGACGTTCAACTACCGCCTCGGTGTGCTGGGATTCCTGGACTTCTCCTCGTTCTCGACGAAGCTGCATCCGTTCGACACGAACCTCGGCCTGCGCGATCAGATCGCGGCACTGACCTGGGTCCGCGACAACATCGCATCGTTCGGCGGCGACCCGGGCGAGGTGACGCTGTTCGGGGAGTCCGCAGGCGGCGGCGCGGTCACGACCCTGATGACGTCCCCGCCCGCGGAGGGGTTGTTCCATCGCGCCATCGCCGAGAGTTCACCCGCCACGTCCGTGTACGGCCCCGAACGTGCCGCGAGCATCGCCGAGTCCTTCCTCGAGCTGCTCGACATCGCGCCGTCCGACGCGGGGCGTCTGCGCGACCTCCCCGTCGACGTGCTGACGAAGGCGTGTGTGGAACTCGTCCAGCAGGTGCCCGCCCGGGTGCCCGGCACCCTCGCGGTGGCCCCCACGGTCGACGGGGACGTGGTCCCGCACTACCCGGTGGCGGCCTTCCGGAAAGGTCGCGCGCATCGGATTCCCCTGCTGATCGGGACTAACAAGGACGAGGCGTCGATGTTCCGGCTGATGAAGTCGCCGCTGATGCCGATCACCCCGGACTCCGTCCATCAGATGTTCGTGGCGATCGCCGCCGACCACCCGGACCTGCCCGCGGACGAGGAACAGGAGGTGGCGGGGGCGTATCCGGACTACCCGAAGAAGCGTTCGGCCATGGAGATCTCGCGCGACGCCGCGTTCCGGATGCCGACGCTGTGGATCGCGGAGGCGCACAGCCGGCTCGCACCGACGTGGCTGTACCGCTTCGACTACGCCACTCCCTTCCTGCGCGCAGCGCGAATCGGCGCCACCCACGGCACCGAGGTGCCGTACGTCTTCGGGAACTTCGGCGTCGTCCCGCACGACCCCACGTTCAAGCTCGGGGGACATCGAACCGCCGGGCACGTGTCGCAACGGATCCAGCGGCGCTGGCTGTCCTTCGCCTTGGACGGCACCCCGGACGGAACGGACGCCGAAGTCGGCTGGCCCCGGTACGACGAAGCGGATCGCACGACCCTGCTCATCGGCAAGTCCGACGCCGTGGTCGCCGACCCGGACCGCGAACTGCGCCGGGCCTGGGGTGAGGACGTGATCGGTTTCAGCTGAGTCCGGCAGGCCGCCGGTTTCGTCTCGGCGAAACGGGGGGATACCTTCTGAATGAGCCCTGCAGCAACGGAATCGGGCCGCGAACTCAGTATGGGGGTCGAGGAGGAGTTCTTCCTCGTCGACGGATCCGGGCACCTGTCCGCGGCCGGGCCCGACGTGGTCGCGGAAGCGGGCCACGACATTCGGGGGCTTCAGCGTGAGCTCGCCCGCTGCCAGATCGAGACGGCGACCGGCGTGTGCCACACCGGGCAGGAACTGCACGAGGAGTTGCGCAGCCTCCGGTGCCGGCTGACGAAGGCTGCGGCCGGCCGCGACCTGTCGCTGCTGCCGAGCGGTACGCCACCAATGGCCGAGAGCGTGCCTCCGGCGATCACCCCGAGCCCCCGGTACGAGGAGATGGCCCGCCACTTCGGGTCGATCGTGGACACGGTGATCACGTGCGGCTGCCACGTGCACATCGGGATCCCGAGCCGCGAGATCGGTGTCCGGGTGGGCAACCAGGTGCGCAGTTGGCTACCGGTGCTCCTCGCCCTCACGGGAAATTCGCCGTTCCACGGCGGGCACGACACGGGCTATCACAGCTGGCGGCACATCCTGTGGTCGCGCTGGCCGTCGGCGGGACCGCCGCCGCACTTCGATTCCGCGGACGAGTACGAGTCGGTTGTCGGCGCGATGATCGGGACCGGCGCCGCCATGGATCGCGGAATGATCTACTGGCACGTCCGGCTCTCCGACAAGCAGCCGACCATCGAGGTCAGGATCGCGGACGTCGCGATGACGGCGGCGCATGCGGCCCTCTACGCCGTGGTGGTGAAGGGACTGGTCGGGTGGGCGCTGCGGTCGGCGGCGGACGGTGTTGCCGTCCCGTGGTTGCGCGTCGAACTGCTGCGCGCGCAGTTGTGGCGTGCGGCCCGCGACGGACTCGACGGTGAATGCACCAGTCCCGCCGCTGACCGGTCGCTGCCGATCCGCCGGCAACTGGAACTGCTGAACGAGTGCATCGCCCCCGGACTGGGGTCGAGCGACCGCGCCTTCCTCGAATCGGGATTCGACACCGTTCTGCGGGAGGGGACGGGCGCCGAACGGCAACGCGCCGAGTTCGAGCGCGGCGGCACCCTCGCCTCGGTGGTGGGTCTCCTGACCCGGGAAGTGGTCAGCTGAGAGGCGGCAGGGAGCTGAGGTAGCCGGGATGCAGCAGCCCCGCGGAGTGGGGGCCCGTGAACACGGCGCCCGCGCTGGAATCGGGCCCGGCGCGGAGCGGACCGGGATCGTCGAGCAACGCCTCCATGGTCGCGGTGTCGACGAGGGCGAGGTCGATGCGCTGCGGGGCGGGGTGGTACAGCGCGAGGATCACCGGTTCGGGGTGGTGGGCGGCGGCGCGTCGCATCACCTGCAGCGCGGGGTCGGTGGCCAGGGCGAGCACGGTGATCCCGGCGAACGACGCGAGCGTGTCCACGACCTCGCGTCCGGACACGCTGCGCCACGTCTGCCCGTACCGGGTGAGCGCCTCGGTGTGGTGCCGCTGATCGGTGACCGGTCTCACCGTGCCGCGCGGCAGGTCGAGCAGCGTCCGCCACTGCGCTTCGAAGAACTCGCACGCGGCGTCGAAGTCGGTTCGCCTCGCGGCGGTGCTCCGAGACCCGTCCGGCTCGGGTTCGAGGGGGCCGTGACCGCGGGCGAACACGGTCTCGGTGTGCCCGGTCACGGAGCAGCGGGCCACCAATTGCACCGACCAGCGGACGAGCAGGCACCCGCGGCAGGTGTACCGGAGACCGAGCTCGTACCGTTGCCCGGCCGCGCGATCGTCGTCGAGGTCGATCGTGTGCGCGTAATCCTGGGGGGCGACGCCGTCCGCCCCGGTATCCGCGGTCATGTGATCGAGTGTCCACCGCCGACACGGTGTCCGGGCGGCGATGGCGATAGTCGGGTCCCGGGGTGTCGGCGAACGTGTCCGCCCCACGTGGCACGATCGTCGCGTGAGCACTCCAACTCAGCTCGAACAGCTCCATCTGGTCCTCGGTGACGAGGAGTTCCTCGTCGAACGCGCGGTGGCCCAGGTCGTCAGCCAGGTCCGTGCGACAGCCGCCGTTGCCGCGGGCGCGGAGCTTCCCGTCAACCGGCTGCGGGCGGGCGACGCGGGGGCGGCGGAACTCGCCGAACTGCTCAGTCCCTCCCTGTTCGCCGAGGACCGGGTGGTGGTGCTGGAGGCGGCGGCCGAGGCGGGCAAGGATGCGGTGGCCCTGGTCCTCGATGCCGCCGGAGATCCCCCGCCGGGCGTCGTCCTCGTCGTTCTCCACTCGGGCGGCGGACGCGCGAAGGCGATGGCCGGGGCGCTGGAGAAACTCGGGGCCGCGGTCCATCCGTGCGCCAAACTGAAGTCCGGCGACATCATCGGCTTCATCCGCGGCGAGTTCCGCACTCTCGGGGTCCGGGTGTCGCCGGACGTGGTGCAGACCGTGTTCGAAGGGGTGGGATCGAATCTGCGGGAATTGGCGGCGGCGTGTTCGCAGCTCACGGCAGATACCGGCGGCAAGATCGACGTCGCGGCCGTGCAGCGGTACTACTCGGGCAAGGCCGAGGTCAGCGGATTCGACGTCGCGGACAAGGCCGTCGCCGGCGACACCGCGGGTGCGATCGAGGCGCTGCGCTGGGCGATGCTGCGGGGTGTACCGCACGTGCTGTTGGCGGATGCACTCGCCGACGCGGTGCACTCGATCGCCCGGGTGGCCCCGGCCGGGCGGGGCGACCCGTTCCGGATGGCATCGGAACTGGGCATGCCGCCCTGGAAGATCAAGAAGGCGCAGGCCCTCGCGAAGGGGTGGACGCCCACCACGGTGGGGGAGGCCCTGCGGGTGGTCGCTGCACTCAACGCCGACGTCAAAGGCGCCGCCGCCGACGCCGACTACGCCGTGGAGAGTGCCGTGGGACGCGTCTCGCGGTTACGTCAGATCTGACGCAGACACGACGGACGCAGACACGACAACAGCCGCTCGATCCGAGGATCGAGCGGCTGTCGGAGCCTACGACGGAAGAACCGTCAGATCTTGTTGACAGCCTGCGCGAGAGCAGACTTCTTGTTGGCAGCCTGGTTGGCGTGAATGACGCCCTTGCTGGCTGCCTTGTCGAGCTTGCGGCTGGTGGCGACGAGGAGCTCGTTGGCCTTGTCCTTGTCACCGGCCGCCGCAGCCTCGCGGAACGAGCGGATCGCCGTGCGCAGCGAGGACTTCACCGACTGGTTACGGAGTCGGGCCGCCTCGTTGGTACGGATCCGCTTCACCTGGGACTTGATGTTGGCCACGCGTAAAATCCTGTCGTCTTTAGCTGGTTACGGTCGAGAAAGCTCTGGGCGCACACATATGCACCGACAGGCGAGATTACCAGTGATCGGTGTCCGATCTCAAACCGGCGGCGGGACGCGCCGACAAATCCTGCGGCTGTGCTGCTGAACGGGTGTGCATGTAGCAGCATGTCTGGGATGACGCCCCCAGCATCGAAGTCGTCAACAGTAGCGAAATCGTCGGCAACCTCGAAAGCCCCCGTCCGAAAATCGGGGGGAAGCACGCAGGCGGGTGCGAAGGCACCGGGAACCCAGTCGCGAACGCGGGTGAGAGCCCGGCCACGCAAGCCCGCAGAACCCGCCCACGTGTTCGACGGGTACACCGACATCGGGCGGTACGGGCTGGCGTTCGACGAGATGTTCGACCGCGACGGCACCGTCCGCCCGCCGTACAAGGGCGTGTTCAAGGCGCTCGAACCGGCGGACCGTGCCGACCTCGCCGCCCGATCCGACGCCTTGGGCAGGGCGTTCATCGACCAGGGTGTGACGTTCTCGCTGTCCGGTCAGGAGCGGCCCTTCCCGCTCGACCTGGTGCCGCGGGTCATCGCCGCAGCGGAATGGACGCGCCTCGAAAAGGGCATCAAGCAGCGCGTGCATGCGCTCGAGCTGTTCCTCGACGACGTCTACGGGGAACAGCGCATCCTGCGTGACCACGTCCTGCCCAAGCGGCTCGTCACGTCGTGTGAGCACTTCCACCGGGAGGCCGCGGGGATCGTCCCGCCGAACGGTGTGCGGATCCACGTCGCCGGGATCGACCTCGTCCGCGACGAGAACGGGGTGTTCCGCGTTCTCGAGGACAACCTGCGTTCCCCGTCCGGGGTGTCGTACGTCATGGAGAACCGCCGCACCATGGCGCGGGTCTTCCCCGACCTCTTCATGTCGCACCGCGTGCGGTCCGTCGGCGACTACGCCTCGCACCTGCTGCGGGCGCTGCGCGCGTCGGCCGCCCTGAACGAAGCCGATCCGACCGTCGTGGTGCTCACCCCCGGCGTCGCGAACTCCGCGTACTTCGAGCATTCGCTGCTCGCCCGGCAGATGGGTGTCGAACTGGTCGAGGGCCGCGACCTCTTCTGCCGCGACAACATGGTCTACATGCGCACGACGGAGGGGGAGCGGCAGGTCGACGTCATCTACCGCCGCATCGACGACGACTACCTCGACCCCATGCACTTCCGGCCGGACTCCGTGCTGGGGGTGGCCGGCGTGCTCAACGCGGCGAGAGCGGGCAACGTCGTCATCTCGAGTGCCGTCGGGAACGGCGTGGGCGACGACAAACTCGTCTACACGTACGTCCCGACGATCATCGACTACTACCTCGGTGAGAAGCCGTTGCTCGCGAACGTCGACACGTTCCGCTGCTGGCTGGACGAGGAGTGCGAACAGGTCCTGGACCGGGTCGACGAACTGGTGATCAAACCGGTGGAGGGCTCCGGCGGCTACGGCATCGTCTTCGGCCCCGACGCGTCGCCGAAGGAACTGAACACGATCACGCGGAAGATCAAGGCGGATCCGCGCGGGTGGATCGCCCAGCCGGTGGTCCAGCTGTCCACGGTCCCGACGAAGATCGGGGACGAACTGGTGCCCCGGCACGTCGACCTGCGGCCCTTCGCGGTCAACGACGGCGACGACGTGTGGGTGCTGCCGGGCGGGCTCACCCGGGTGGCGCTGCCCGAGGGGTCGCTCGTGGTGAATTCCAGCCAGGGCGGCGGCAGCAAGGACACGTGGGTGCTGGCGAGCAGAAGCTCGGACGAGGAGCGGGAACTCGCGGGCGAGGAACTCGTGGCCGAGCCGGCGCAGTCCGCGGAGGCCGAGCAGGGGCCCGAACTCAGTACCACCCAACTTCAGCAACAACAGCAACAGCAGCAGCAACAGGGGCAGGGAGGTGATTGCTGATGCTGGCGAGGAACGCGGAATCGCTGTACTGGATCGGCAGGTACGTGGAGCGGGCCGACGACATGGCCCGCATTCTCGACGTCGCCGTGCACCAACTGCTCGACGACGCCTCGGTGGACCCCGACCGCACGTCGCGGTTGCTGCTGCGGGTGCTCGGCATCGACGCGCCCGACACCCCGCTCGACGTCCGGTCGGTGACCGAACTGGTCGCATTCAGCCGCAACCAGGTGGGCTCGATCATCGATTCCCTCGCCAGTGCCCGCGAGAACGCGCGCGGCGCCCGCGAGGTCACGTCCAGCGAGATGTGGGAATGCCTCAACACCACGTACAACGGGCTCGCGGAACGGGAGCGGGCGGCCAAGCGTCTCGGGCCGCACGAGTTCTTCCGGTACGTGGAGGAACGTGCGGCGATGTTCGCGGGCCTTGCCGACTCGACCTTGAGCCGCGACGACGGGTACCGCTTCCTGCTGCTGGGCCGCTCGATCGAACGCGTCGACATGCTCGCGCGGATGCTGCTCTCCCGCGCGGGCGACCGTCCGTCGTCGCCGGCATGGGTCACGGTGCTGCGTTCCGCGGGTGCCCACGACACGTACCTGCGGACGTACCGCGGTGCGCTGGACGCCAACCGGGTGGTCGAGTTCATCCTGCTGGACCGCCTGTTCCCGCGGTCGGTGTTCCACGCCATCCGGCAGGCGGAGCTGTGCCTCGCCGAACTCGACCACCAGCCCGACAGCCGCGTCGGACCGCGGGCCGAGGCGCAGCGTCTCCTGGGCCGGGCCCGGAGCGAACTCGAGTTCCTGCCGCCCGGCGTGCTGCTCGAGGATCTCCAGGATCGCCTCGCGGGGTTGCAGGAGACCTGCCGCGAGCTCGGAGAAGCCATCGCGCTGCAATATTTTCACGCCGCGCCGTGGGTGGCGTGGACCGATGCACGGGCCGTCGGCGGCGACGCCGTGGTGGAGGGAGAGCTGTGAGCTGGCGTATGAGAGTCGTGCACACCACCGGGTATGCCTACGACGCACCGGTCACGTCCTCGTACAACGAGGCGCGACTGACCCCGCGCGGTGACAGCAGGCAGACGGTGATCCTGAACCGGGTGGAGACGACGCCCGCGACGCGCTCGTACCGCTACACCGACTACTGGGGCACCGCCGTCACCGCGTTCGATCTCCATGCGCCGCACAAGGAACTCGAGGTCATCGGGCTGTCCGTCGTGGAGACCGAACCGTTCTGGGAGCCGGAGGAGAAGGCGGACTGGGACGAGCTGGCCAGTCCACCGCTCACCGACCGGTTCAACGAACAGCTGAGCAACACCACGTTCGTGCCGCGCAGCCGCAAACTCGACGGCATCGCCCGGGACCTGCGCAAGGGCCGCACCCCCGACGAGGCCGTTGTCGCGGCGGCGGACTGGGTGCATCGGGAAATGGACTACGTCCCGGGGACGACGGGCGTCCACACGTCCGCGGTCGACGCGTGGGCAGAGCGGCAGGGCGTGTGCCAGGACTATGCGCACCTGACGCTGGTGTTGTTGCGCAGCATGGGAATTCCGAGCCGGTACGTGTCCGGCTACCTGCACCCGAAACCCGATGCGGCGGTGGACGACACGGTGGCCGGCGAGAGTCACGCCTGGGTGGAGGCGTGGACCGGTGCGTGGTGGGGATACGACCCCACCAACGCGGTGGCGGTCAACGAACAGCACGTGTCGGTGGGCATCGGGCGGGACTACGCGGACGTTCCGCCGCTCAAGGGCATCTTCTCCGGAGGCCGGGCAACTGATCTCGAAGTCGTCGTGGAGATCACGCGTCTGGCGTAAAGTGCGACCCAGATCTCTGTGGAAAGCAGGACTAACGATCCATTTCGACTGACGAAGGTGGGTTCAATGTCTCCAACCGCACAGGAATACGTAGAAGTCGAACCGATCTCGGATCTCAAGAAATACGTAGCAGAGGCGATCGGTACGTTCGTACTGGTCTTCGCGGCGGTGGGGACGGCTGTCTTCGCCGGCGCCAAGGTCGGAAACCTGGGTGTGGCACTGGCATTCGGACTGACACTCCTCTTCCTCGTCTACGCCATCGGCCCGATCTCGGGCTGCCACGTCAACCCGGCCGTCACCGTCGGGCACCTCGCGCTCGGCCGGTTGTCGGTCGCGAAGGCCGGGTTGTACGTCGTCGCCCAGGTCATCGGTGGCCTCGTCGCCGGCGTGGTGATCTACGCGATCGCGCAGAGCCTGCCGTCCTACAACAGGGCCGACGACGGTCTCGGCGCGAACGGCTGGGGCGCCCACAGCCCGTCGGCGATCAAGGGACCGCTCGGCGGGGTCATCGAGAACGGCTACGGCATCGGTGCGGCGATGATCATCGAAATCCTCCTCACCGCGCTGCTGGTGTTCGTGGTCCTCGCCTCGACCGACCAGATCTCCGACGTCCCCCTGGCGGGCGTCTCCATCGGATTCACCCTCGCCGTGATCCACCTCGCGTCGATCCCGATCGACAACACATCCGTCAACCCCGCCCGCAGCCTCGCCGTCGCGCCCTACCAGAACGGCGCGCTCGCCCAGGTGTGGCTGTTCATCGTGTTCCCGTTGATCGGCGGCGCGGTGGGAGCCCTGGCCTACCGATCGCTGTTCGGCCGGTACGACCGACTGCAGAGCTGAGCGACGCCCGAATCCATGCGGGCCGGGATTCTCGCGTGCGCGCTGCTCGTGCTCACCGGCGCGGTGCCCGCGGCCGCCGCGGCCGAGGACGCACCGCCGCGGGGGCCGAACTACGTCGCTCTCGGCGACTCCCGGGCCGCCGGGCCGCTGATCGAGGTGTCCGCGCACCGCGACCTGTGCCTGCGGTCGCCGGACCTGAATTATCCGGCGAAGCTCGGTCAGCTGATCGGCGCCGCCACCGTCACCGACGTCACCTGTTCCGCCGCGACACCCGCGCACGTGATCAGCACCCCGCAGTTCGTGGGGACGCACTTCGCTCCGCCGCAGATCGACGCGCTGCGGGCGGATACCGACGTGGTGACGCTGAGCATCGGCGGGGGCGGCTCGAACCACCTGCCCGTGTCGGTGCGCTGCGTCGCCCTCGTTCCGGGCGCGGACGCCGGTTGCCGCGACGACCCGCGGGCGGAGCAGCTCGCGGTCGAGGGGATCGCGAAGATGGCGCCCCAGGTCGACGCCGTGGTGGCCGCGATCGTCGCGAAGGCGCCGCATGCGGAGGTGTACCTGATCGGGCACGGCGGTTCGGTCGGGCGCCGCGGATGCCGGCCCAACCTGCCGGTGTCCGACGCCGACGCGGTCTGGCTCGAGCGGTACTTCGAGCGGTTCAACCAGATCTACGTCGACGCCGCCGCCCGGTACGGAGTCCACTACATCGACATCGCGAAGGCCGCCGTCGACGGCGGCCACGACGCGTGCGCGCCGACGGGACAGCGCTGGTTCGAGGGGATGGTGCCGCAGTCACCCGCGGAGCCGGCGCACCCGAACGCGCTCGCGATGACGGCGATCGCCGAGATGGTCGCCGACGACCTGCGGCGGTGAGCCGTCAGTGCCAGCTGAAATCGGCGCGCAGACGGGTCGCCACGACCTCGAACTTGTCGCGGTCCATGACGGCGCCCTCACGGCGGATCCCCGCCTCGGGCACGTCCAGCACCCGGTCGAGACGGATCCAGCTCGGACGGCCCTCCGCGTCCCACGAGCCCGACCCGACCGCGATCCAGTCCCGGTCGCCGTCGTGCTTGCTCTGCGACGACAACATCAAGCCGAGCAGGGTCTCGCCGTCGCGCCCCACGACGAGCACCGGCCGGTCCTTGCCCTGGCTGGGGTCCTCCTCGTACGCCACCCACGTCCAGACGATCTCGCCCGGATCCGCGCGGCCGTCGAGGTCGGGGGAGTACTCGATCTTCCGGGCCCGATGAGCCGTCGGCGCGGAATCGGCGGTGACCGGACGTCCCGGGGTGGGCTTCGGTGCGGTCGCGGCCGATCCGGTGAGGACACCGGCCGCGCGGTCCAGTGCGCCGGACTTTTGCAACTGCGCCAGAAGCTGGGGGCCCTTGTCTCGTGCAAGTCGGCCCAACGTCTTCCCGATGCTGCTCCACGTGCTCGCCATGGCCGCCGAGCTTAGTGCGTGTATGCCGCAGCAGCCGCAAAGCGGTGGCTTGGATATCCTGACAGGTGACAGTGGCCCGGAACCGGGCCGGTGCCGGTCCAGGTAAGGGGTCCCCCATCAGCAGCTTCGCCGACAAGACGTTCACGGATCCTGCCCGGATCCGGAATTTCTGCATCATCGCGCACATCGATCACGGCAAGTCGACGCTGGCCGACCGCATGCTTCAGCTCACCGGCGTGGTCGAGGAGCGGCAGATGCGTGCCCAGTACCTCGACCGCATGGACATCGAGCGCGAGCGCGGAATCACGATCAAGGCGCAGAACGTCCGGCTCCCGTGGAAGGTGGGTGACGAGGAGTACGTCATCCACCTCATCGACACGCCGGGGCACGTCGACTTCACGTACGAGGTCTCCCGGGCGCTCGAGGCGTGCGAGGGCGCGATCCTGCTGGTGGACGCCGCGCAGGGCATCGAGGCGCAGACCCTCGCCAACCTGTACCTGGCGATGGAGAAGGACCTCACCATCATCCCGGTGCTCAACAAGATCGACCTGCCCGCGGCCGACCCCGACCGTTACGCCGAGGAGATCGCGCACATCACCGGCTGCGAGCCGGGGGACGTGCTGCGCGTGTCCGGCAAGACGGGCATGGGCGTCAAGGAACTGCTCGACGAGGTCGTGAAGCAGGTTCCCGCTCCCGTCGGCGACCCCGACGGTCCGGCGCGTGCCATGATCTTCGACTCGGTCTACGACGCCTACCGCGGCGTGGTCACCTACGTCCGGGTCGTCGACGGCCGGATCTCGCCCCGCGAGAAGATCACGATGATGTCGACGGGCACCACCCACGACCTGATCGAGGTCGGCATCATCTCGCCCGAACCCAAGGCCAGTATCGGCCTCGGCGTCGGCGAGGTGGGCTACCTCATCACGGGTGTGAAGGACGTGCGCCAGTCGCGGGTCGGTGACACGGTCACCGCCGCGCGGGGCGGCGCGACGGAACCCCTCGTCGGTTACCGCGACCCCAAGCCGATGGTCTATTCCGGGCTCTACCCGCTCGACGGCTCGGACTATCCGGTGCTGCGCGACGCCCTCGACAAGTTGCGTCTCAACGACGCCGCCCTCGCCTACGAGCCGGAGACGTCGGTGGCGCTCGGGTTCGGGTTCCGCTGCGGATTCCTCGGGCTGCTGCACATGGAGATCACCCGGGACCGGCTCGAACGCGAGTTCGGGCTCGAACTGATCTCGACATCGCCGAACGTGGTGTACCGGGTGGTGATGGAGGACGGCTCCGAGCACGTCGTCACCAACCCGTCGTACTGGCCGGAGGGCAAGATCCGCGAGGTGTACGAGCCGATGGTGAAGTGCACCGTCATCGCGCCGAGCGAATTCATCGGCGCGATCATGGAGCTCTGCCAGAACCGGCGCGGCGAACTCGGCGGCATGGACTACCTGTCCGAGACCCGCGTCGAGTTGCGCTACGAGATGCCCATGGGCGAGATCATGTTCGACTTCTTCGACGCCCTGAAGTCGCGGACCAAGGGCTACGCCAGCCTCGACTACGAGGAGGCGGGCGAGCAGCAGGCCGACCTCGTGAAGGTGGACATCCTGCTGCAGGGCGAGGCCGTCGACGCGTTCTCGTCGATCGTGCACCGCTCCGCGGCTGGCGCGTACGGCGGCCGGATGACGTCGAAGCTGCGCGAGCTCATTCCCCGTCAGCAGTTCGAGGTGCCGATCCAGGCGGCGATCGGGTCGAAGATCATCTCCCGCGAGAACATCCGCGCCATCCGCAAGGACGTGCTCGCCAAGTGCTACGGCGGCGACATCAGCCGTAAGCGCAAGCTGCTCGAGAAGCAGAAGGAGGGCAAGAAGCGGATGAAGACCATCGGTCGCGTCGAGGTTCCGCAGGAGGCCTTCGTGGCGGCGTTGTCGTCCGAGTCGGTCGGGGACAAGCCGAAGAAGTAGTCGCTCGATCCTGTTGCCCTGACGTCCGATCGAAAGTAGGAGCTGCCCGTGGCCCTCGAAACCTGGCTCACCCGGACACTGGGAATCGAGGTGCCGATCTTCGGTGCCCCGATGGGCGGACGGGCCGGCGGGACCCTCGTCGGTGAGGTGTCGAAGGCGGGCGGGCTCGGACTGCTCGGCGCGGCCCGCTACGCCACCCCGGAGTGGGTCGCGAAGGAGACGGCGGGCGCGCGGAGCATCGGCGGCGACGCGCTCGGAATCGGGTTGATGACGTGGGCACTCGACGACGACGACACCCTGCTCGACGCCGCGCTGGCCGAGAACCCCCGCGTCGTGTCGCTGTCGTTCGGCGATCCGGCGCCGTACGTGGAGCGAGTGCACGCCGTCGGGGCGCTGGTGGTGTCGCAGGTGAACACGATCGACGACCTGCGGGTCGCGGAGGCCGCGGGGGTCGACGTCGTCATCGCCCAGGGCGGTGAGGCGGGCGGCCACACCGGCCGCATCGGGACGTTGCCGCTGCTGCAGGAGGTCCTGGAGGCCACCGCGCTGCCGGTGCTGGCCGCGGGCGGGATCGCGACGGGCCGCGGGCTGGCCGCGGTCCTCGCCGCCGGCGCCGAGGGTGCGATGATCGGGACCGCGCTGCTGGCCAGCCCCGAAACCATCGGACCGGAGTACGCCCGCGACAGGCTGATCGCCGCCGGCAGCGCCGACACGGTGTACACCTCGGTGTTCGACCAGGCGCGCAGCCAGCCGTGGCCCGCCCGGTGGGGCGGACGTGCCCTCGCCAACGAGTTCACGTCACGCTGGCACGGAGCCGACGCTCCCGAAATCGAACTCGCCACCGCGTACGACCCCGCGAATCCGGACCTCGGCGTCGTCTACGCCGGGGAGGCGGCAGGCCTCGTCGCGTCGGAGCGCCCGGCGGGTGACGTGGTGCGCCGCATCGCGACCGACGCGGAGCGTTTGCTGCACCGCTTCGCGGAGTAACCCGTGGCGCCGGATCCGCGAGTGTGCGAAGGTTAGCCTCCACTTGCTCGGGAGGAGGCGCACGTGCGCGTCGGAGGGATCTTCGCGGTCACGGCCCGGCAAGACCGCCATTCTGTCCCAATTCATGTTCGCCACAAGGCAACTCGTGGTCGTCGCGGACCTGGAGGACGGCGCGAGCGCGGTGTTCCGGAGATTGGGGCTGACGCTGCCGCCGGCCTCGTGGCCGAAGTGGGTGGCACCGGAGGCCGCCTGACCCTCAGCCCCGAGCGGGTGGACGCCCTCGACGCCGATCTCGGCGTCATGCTGCCGAACGGCGGCACCCGCGACGATCTGATGGCACTACCCGGATTTGCCCAGCTGCTGTCCGTGCAGCAGGGTGGTCTCGCCGTCGAGGACTACGCGACGGTGGTCGGGTTCAACACCGCGTCCAGCCTCTACCGGCTGTACTCGCTGGGCCGGATCACGCCGCAACTGGAGGCAGTCGGCACGTGATCAGACGGTGTTGTGGGCGGGTTGGAAGCCGCCGGCCGCCGCCTCCTCGGCGCGGATGACGTGGACCACCGCGTTGATCAACGCCAGATGGGTGAACGCCTGCGGGAAGTTGCCGAGGTGCCGGCCCGAGTCGGGATCGATCTCCTCCGCGTACAGCTTGAGGGGGCTGGCGAAGCCGAGGAGCCGATCGCACAGGCGTTTGGCGCGGTCGAGTTCTCCGATCTCGACGAGCGCCGATACGAGCCAGAACGAGCAGATCGTGAACGTGCCCTCCTTGCCCTTCAGTCCGTCGTCCGTGGTCTCCACGCGGTAGCGCAGCACCAGCCCGCCCTCGGTCAGTTCGTCCGCGATGGCGAGGACGGTGGCGCGGATGCGTGGATCGTCGGCGGGCAGGAACCGCAGGAGCGGCGCGAGGAGGAGGGACGCGTCGAGGCCGTCGCTGCCGTACCGCTGCGTGAGGACGCCGCGCGCGTCGACCCCGTGTTCGAGGATGTCCTCCTTGATCTCGTCGGCCAGTTCGGACCACTGCTGCGCGTAACTCGTCTCGCCCTGCTGATCGGCGAGTTTCGCACCCCGGTCGAGGGCCACCCAGCACATGATCTTCGACGACGTGAAGTGCTGCGGCTCGCCGCGGACCTCCCAGATCCCCCGGTCGGGCAGCCGCCAGTGCTTGACCGCCTCCTCCACCTGGCGTTTGAGCATCGGCCACAGGGTCTCCGGGACCCGCTCCCGCGATTTCACGTGCAGATACACCGAATCGAGGATCGTTCCCCAGATGTCATGCTGGATCTGGTCGTAGGCGCCGTTCCCGATCCGGACCGGTCGCGCGCCGTCGTACCCGGAGAGGTGATGCAACTCCGACTCCTCCAGCGTCTGCTCCCCGCCGACGCCGTACATCACCTGCAGCGGGTGGTGGTTGCCGTCCTCGGCGCTCGACACGTCGTAGATGAACGAGAAGAAGTCGTTGGCCTCCCGGTCGAGCCCGAGGCTGTACAGGCCCCACAGTGCGAACGTCGAATCGCGCACCCACGCATAGCGGTAGTCCCAGTTCCGTTCACCCCCGGGGGTTTCCGGAAGGGACGTCGTCGACGCCGCGAGCAGGGCCCCGGTGGGGGCGTACGTCAGCCCCTTCAGGGCGAGAGCGCTCCGCTGCAGGTAGCCGCGCCACTTGTGGTCGGGAAAGCGGCCGATGGTGATCCATTCCCGCCAGCACTTCGCCGTCTGCCACATCTTGTCGGCCGCCTCGTCGAACGTCTGCGGCGCGGACATGTGCGCCCACGACAGGGCGACGAACACGTTGTCGCCTTCCACCATCCGGGTGCGCGCGCGGGCCTCCCGCCCCTCGAGCCCGATCTTCATGTTCGTCGTCAGTCTCAGCGTCGGATGGTCACCCGGGCTGCTCGACCGGCAGGTGGCGGTGGCCTCCTCGTAGACCTTGCCCGTGTACTCCCAATGCGCCGCGCCGCGGTGGTAATCGAAGGCGGGTTCGCAGCTCATCTCCAGTTCGACGGTGCCGTTGACGCACTTCACCGTCCGCAGCAGGATGTGCTCGGCGTCCCAGTCCGTGGGGGTGCGGCGGTGCGAGCGCGAGCGCTGCTGGACGTTGTGCCACGGACCGAGCACGAGGGCGTCGCGGACGATGAGCCACCCCGTCTCGGTCTGCCACGTCGTCTCGACGATCAGTCCGCCCGGCAGGTAGCGGCGGGCGGCGGGCACGTTCTGCCCGTACGGCCCGATGCGGAAGTGGCCCGCGCTGCGGTCGAGGATGGCGCCGAAGATGCTGGGGGAGTCGGGCCGCGGGACGCACATCCACTCCACCGAGCCGTTGCGTGCGATGAGGCACGTCGATTCGCAATCCGACAGGAACGCGTAGTCGTCGATCGGCGGGAACGAATGGTGGTGATGATGCGGGGCCGCATGCAGCCGGCCGTGGGAATGCGCGTCGCTGGGCACCATGTCATCATCATCGACCGCCACCGCCCCGCCGTCCACCTCTCCACCGGCCCCGGGCGGGCGAACGATAGGGTGGCACGGTGGACCGGATGGCGAGTTGGTGGGACGGCTTCGAGCTGTGGATCGCCGGACTTCCGTTCGTTCCGCAGGTCGCCCTCGTCCTGCTGGTGATGGTGCCGGTGTGCCGGGGTCTGGCGTGGCTGCTCGATCGCGGCCTGGCCGCAGTCTTCGTCCTGCTCAGGCGGGACGTCCGGAAGGTGGAGGAACCCTGATGCCGCGCTCACGCGTCACTCTCGCGCTGCTCGCGCTCATCGTCCTCGTCGTCGTCGCGTGGCTGCTCACCCGGTAAATCCCGTTCGATGTGAGTACTTGGTTCAGCCTCTGCTACATTTCACGGCGTGTCTGAAGCCGCTGTACACCAGGTCCGCCATGAATTGGCGTTGATCGCTGTCGGCATGCTCGCAGTCGCCGACATCGACTGTTGTTGATTTCTCCCCGCGCACCCGAGTGCGCCCGGGTGGCCCCACGCACGCTCGACCTGCCTCGTGCCACCGATCGTCGAACGCACCCCTGACTGCCCGCTCGGGCTGTCTCCGCGTTCCCTCGTTCCGCATCTTCATCGAATTTTTTTCGCACCACGCCTCTGTGACAGTTCCCAGGAAGGTTTCTCCCAATGAAACGCCGTTCTCGCAGTCTTCTCACGGCCCTCGTGACGCTCGGAGCTGTGGCCCTGACCGCGTGCAGCGGTGGCGCGAGCGACACGGTCGGCGGCGACTCTGCCAGTGCCGACGGTAGTGCCGGCACCATCAACCTGTACGCGTACGCCGTGCCGAAGCCGGGCTTCGACAAGCTGATCCCCGCCTTCAACGCCACCGACGAGGGCAAGGGCGTCGCCTTCCAGCCGTCCTACGGTGCCTCCGGCGACCAGTCCCGCAAGGTTAAGGACGGCGCCGACGCCGACTTCGTCAACTTCTCCGTCGAACCCGACATCACCCGTCTCGTCGACGCCGGCCTGGTCGACAAGAGCTGGAACCAGGACGCCTACAACGGAATTCCGTTCGGCTCGGTGGTCACCATGGTCGTGCGCGACGGCAACCCGAAGAACATCCACGACTGGGACGACCTGCTCCGACCCGACGTCGAGGTGGTCACCCCCAACCCGTTCAGCTCCGGATCCGCGAAGTGGAACCTGCTCGCACCGTACGCGGCGAAGAGCAACGGCGGTCAGGACCCGGCCGCCGGTCTCGACTACATCACCTCCCTGGTGAACGATCACGTGAAGATTCAGCCGAAGTCGGGCCGCGAGGCGTCCGAGGCGTTCCTGCAGGGCACCGGTGACGTGCTGCTCAGCTACGAGAACGAGGCGCTGTTCATCGAGGGCAACGGCGACCCCGTCGAGCACGTGACCCCGCCGACCACGTTCAAGATCGAGAACCCGGTCGCGGTGCTGTCGAACAGCAAGAACCTGGAGAAGGCCAACGCGTTCAAGGACTTCCTCTACACCACCAACGGCCAGAAGCTGTGGGCCGAGGCCGGATTCCGCCCGGTCGACCCCGCCGTCGCCACGGAGTTCACCGACAAGTTCCCGGAGCCGGCGAAGCTGTGGACCATCGCCGATCTCGGCGGCTGGGCCAAGGTCGACTCCGAGGTATTCGCCAAGGACACCGGGTCGATCGCTGTGATCTACGACAACGCCACCAAGTAAGACCGACATGAGCAACACACCGACGACGACGGCAGGCGGACGCGGCACCACGGTGCCGTCTCCGCCCGCTCCGCCTGCTCGCAAGAAGGTCGCCCGGGTCACCGGTGCGGTGGGCCCGCTCGGCATCGGCATCGCGACGCTCTGGCTGAGCATCATCGTGGTTCTGCCCCTCGCCGCGCTCACCGTGGCGTCGTTCGGCGACGGCATCGGCGGGTTCGTGGACGCGATCACGTCCCCGGTGGCGCTGGCATCCCTGCGCATCACCGTGCTGGTGTCGGTGGTGGTGGCCGTGATCAACGTGGTCATGGGCACGCTCATCGCCTGGGTTCTCGTTCGCGACGAGTTCCCCGGGAAGCGGATCGTGAACGCGCTGATCGACCTGCCGTTCGCGTTGCCGACCATCGTGGCCAGCATCGTGCTGCTGTCGCTGTACGGCCCGGAGAGCCCGATCGGGGTCCACCTCAATGCCACGCAGCCCGGTCTGATCGTGGCCCTGGCATTCGTGACGCTGCCGTTCGTCGTCCGCTCCGTGCAGCCGGTGCTGATCGAGGTGGACAAGGAGGTGGAGGAGGCCGCGGCCTCGCTGGGCGCGGACAACGTGACGATCTTCCGCCGGGTGGTGCTCCCGACCTTGACGCCGGCCATCATCAGCGGCGCCGGGCTCGCGTTCGCCCGCGCGATCGGTGAATACGGATCGGTCGTCCTGATCGGCGGAAACATTCCCCGAGAGACTCAGGTCGCTTCCCAGTACATTCAACAGCAGATCGAAATCGATCGGCCGGCCGCTGCGGCGGCCGTGTCGGTGGCCCTCCTGGCCATCGCGTTCGTGACGTTGTTCGTCCTCCGGGTCTTCGCCAGCCGGGGGCAGCGTCGTGAGGAGCAGGCGGAATGAAGCTCTCGGGATCGACCCGGATCACGCTGCGTGCGGTCGCGTTGCTCTATCTGTTCGGGCTGCTGGTGGTGCCGATCGTCATCATCCTGTTCCGTACGTTCGAGAACGGTATCGGCGCGTTCGTCGAGTCGATCAGCACGCCCGCCGCGATTTCCGCGCTCAATCTGTCCCTGCTGATCGTGGCCATCGTCGTCCCGGTCAACGTGGTGTTCGGGATCGTCACGGCCCTGGCGCTGGTGCGGGGCCGCTTTCCCGGACGCGGTCTGGTGCAGGCGGTGGTCGACCTGCCGTTCGCCGTTTCGCCGATCGTGGTCGGTGTGTCGCTGATCCTGCTGTGGGGCGCCAACGGCTGGTTCGGCGGACTCGAATCGCTGGGATTCAAGGTGATCTTCGGGCTGCCCGGCATGGTCATCGCCACCCTGTTCGTGACGCTGCCGTTCGTCGTGCGGGAGGTGGAGCCCGTCCTGCACGAGATCGGCGAGGAACAGGAACAGGCCGCGGCGACGCTCGGCGCGAGCCGCTGGCAGACCTTCTGGCTGATCACCCTGCCCGCCATCCGCTGGGGCCTGACGTACGGCGTGGTCCTGACCGTTGCCCGGTCGCTGGGCGAGTTCGGTGCGGTGATCATGGTGTCGTCGGGATTCCCCGGCGTCTCCCAGACCCTGACCCTGCTGGTGCATTCGCGTTACATCGACGACCACAACACGTTCGGCGCGTACTCCGCAGCCACCCTGCTGATGGGCATCGCGCTGATCACCCTGCTTCTGATGACCCTGCTCGACCGCAAGAGGAGCACCACATGATCACCGTGACCGGCGCCCGGAAGAACTACGGGTCGTTCGCGGCCCTCGACGACGTCACCATCGACATCCCCTCGGGTTCGCTGACCGCGCTCCTCGGGCCGAGCGGTTCCGGCAAGTCGACCCTGCTCAGGTCGATCGCCGGCCTGGAAACCCTCGACTCCGGCACCGTGGTGATCGGCGGGACCGACGTCACGAACATCTCACCGCAGAAGCGGGACATCGGGTTCGTGTTCCAGCACTACGCGGCGTTCAAGCACATGACGGTGCGCGACAACGTCGCGTTCGGTCTGAAGATCCGCAAGCGCCCGAAGCCGGAGATCGACAAGAAGGTCAACGAGCTTCTCGAGATCGTCGGCCTCGACGGATTCCAGCACCGCTACCCGGCGCAACTGTCGGGCGGCCAGCGTCAGCGCATGGCGCTCGCGCGGGCACTGGCCGTCGACCCGAAGGTCCTTCTCCTCGACGAGCCGTTCGGCGCGCTCGACGCGAAGGTCCGTACCGACCTGCGCACCTGGCTGCGCCGCCTGCACGACGAGGTGCACGTGACCACCGTCCTCGTCACCCACGACCAGGAGGAGGCGCTCGACGTCGCCGACCGGATCGCGGTTCTCAACAAGGGCCGGATCGAGCAGATCGGTCAACCGGAAGACCTCTACGACCGGCCGGACAACGACTTCGTGATGTCGTTCCTCGGGTCGGTGGCCAAGCTCAACGGGCAGCTGGTCCGCCCGCACGACATCCGCCTGGGCCGCGACCCCGACATGGCCCTCGCGCAGCAGGCGGGGACGGCCGAATCGCTGGGCGTCACGCGGGCGACCGTCGAGCGGGTGGTGCACCTGGGGTTCGAGGTGCGGGTGGACCTGCGCAACGAGGCCACCGGCGAAGCCTTCTCCGCGCAGGTGACGCGCGGCGACAGCGCCGCCCTGGGCCTGCAGGAAGGCGAGACCGTGTACGCCCGGGCGACGCGGGTCCCCGAACTCCCGGAGGCCGAAGTTCCGGTATCCCTGTAATTCCCGAGTGAGGTAGGAGGCGACCGTGCCGACCCCGGCAGAACCCGTCCGTGACAACGTTCTGATCGTGCACTGGCACGACCTCGGGCGTCACCTCGGGTGTTACGGGGCGTCCGGGGTGCGCAGTCCGAACCTCGACCGGCTCGCCGCCGAGGGCGCCCTGCTCACCGACGCGCACGCGGCGGCACCGCTGTGCTCGCCGTCGCGCGGCGCCCTGTTCTCGGGCCGGTATCCGCACAGCAACGGTCTGATCGGTCTCGCCCACCACGGCTGGCAGTACCACGACGACGTCCGCACACTGCCGTCCCTGCTGGCGGAAGCGGGTTGGTACACGGCACTGTTCGGGATGCAGCACGAGACCGCCTATCCCACGCGGCTCGGCTACCACGAGTACGACGTCACCAATTCGTACTGCGACTACGTCACCGATCGGGCGTCGCGGTGGCTGGCGCGATTCCCGACGCGACCGTTCCTGCTGACGGCGGGCTTCTTCGAGACACACCGCCCGTACCCGGTCGACCGCTATCCCGCCGCCGATCCCGACGGGTTCGACGTCCCGTCGTACCTGCCCGACCGGCCGAAGGTCCGTGAGGATCTGGCCGGATTCCACGGTTCGATCGAGGTGGCCGACGCCGCCGTCGGTCGGTTGCTGCAGACACTGGACGACGAGCATCTCGACGACAGCACGTGGGTCGTGTTCCTCACCGATCACGGTGAGGCATTTCCCGGCGCGAAGTCGACCCTGTACGCGCCGGGCACGGGAATCGCGACGATCATCCGGCCCCCGCGACGGCTGCGGGCGGAGCCCCGCGTGTACGACGACCTGTTCAGCGGCGTGGATCTGGTTCCCACGCTCCTCGAATTGCTCGGAGTCCCGATACCCGAGGCAGTGGAAGGAGTCTCCCACGCCGCGCAGTTGCTGGGGCGATCGGCGTCGACGGCGCGCGACGCGTTGTTCACGGAGAAGACCTTCCACGACAGCTTCGATCCCATCCGGGCGGTCCGCACCAAGCGGTTCAGCTACATCGAGAACTACGCCCCGCGTCCCAGGCTCGACCTGCCCCTCGACATCGAGAACAGCCTGTCCGGAGAGGCGCTGGGCACCGAGCATCTCGATCCCCGTCCGAGCAGGGAACTCTACGACCTCGGCGCCGATCCCGACGAGCGGGACAACCTCGCCGACACCGAGGAGTTCGCGGCGACCCAGGCCGAGCTCGCGCTGGAACTGGCGACGTGGCGACGGTCGACGGGTGACTCGATCCCGAGCGAGGAGGAGGGAACGGCATACGCGCGGAAGGCCATGGAGGAGTACCTCGCCACCCTCGATCGGGTGCCGGACGTGCGTTCGGCCTACAGTGCGGAACGCGGAATCCTCGACCAGCCGCGGAGCGGCGCAGTCACGTAGGTGCCGCGGAGCTACCGCCCGGCCTCGTGCCGGGCGAGTTCGGCGAGAATGCGCGCAACGAGGTCGTCGAGGTCGGCCCCGGTGGTGTCGAACGCGAGGTCCGGGTTCTCGGGGGCCTCGTACGGGGCGTCGATACCGGTGAGGCCGCGGAGTTCGCCGGCCCGCGCGCGGGCGTAGAGGCCCTTCGGGTCGCGTCGCTCGCACTCCTCGACGGGGGTGCTGACGTGAATCTCGAGGAAGGACAGGTCCGCGGCTTCGTTCAGTGCGCGGGCGATCGCCCGATCCGACCGGAGGGGCGACACCATCGACGCGATCGCCACCACCCCGGCGTCGGCGAACAACCGGGTGAGATGGCCGACGCGCCGGATGTTCTCGGCGCGGTCGCCCGGGGTGAACCCGAGATCGTCCGAGATTCCGTGCCGGACGTTGTCGCCGTCGAGGAGGTACGCGGCGCGACCGGCATCGACGAGGGTCCGCTCCAGCGCGACCGCCACGGTCGACTTGCCCGAGGCCGGCAGCCCGGTCAGCCAGATGGTGGCACCGCGCTGGGCGGTGGCCGTCCAGCGGCGATCCCGGTCCAGCGACGAGGGGTGCCACTTGATGTCGTTGCGGGTCTGCGCGCCGGGCACGACTTCGCGGGCTTCGCTGACGGTACCGGCGCCGACGGTGTCGTTGCTCTGCTCGTCGATGAGGATGAAGGCGCCCGCGTCGCGATTGGTGGCGTAGGGGTCCGCGAGCACCACCGTGCTCGTCCGGAGCGTGATCCGGCCGATGTCGTTGAGGGCGAGTTCGCTGGGGAGGTCGTGTTCCTCGAGAGTTTCCGGGTCGAGCCGGGTGTGGAGGGCCTGGACGGTGGCACGGACCGTCCGGCTCGTGTGCTTGAGCGCCACCCGGTCGCCGGCCCGGAGCGGTGTCTCGCCGAGCCAGCACACGGTCGCGTCGATCTCGCGGGCGGCGACGGGTGCGCCGGCATCGGCGGCCGCGCTCACCACGAGATCGCCGCGGGCGACATCGAGGTCGTCGGCGAGTTCGAACGACACCGACAGCGGTGCGACCGCGACGGCCCGGTTCGGATCGAGGGTGTCGAGAGCGGTGACCGTGCTGCGGGAACCGGCGGGCAGCACCAGCACCTCGTCTCCGACGGAGAGGGTGCCCGCGGACAAGCGCCCGGTGTAGCGGCGTCGCTGATGATCGGTGGGACGTGCGACCCATTGGATCGGCAGTCGCAGTTCGGACGCGACGGCCGACGGTGCGGCCAGTTCCACCCCCTCGAGGTACTCGAGGATCGTGGGTCCGTCGTACCAGGGTGTCGCATCCGACCGGGTCACGACGTTGTCGCCGCGAGTGGCGGACACCGGGATCACCGTGAGGTCGCGGTGACCGAGGCGTTGCGCGAGTAGGCCCAGTTCGGATTCGACCTCCTTGAACCGGGTCTCGTCGAAGTCGACGAGGTCGATCTTGTTGACCACCGCGACCAGGTGCGGCACGCCGAGGAGGTCGGCGATCCGGGCGTGGCGGCGGGTCTGCCGGAGCACACCGGCCCGCGCGTCGACGAGCAGCACGGCCACGTGGGTGTTCGACGCGCCGGTGAACATGTTGCGGGTGTACCGCTCGTGGCCCGGGGTGTCGGCGAGGACGAAACTCCGGGTGGGGGTGGAGAAGAAGCGGTACGCGACGTCGATGGTGATGCCCTGCTCGCGTTCGGCGCGCAGTCCGTCGGACAGGGCCGCGAGGTCGGCCGCGCCGTCGGCGTCGGTCACCGCCTCGAGGTGGTCGGTGGGGAGGCTGCCCGTGTCGTGGAGGAGCCGTCCGATCAGGGTGCTCTTGCCGTCGTCGACGCTGCCCGCCGTGGCGAGGCGCAGCAATTGTCGGGGCCGGCTGGTGGTGGTCATCAGAAGTACCCCTCGCGTTTGCGGTCTTCCATCGCGGCGACGGAAGTCCTGTCGTCGGCCCGGGTCTCACCGCGTTCGGAGACCGTGGCCGCGGCGATCTCCTCGATCACACCGGCGACGTCGCCGGCGTCCGAGCGCACGGCACCGGTGATGGTGAGGTCTCCGACCGTGCGGTACCGCACCCGGAGTCGTTGCACCAGTTCGTCTTCGGTGGGCAGCGTGTATTCGGACAACCCGAGCAGGATGCCATCCCGTTCGAACACCTGCCGCTCGTGGGCGAAGTAGATCGACGGCAGTTCGAGGTTCTCTAGTTCGATGTACCGCCAGATGTCGAGTTCGGTCCAGTTGCTGAGCGGGAAGACCCGAACCTGTTCGCCCCGGCGGATTCTCCCGTTGTACAGCGACCACGGTTCGGGACGCTGGGAACGCGGATCCCACTGCCCGAACTCGTCGCGGAAGCTGAGCACGCGTTCCTTGGCGCGGGCTCGTTCCTCGTCCCGGCGGGCACCGCCGAACGCGGCGTCGAAGCGGTGCTCCTCGAGAGCGTCGAGCAGGGTGCGGGTCTGCAGGCGGTTGCGGGACGTGCCCGGGCCGCCCGATTCGGTGACGCGGCCCTTGTCGATCGACTCCTGCACCGACGCGACGATCAGCCGGTGCCCGTCCTCGGCGAGCCGGCGGTCGCGGAATTCGAGCACCTCGGGGAAGTTGTGACCGGTATCGACGTGCAGCACCGGAAACGGTACGGGGGTCGGCCGAAACGCCTTCTCCGCCAGCCGGAGGAGAACGATCGAGTCCTTGCCCGCGGAGAACAGCAGAACGGGTCGTTCGAGTTCGGCGACCACCTCGCGAATGATGTGCACCGCCTCGGCCTCGAGCGCGCGAAGTTCGTCCACGGTGGCAAGGGGAGCTGGGGTGGTCATGCCGGGTACCCCTTCTCGGCCGCCTCGATGCGGTAGCGCTCGGCCCATTCCCGGGAGCGACCGTCGCTCTGCCGTTTCAGAGGTGGCGGGGGCGCGAGTTCGGCGTCGAGGCCCAGTTCCACGAGCACCTTCGCCGTCGTGGCCTGCGGGTCCGCCACCAGGTCGGTGAAGCTGATCTCGACGGGTGAGATGTCTTCCGCCGCGAACCAGTCGCGCCAGCGGAGTTCCTGGTCACGCAGAATCGCGGCGAGGTGCGCGATGCCCTCGGCGTTGTACTCGGCTCCGTCGTTCGGGGCGGGTGGGGTGGCGTCGTCGCGCCACACCTGTGTCTGCACGGCGCGCCACATGGACACCGCCTGCCCGACGAGGTCCGGCCGGAACACGTGGACGAACGTCGGGTCGGGCCCGAGCAGGTCGCCCAGTGCGGAACGCAGACCGCTGCCGGTGCGATTCGGCAGTCCGGCAACGCGATCGAGCAATAGCGGAACCTGATTCCACATCAGCTTGCCGCCCCACACGCCGTTGGGGGTTCGCCCGAGGCCGAGCAGTTGGTCGCGCCACTGTTCGGACGTCCGGGTGTCGACCGTTCCCGGTTCGAGCGGGGCGAGCCGCGAAAGCACCGCCTCGTCGGTGACCCCGTCGAACCACTGCCGCGGTTGCGGTGAGCGACTGGTCGACGGCAGGTATTGAAAGAATTCTTCGGGGTTGCCGGCCACGGTCGTGGCGCGCAGGGATTCGACGAGCAGGGTGCTGCCGCTGCGCTGAGACGCGCAGACGAGATATGAGCGTGGCTCCGACATGCCGGAAACTATAAACGCGGAATCGGGGGCCGCAATTGGGGGGAAATCTAATTATCGTGATCGAAACACTTGATTATTCTGCGGCATGTGCATTTGTCGGCGATGTGACGCGGTGTATTCCGATTCCGCAGTTCACAACGGTTTTTCGGCTGCGGAATAGGACGCCGGGAAATGGCGCTGCGGCGAGTGAACAAAGAATCAGGCTGATCGCAATGGGGTGCGAATGCGACGGTGTCAGCCCTTACGGCAAATGAGGACCGGGCACCGCGCGTGGTGGATGAGGCTCTGGCTCGTGGAGCCCACGATCGAGGCGGTGAACGGGTTCCGCCCGTGACTGCCGACAGCGATCAACTGCGCCCCGAACGAGTACTCGAGGAGCACCTTCATCGGCCCGCCGCGCTCGAGGCAGCGGGTGACCTCGACGTCGGGATACTTCTCGCGCCACCCCGCGAGGCTCTCGGCGAGCCAGGCCTCTTCGTGCTGCACGAGATCCGACCAGTCGGTGAAGCGCCGTTCCTCCGAGTACCACGCCCCGAGCGTGGAGTGCTCGGCCCAGGTGTGGACCGCGACGAGGGGAACGCCGAAGAACGCCGCGAACTCGAACGCATGGGCAACGGCCATGTCGCTCAGTTCGCTTCCGTCCACCCCCACCACGACGGGACGGGTTCCACTGACCTCGTGGCCCTGGATGCCGCGCCAGACGACGACCGGGCATTCGGCGCGATTCGACACCCGTACGACGTCGGAACCGGCGACCACCGATTTCATCTCGCTCGTCGCCGCAGGTCCGAGTACCAGCATGCGGGCCGTCTTGGACAGTTCCACCAGCGCCTGGGCGGGAGGTCCGGGATGGGTGCTCCGCTCCACCTCGAGGTCTCGCTGCCCGTCGAGGACGGCCTTCTCGGCTGCGGCGAGAATCTCGTCGCCGTCCGGGGCGCCGTCGCCGCCGCGGGAGTTCGGATGCTTCGGTAGCACGTGCACGAGGCGGAGCGGTTCCTCGAACCGCCGCGCAGCGGATGCGGCCCACGCCGCTGCCTCCAGCGCGCCGTCCGATCCGTCGATACCTGCCACGATGCCGCGTCGAATCCGTGCTGTAGTCATGGGGGTGCTCCTCACCTCCATTCCAGTTTGATCCAGGACGGCGGTGGCGCGCCAGAGGCAAATCGCCGGCCGCGCGCGCGGCGCGGTCGGCCGCCCCGGTGTCACCTGGGGTTTCACCAGTTTCCGGACGAACGTTGAACCGGAAGCACAGTTGTACCGTGTGTACGGCTGGGAGGTGGTGACCGATGCCGGATGCCCAGACGGAGCTCATGCATGCCCTGTACGAGGAGCATGCCCCCGCGGTATGGAGGTATGCCCTGAGGCTGACCGGCGATCGTGTCCGCGCCGAGGACATCGTGCAGGAAGTGCTGCTGCGAGCCTGGAAGCACCCGAACGTGCTGGACCAATCGGAATCGTCGGCCCGGGCCTGGCTGTTCACCGTCGCCCGGAATCTCGTGTTCGACGAGCACCGGAGCGCCCGCTCCCAGCGGGAGATCGGCATGAGCTCCACACCCGAACGAGCCGCACCCGACAGTTCGGATGGTGCGCTCGACGCCTGGATGATGGGCGACGCGCTCGCCCGGCTGACCCCCGACCACCGTGCCGTCCTCGTCCTCGGTTATTACCGGGGGATGTCGACGCATCAGATCGCCGGCGAACTCGGGATACCGGAAGGAACGGTGAAATCCCGCATGCATTACGGATTGCGGGCCCTTCGACTGGCTCTGCAGGAAATGGGGGTGACCCGATGACGTTCGACGACTTCGAGTCGCACGAGGATCCCTACGCCCGCTGGGACGCGGCGTACGTGCTGGGGGCGATGTCCGCCGGCGATCGGCGCGAATACGAGGCGCACCTCGCGCACTGCGCGCAGTGTTCGCAGGCCGTGTCCGAACTGGCGGGAATGCCGGGGTTGCTTGCTCTCATCACCCCCGAGGAGGCATTCGGAACGCTGCCCGGGAACGAGGCAATCGAGGACGAGCAGACGCCCGCACCCCGCGTGCTGGCCCAACTGGTGGGCACGGTGCAGCGGCGCAGACGCCGCCGGCGAGCGGCCACGGCACTCGCTGCCGCTGCCGCCGTGGTGGCCGTCGCCGTCCCCACCGCGGTGCTGGCGACGCAGGACCGGCCCCCGGCCACGCCCGCGACAGCGATGTCTGCCCCGGACCGCGCGAACACCATCGACACGGTGTTCACACCCGTGGTTCCGACCGCGATCACCGCGAGTGCCTCCGTCGCGTCGACGTCCTGGGGCACGGTGGTCTTCGTCGAATGTTCCTACAAGGAGACGTGGCCGGGCGACGGTCGGTACGGCGCCGCCACCGAGGAGTACACCTTGACCGTCACCGATCGCGCGGGAGCCGTGACGACCCTGGCGACCTGGACCGGTGAGGCCGGCCGCACGGTGCGGCCCACCGCCACCACCAGCCTGCCCGTCGACTCGATCGCGAGCATCGACGTACGGTCCTCGGACGATCACCAAGTGCTGCTGACCGCGATGCTGTGAGAAACGGGACGCGGTGAATGTGGTCACGGACGAAGCAGCCCCGGCCCGTGGGGCCGGGGCTGCGCCGATTCCGGAGCCGGTGCGGCAGCCGGTCAGCCGACGACCAGCCCGGCGTGCATCGTTGGGTGATACGTGCAGTGGAACCCGTAGGTTCCCGGCGTCGACGGAACGGTGAGGGTGGCCGTTTCGCCTCCCGCGATCTCGACGTCGAACGCACCCGCCACGTCCGAGGTCACGGTGTGTTCCGCGGTGTCGTCGTTGCGAATGGTGATCCGGTCTCCGGGCGACACCGTCGCGGGAACGGAAAACGCGAATCCCGCGATCACGATCTCGTCCGGTGCTGCGGCGGTTCCGGTCGCCGCCGCGGGCATGGTCATGGTCGTCGGCATGGTCGTGTCCGGCGACGGTGTCGACGAGGCGCCGTCGTCGCTACAGGCGGCGAGTGCGCACACAGCGACGAACACCGACGCGAGGAAAGGTGCGGTGGAGGGTTTCATACTCCTTCCACGATTCGTGGCCGTGTTTCGTTCATCGTGATTGTTCTCGATTGTTCTCGCAAAAATGTTCTGCCACCGGTGAACCCGACCGGCACGTCGTTCGTGTGTATATCCAGTGGGCGGCCGCAGGTCGCCCCGACCCGATCCACGACACGGGGGTCTGCCGATGAATCCCACCTACCACGAGCCGCGGAAATCCCAGCAGAGCATGCGCGTCGCCGACTACATCGTCGCGGCACTGGCCACCGAGGGGGTGGCCCATGTCTTCGGTGTGGGCGGCGCGAACATCGAGGACCTGTACGACGCACTGCACCGTTCCCGCGACGTCGAGGGTGTCGTCGCCAAGCACGAATTCTCGGCGACGACGATGGCCGACGGCTACGCCCGGACGTCGAACCGGATCGGGGTCGTCGCGGCGACGTCGGGTGGGGGAGCGCTCAATCTGGTTGCCGGGCTCGGTGAGTCCTTCGCCTCGCGGGTGCCGCTGCTCGCGTTGGTCGGGCAACCGCCGACGATGCTGGAGGGGGCGGGCGCGTTCCAGGACACGAGCGGACTGGCAGGGTCGATCGACGCCTCCCGGTTGTTCGGCGAGGTGTCACTGTACTGCGCGCGCGTCGAGTCGCCACTCGACGCCCCGCGCCTGCTCGCCGAGGCGCTGGCAGCCGCGCGCCGCGGGGGACCGGCGGTATTGCTGCTGCCGAAGAACATTCAGCAAGCAATCGGTGAATTTCACGTGCCGTCGCGGACGGTGTGGACGGCACCGTGCGCCGCCGCGACGGATGTCACGCGGCTCGCCGAGGCGCTCCGGGACGACTACGGCCGGATCACGGTGATCGCCGGCGACGAGATCGCACGGGCCGATGCGCGCACCGAACTCGCCGCACTCGCGTACACGCTCGGTGCGCGGGTGGCCGCCACGCCCGACGCGAAGGACGTGATCGACCCTGCCGCGCCGGGGCGGCTCGGGGTGACCGGCGCGATGGGGAACCCGGATGTGATCGACGCGCTGCAGGATTCCGACGTCTGCCTGCTCGTCGGCACACAACTGCCGGTGATGGCACGGGGCGGGCTCGATACCGCGCTGGAGAAGACACTGGTGTACAGCGTCGGATCGGCGCAACCGTATCTGCAGACACGTCACCTGCCGACCCGGGACCTGAGGGCAACGCTGCGCCGGCTCGTCACGGAGATCGGACCGCCGGCTTCGCCGATACCCGTCGTGCCGGGCGAACCGACGTCGATCCACGTGCCCCGATCGGACACGTCGGGACTGCACTACACGGACGCGATGCGGGCGCTGGCCGGGGCGTTGCCCGACGACGCCGACGTGTTCGCGGACGCAGGCAACACGGGTGCCGCTGTGGTGCATCACCTTCCGGTTCGACAGGGGGGCCGGTTCGTCGTGGCACTCGGAATGGGCGGGATGGGATACACCTTCGGCGCCGCGATCGGGTCGGCGTTCTCCCGCGGCCGCCGCACCTTCGTGATCGCCGGTGACGGCGCGTTCTACGCGCACGGACTCGAGATACACACGGCGGTCGAGTACGACGTACCGGTCACGTTCGTTCTGTTCAACAACAACGCCCACGCGATGTGCCTGACGCGCGAACAGGTGTATTTCGAAGGCACGTACACGTTCAACCGGTTTCGTCCCGCGCACATCGCCGCGGGGGTCGGGGCCCTGTTTCCCGGGCTGCCGTCGCACACGGTCCACACACACGCCGCCCTGGCCGACGCGCTACGGGCCACGACGGAGTCGGTGGGGCCCGCCGTCATCGAGGTCGTCTGCGACGCCGACGAGCTACCACCGTTCCTGCCGTTCCTGCCCGCCCGAGGCAGTGCCGAGAGAACCGAAACCCGAGAAGGAGCACGCCGATGACCGCCCACGAGATCGCAGCCCTGCCCGACCTTCCCGCCGACCTGCCCGGACTCGTCCGCATCGAGACCTCCGACCGTCACGCCACGACGCCGATCATCATGGACATGCTCCGGTCGGTGTACCCCCACGACCAGGTGTTCGGAAAATACTGCACCGTCAACGAATACATCGACTGCCCACCCGACGAGGTGTTCCGATACCTGTCGGACACCCGCAGCCTGGAAGAGTGGACGTACAGCCTGCGGGGATTCACCCCCACCGACGAGGACGGGCTGTGGCTCGCGTACGACCGCCTCGGCGACACGACCGAGATCTACACGCGCACGGTGGCCCACGCCGATGCGCGCACGGTCGACTATCACTGCGCCTGGGACCAGGGAAAGCACCTGTGGATGGTGTATCTGATGCGGGTGGTGGACGCCCGCACGGTACTCGACGTCGACGGATCGGTCGTGCTGTGGACGAACTGCCACCACCCGTTCTACGAAGACAATCCGTACCCCGAGACCGCGCCGGCGGACCGGGTGCCGTGGGTCGGCGACTTCTGGGACATGTTCGCCGCCGGACACCAACTCGAGATGACCAACCTCAAGGCCATCTGCGAATACCGGTGGGCGAACAACCTGCCGGTCACCCCGGACTGGATGGGTGAGTGAGACATGAACACCGTCAGCCTGATCGACATCGCCGGCTACCTGCCCGAGAACAGGGTGGGCGCCGACTATTTCGCACAGTTCGCCGCCACCGACCGGTTGGCCCACAACATCATGTTCCGGGCGCCGAAGTTCCGCCACCACATCGCGAGCGACGAGAACGCCGTCGACATGGCCGAACGCGCGGTCGCCCCGCTCACCGAACGGAACGGCGCCGAGCTGATCTCCAACGTGGACATCCTCATCACACACACCCAACTGCCCGACGTCCCGATCCTGGGCACCGGCGGCGAACTGGCGCGCCGTATGGGCATCACCCCGGACTGGGTGGTGGACCTGCACAACGGCGGTTGTGCGTCGTTCGTGTACATGATCAAACTGGCGCGTCAGATCATGCAGACCAGCGACGCGTCGACGGCGCTGATCGTGTCGGTGCAGAACAGTGCGGGCCAGATCTTCACGCAGTCCGAGGTACGCACCCTGGCGCAGTCGGCGGTGCCGGGGGACGGCGCCGGCGCCTGCCTGCTCGTGAAGTCGGACGCGGCACCCGTACTCGGCCTCGAGTGCCGGACCTACCCCGAGTTCGCGGGAGACATGACCGCCGCGGTCGATCCGCCCCGCAAATACTGGGAGACCGGAACCGGCCAACTACACATCGGATTCACCGAATCGAAGATCGCGAAGGTCTTCGCCCGGGGAAACCGGCTGGTCCCCGAGGTGGCGATGGCGGTGTGCAAGCAGATCGGTGTCTCCCCGGACCAGATCGACACCCTCGTCACCAACCAGCCCAACCGGTTGTTCCTCCGCAACTGGCGTGACGCACTCGAACTCCCGGCGGAACGACACCCCGACACATTCGACGAGTGCGGCAATCTGTTCGGCGCCGCGATCCCCGTCACGCTCGACATCGAGAACCGGGCAGGCCGGATCCCCAACGGATCGCTGGTCATGATGTCCGCGTTCGCGCACGCGGGCGATTTCGCCGGCGCCGGGGCGATCCGATGGGGCGCAGCCCCGGCCGGGGGTGCGCAATGACGGCGCCGACCCTCGCGGGGCCCGGTGTTCGATTCGACCTCGCCCTGAGCGAGAACCCGTTCGCGCCGCTGCCGTCCGTGCTCGCCGCGCTCGACGACGTGATGCGCCGCGCGCATCGCTACCCGGAGTTCCTGCCCGACCGGCTCGTCGAGATCATCGCGAATCACGAAGCACTCGACCAGGATCAGGTGGTGGTCGGGGCAGGCGCCACCGGCGTCGCCCTGCAGATCATGCACTCCGTCGCGGAGCCGGGGGAGCGGATCGTCTACACCGCCCCGACATTCGACGGGTACCCGATCATGGCGGACATTGCGTCGCTCGACGCCGTGCCGGTGCCGATCCTCCCCGACGGGGGGCAGGATCTGGCGGCGATGGCGGCCGCGATCGACGACCGCAGCCGGCTCATCGTCGTGTGCCGTCCGCACAACCCCACCGGAACGCTCGTCGACTCCGCCGAGTTGCAAGCCTTCCTCCGGTGTGTCCCGGAGCGGGTGATCGTGATCGTCGACGAGGCGTATGTCGAATTCGTCGACCGCGGGCTGATCCTGGACGTGCACCGCATCATCGCCGAACATCCGAATGTCGTGTTCCTGCGCACGTTCTCCAAGGCGTACGGACTGGCCGGGTTGCGCATCGGATTCGGCTTCGCGAATGCGGCTCTGGCGCGGACGATTCGACGACGGCAACTGCCGTTCGGGATGGGCAGCGCCGCCGTTCCCGCGGTCGCCGCGTCGTACGCCGCCGAAGACGAGCTGCGTGCCCGGGTGTCCGCCATCGTCGCCGAGCGCGACGAACTGTGGCGCACCGTGCGCGCGGCGGGAGTTCCGGCCCCGCGCAGTCACGCCAACTTCCTGTATCTCCCCGGTTCGGGTGTCGGCGACACATTGGCCCGCGCCGGAATCAACGCACGCACCTATCCCCACGGTGACGCGCGGATCGCGGTCGGGGACCCGGACGCCGGGCGGGCGGTGGCCGACGCGCTCAGGCCGACAGCGCGCGGTGCCGCTGCAACTGCACCCGGGTGTGCGAGTACCGGTCGAGGATGACGTCGACCAACCGGGGATGTGGCCCGATGGTGGCGGCGTAGGTGATGCCGGGTCCGCACGATTCTGCGGCGCGGCTCAGCCGGTCGGTGAGCAGTCCGGGTGCGAGGAACCAGGGTGCGATCACGATGCGCTCGGCCCCCGCACGCCGCAGGGTCGAGATCGCTTGCCGGACTGTCGGTTCGGCCGCTGTCGCGAAACAGGTGATGCCTCTCGACCAGCCGGTGCCCGCCACGACGGACTCGGCCAGCCCGCGGGTCCGGTCGTTCGCCGCGGGATCGGACGAACCGACCGCGGCGAGCACCACCCCGAGGCCGGACTCGCCGAGGGGACCGCCGGTTTCGACGATGCGCTCACGGACCGCGTCGACCAGCCGTGCGTCGTGCCCGAGGACATCGGCCTGCCGGACGTGCAGATGGGGATGGCGGAGGCGCGCGGCGTCGAGGAGCGCCGGAAGGTCGACGCGGGCATGGAACGCACTGCCCAGCAGCAACGGAACGACCACCGCCGAGGCATGACCCTCGGCGGCGACCGCGTCGATCACCTGATCGACGGACGGTGCGTTGAGATCGAGGAAGCACAGCCGGACATCGAGGTCCGGCCGCCGCACGCGAAGCGCCGACACGGCAGCCGTCACCACCCGCGCACTGCGGGGGTCGCGACTGCCGTGGGCGACAGCGATCAGCGGGGTCATCGCACTAGACGCGCTCGCCGAGCTCCACCGCTGCGATGGCATCTCCGACGAGCCCGGCCGCGAGCGTGTTTCCGCCGGCCGGATCGATCAGCAGGAAGCTGCCGGTGTGGCGGTTGACGGTGTAGTCGTCTGCGACGATCGGTTCGGCGACCCGCACCGAGATCTTGCCGATCTCGTTGAGTTCCAACGACTCCGGCGCGGGCTCCGACGTGAGCTCCTGCTCGTTGAACCGCTCGACGAGCGTTCCGACGATGGCCTGCGTGGTGCGGGTGCCGTGCTTGAGGAGCAGGCGGGCACCGGGACGCAGCGGCTTCTCGGCCAGCCAGCAGACGGTGGCATCGAACTCACCGAGCGGTTCGGGGGCGTCCGCGGGCGAGGCGATGACGTCGCCGCGGGAGACGTCGACGTCATCGGCCAGAACCAGGGTGACGCTCCGGCCCGCGTGTGCGCTGTCGAGTTCGCCGTCCGCGGTGTCGATGCGGGTGACCGTGGTGCGGACACCGGACGGCAGGATCACGACCTCGTCGCCCGGAGTCACCTCGCCGGCGGCGATCTGTCCCGCGTACCCGCGGTAATCCGGGAAGTCCGCGGTCCGCGGACGGATCACGTACTGGACGGGGAAACGGAGACCGACACGGTGGGGTTCGGCGTCCACCGGGATCGACTCCAGGTGCTCGATCAGGGTGGGACCGTCGTAGTACGGAGTGTTCTCCGACCGAACCGCAACGTTGTCGCCGTGCAGGGCCGACACCGGGATCTCGACGACGTCCTCGGACGCCCAGCCGAGCGAACTCGTCAGCGAATTGAACTCCGCCGAGATGTTCGCGAACACGGTGGCCGGGTCCTCGACGAGGTCGATCTTGTTGACGGCCAGCACCAGCTTGGGGACACCCAGCAGCGCGAGAACGGCGGCGTGCTTGCGGGTCTGCGAGATGACACCCTTGCGCGCGTCGACCAGCAGGATCACCAGCTGCGCGGTGGAGGCGCCGGAGACGGTGTTGCGGGTGTACTGCACGTGGCCGGGGGTGTCGGCGAGCACGAAGGTGCGGTTGGGCGTCGCGAAGTAGCGGTACGCCACGTCGATCGTGATGCCCTGCTCGCGTTCCGCGCGCAGACCGTCGACCAGCAGGGACAGGTCCGGGGTGGACAGGCCCTTGTCCACCGACGCGCGGGTGACCGCGTCGATCTGGTCGGCGAGAACCGATTTCGTGTCGTACAGCAGACGGCCGACGAGGGTCGACTTGCCGTCGTCCACACTGCCGGCTGTGGCAAGGCGAAGTAATTGCGCGCTTCGCGGGCTACGCGCCTGGAGGTCGCTCATGATCAGAAGTAGCCCTCTCGCTTGCGGTCTTCCATGGCCGCTTCGGAAACTCGGTCGTCGCCGCGGGTCGCGCCGCGCTCGGTCAGCCGGGACGCCGCGACCTCGGCGAGGATCGCCTGGTTGTCGCCGGCCTCGGACAGCACTGCGCCGGTGGTCGACCCGTCGCCGACGGTGCGGTAGCGCACCGACAGCGTCTGCAGGTCTTCACCCTCGGACGGTCCGCCCCACACGCCGGGCGTCATCCACATGCCGTCGCGCTGGTACACCTCGCGCTGGTGTGCGTAGTAGATGCTGGCCAGTTCGACGTTGTCGCGGGCGATGTACCGCCAGATGTCGAGTTCGGTGAAGTTGCTGAGCGGGAAGACGCGGACCTGCTCACCCGGGGAGTGCTTGCCGTTGTACAGGTTCCACAGCTCGGGGCGCTGCTTCTTCGGGTCCCACTGGCCGAAACTGTTGCGGAGCGAGAAGATCCGCTCCTTGGCCCGGGCCCGTTCCTCGTCGCGGCGCGCGCCACCGAAGACGGCGTCGAAACGGTTCTCGGCGATCGCGTCGAGCAGCGGAACGGTCTGGAGCGGGTTCCGGATCCCGTCGGGACGCTCGGTGAGACGGCCGTCGGCCAGGTAGTCCTCGACCTTCGCCACGTGCAGGCGCAGGTTGTACTTGGCGACGACGTGATCGCGGAAGTCGAGGACTTCCTGCAGGTTGTGACCGGTGTCGACGTGCAGCAGCGCGAACGGCAGCGGCGCAGGCCAGAACGCCTTGATCGCCAGGTGCAGCAGCACCGTGGAGTCCTTGCCGCCGGAGAACAGGATCACCGGGCGCTCGAACTCGCCCGCGACCTCACGGAAGATGTGAATGGCTTCCGACTCGAGGGCGTCGAGCGTGTCGAACTGCGATCCGTCCAACTGCGGCCGCACGGCGGCTTCTGCGAGGGAGGTGGAGATATCGATGGTCATGAGGCGTGCAACCCGCATTCTGTCTTGGCCTGACCGGCCCAGCGTCCGCTGCGCGGATCGCTGCCGGGGGCTGGCTTGCTGGTGCACGGAGCGCACCCGATGGACGGATAGCCCTCGTCGACGAGCGGATTCACCAGAATCGAGTGCTCGTCGATGTAGGACTGCATGTCTTCGTCGGACCACGCAGCGATCGGATTGACCTTCACCAGACCGAACGCGTCGTCGAACGAGATCAGGGGGGCGTTGGCGCGTGTGGGGGCCTCGACCCGGCGGATGCCGGTGACCCACGCCTTGTAGCCTGCGAGCGTCTTCTTCAGCGGGGCGACCTTCCGCAGTGCGCAGCACCGGTTGGGTTCGCGGGCGAACAGATCCTTGCCCTCCGCCGCGTCCTGCTCGGCGACACTCGCCTCGGCGCGCGCGTTGATCACGTTGACGCCGTAAACCTGCTCGACGGCATCACGGGTGCCGATGGTCTCCGCGAAGTGGTAACCGGTGTCGAGGAACAGTACGTCCACGCCGGGATGAACCTGGGCCGCGAGGTGCACCAGCACACCGTCCTGCATGTTCGAGGCGACGATGTAGTCGCTCCCGAACGTATCTTCCGTCCACCGCAGCAATTCCCGAGCGGAGGCGCCCTCGAGACTTGCCGCCCCCTGCGAGGCAAGGCGCCTCAGGTCGTCCTCGGTTGCGCTGGAAAGGTCGACGCTCATCGCAGGTCCTCCTCGTCTGCTCGGACGGTCCATTCGGCGAATCGCTCGCCCTCGTTGCGGTGCTTGACGAACTGGCGCACCACGCGCTCGATGTAGTCGCCCAGCTCGGCGCTGGTCACCTTGTGCTGTCGCAGCTTGCGGCCGAAACCGGCGTCGAGGCCGAGGCTGCCGCCCAGGTGCACCTGGAAGCCCTCGATCTGGTTGCCTGCACCGTCGTCGACGAGCATGCCCTTGAACCCGATGTCGGCGATCTGGGACCGGCCGCAGGAGTTGGGGCAGCCGTTGATGTTCACCGTGATCGGCACGTCCAGGCTGGCGTTGATGTCCGCCAGGCGCTCCTCGAGTTCCGGCGCGAGCACCTGCGACCGCTTGCGGGTCTCGGTGAACGACAGCTTGCAGAACTCGATGCCGCTGCATGCCAGCAGGTTTCGACGCCAGTGCGACGGACGGCCGTGCAGCCCGAGGGGCTTGAGCTCGTCGATCAGCCATTCGACCTTGTCGTCCGGCACGTCGAGCACGATCAGCTTCTGGTACGGGGTGAAGCGGATGCGGTCGGAACCGACGGCGGCCACCGCCTCGGCCACCTTGGTCAGGATGGTGCCCGACACCCGGCCCGCGATCGGGGAGAAACCGATCGCGTTGAGCCCGTTGCGCAGCTTCTGCACACCGATGTGGTCGATCGGGCGCTCCGGCTTGGCCGGTGCCGGGCCGTCGATCAGCTTCCGCTTCAGGTACTCGGTCTCGAGCACCTCGCGGAACTTCTCGATGCCCCAGTCCTTGATCAGGAACTTCAGCCGCGCCTTGGAGCGCAGCCGGCGGTAGCCGTAGTCGCGGAAGATCGAGACCACGGCCTCCCACACGTCCGGAACCTCGTCGAGCGGCACCCAGACGCCGACCCGCTGCGCGAGCATCGGGTTGGTGGACAGGCCGCCACCGACCCACAGGTCCAGGCCGGGGCCGTGCTCGGGGTGGTTGACGCCGACGAACGCGACGTCGTTGATCTCGTGGACCACGTCCTGCTGGCCGGAGATGGCGGTCTTGAACTTGCGCGGCAGGTTCGAGTACTCGGGCTTGCCGATGTAGCGGCGCACGATCTCGTCGATCGCCGGCGTCGGGTCGAGCACCTCGTCGAGGGATTCGCCGGCCAGCGGGGAGCCGAGCACCACGCGCGGGCAGTCGCCGCAGGCCTCGGTGGTCTGCAGGCCGACGGACTCGAGACGCTTCCAGATCTCCGGGACGTTCTCGATCTCGATCCAGTGGTACTGGACGTTCTCGCGGTCGGAGAGGTCGGCGGTGTCGCGACCGAACTCGGTGGAGATGCCGCCGAGGGTGCGAAGCTGCTCCACGTTCAGGGCGCCGCCGTCGCAGCGCACCCGCATCATGAAGTACCGGGCCTCGAGCAGGTCGATGTTCTCGTCACCGGTGAAGGTGCCGTCGTAACCCTGCTCGCGCTGGGTGTAGAGACCCCACCACCGCATGCGGCCGCGCAGGTCGCTCTTGTCGATGCTGTCGAAGCCCTGCTTCGAGTAGATGTTCTCGATGCGGGCCCGGACGTTGAGCGGGTTGTCGTCCTTCTTGGCCTGCTCGTTGGCGTTGAGGGGCTCGCGGTAGCCGAGGGCCCACTGGCCTTCGGCACGTCGCCGGGCCGGCTTCGCCGTGCGCGTCCGCGCGGGTGCTGCCGGGGCGACAGCGGGGGAGGCGTCGGTGGTCGACGTCATGGAGCACTCCTGAATCTCACGGTGCACCGGCTCAGGCCGAGGAGGAGGGCTGATCCTCGCTCGGGGCATTCGAATCCGGCCGGAAGTCGAGAAGAATGATGAACGGGCTGACAGGCTGAATTACTGCGCGAGACAGGGCAGACAACAACAGCTGCAGACACGCTTGAGATCGACGTGACGACGCGCCACAAGTCGCACTCCGGGTCCGGTCATGCGGACCATTGTGCCACGTCAGATCGCTCACGCAGAGCCGGGCACCGATTTCCGCCAATTTTGCGGGAAATATCACGACGAGGGGTCGCCGCGGGTGGGTGGGCAGAGCGGGTCGAGAACCCTGGGACACGGAGGTGAGCCGACCGTGGACACGGAGGCGAGCCGACCATGGACACTGGAGGGGTGAACGGAACGAGCAGTACCACGGTCGGTCGCGACGAGGCGGCGGCGTTCGCGCTGCCCGAACGGGCGCTGGCGGGCGTGGGGAGCCGGCCGTTCGGGATCTACGTGCACGTGCCGTTCTGCGCCACACGCTGCGGATACTGCGATTTCAACACGTACACGGCCGGCGAGCTGGGGACGTCGGCGTCGCCGCAGTCGTGGATGGAGGGGCTGCGGCGCGAACTCGACCTCGCGGCCGAGATGACGGGCGCACCGGCCGTGGACACGGTCTTCGTCGGTGGTGGTACACCGTCCCTTCTCGGCGGCGACGGCCTCGCGGACGTGCTGGGCGCGATCCGGTCGAGTTTCGGGCTCGCCGACGGCGCCGAGGTGACCACCGAATCGAACCCGGAGTCCACGTCGCCCGAGTTCTTCGACCGGCTGCGGGCCGGCGGATTCACCCGGATCTCGCTGGGCATGCAGTCGGCGGCGCAGCATGTGCTGAAGGTCCTCGACCGCACTCACACACCGGGACGTGCGGTCGCCGCGGCCCGGGAGGCGCGGGCCGCCGGGTTCGAGCACGTCAACCTCGACCTCATCTACGGAACGCCCGGAGAGCGCGACGAGGACCTCGACCTCTCGCTGGACGCGGTGCTCTCCGCCGGCGTCGACCACGTGTCCGCGTACGCGCTGATCGTCGAGGACGGCACCGCGCTGGCCAGAAAGGTGCGCCGCGGGGAACTCCCCGCGCCGGACGACGACGTCCTCGCGTCGCGGTACGAGCGCATCGACGCGCGGCTCGCCGATGCGGGGCTGACCTGGTACGAGGTGTCGAACTGGGCGCGGGACGACGCGGCCTGCCGGCACAACCTGGGCTACTGGGACGGCGGGGACTGGTGGGGCGCCGGGCCCGGTGCGCACAGCCACGTCGGCGGGGTGCGCTGGTGGAACGTCAAGCATCCGGCGCGCTACGCGGACCAGCTGGCGGCGGGAAGTCTGCCCGTCGGTGGGAGCGAACAGCTGACCGAGGAAGACGTCCACGTCGAGCGGGTGATGCTCACGGCGCGGCTGCGCACGGGACTACCCGTCTCGGAACTGGACGCCGCGGAGCGGCGCGCCGCCGGCGAGGTAATCGCCGACGGACTGCTGGTGCGCGAGGGCGAGCACCTCGTGCTGACCGACCGGGGGCGGCTGCTCGCCGACGCCGTGGTCCGGACGGTGCTGCGCTGACCCCTCAGGCCGTGACGATGCCCGGCATCTCGTCGTAGTCGAACACCCGGGCGTGCAGGACCACGCGGTTCCGCAGCGCCGAGCGCACGGCCCGGTGGAGCCCGTCCTCGAGGTAGAGCACCCCGTGCCACTGCACCGCGTGCGGGAACAGGTCGCCGTAGAACGTCGAGTCCTCGGACAGCAGCCGGTCGAGTTCGAGGACCTTGGTGGTGGTGACGATCTCGTCGAGCCGCACCTGCCGCGGCGGGATCTTGGACCAGTCGCGCAGCGACAATCCGTGGTCCGGGTACGGCTTGCCGTCCATGACACCTTTGAAAATCATCGCCTCGTCATCCGCCCGTGGTCGTTGCCTTCTGCTCGTCTCCGCTCACCACAGTAAGGCCTGAACCGGTATCGGCGGCGCGGCGATTAGACTGGATCGAGCCGAGATGCGCGTGCACACGCACGTAGCTCAGGGGATGTGACGGCCGAACCGAACGGAAGTTCGGGGACGCCGCTGCTCGTGATGATCGAGAACTGGAGGTGGATGGCGATGTCGAGTACGGACGACAGACGGTTCGAGGTTCTCCGCGCCATCGTCGCCGACTATGTCTCGACCCAGGAGCCGGTGGGGTCGAAGGCGCTGGTCGAGCGGCACAATCTGGGTGTTTCCAGCGCCACCGTCCGCAACGACATGGCGTTCCTCGAGAGCGAGGGCTACATCGCCCAGCCGCACACGAGTTCCGGCCGCGTCCCCACCGACAAGGGCTACCGGCAGTTCGTCGATCGCATCGCCGACGTGAAGCCGCTGTCGACGGCGGAGCGGCGCGCGATCCTCGACTTCCTCGAGTCCGGGGTCGACCTGGACGACGTCCTCCGGCGCGGGGTGCGCCTGCTCGCGCAACTCACACGCCAGGTCGCGGTTGTGCAATATCCCACACTCTCGGCGTCGTCGGTCCGGCACCTCGAGGTGGTCGCGCTGACGCCCGCCCGCCTGCTGCTGGTGCTCATCACAGACTCGGGCCGGGTCGATCAGCGCATCGTCGAACTCGGCGACGTCCTCGACGACGAGGACCTGGCGCGGCTGCGCGGACTGCTCGGCGGCGCCCTCGACGGCAAGCGCCTGGCGGCCGCGTCCATCGCCGTGTCGGAACTCGCCGACGAGGCGCCGGAAGATCTGCGCGACGCCGTGGTCCGCTCGGCCACCGTGCTGGTGGAAACGCTCGTCGAGCATCCCGAGGAGCGGCTGGTCCTCGGCGGCACCGCGAACCTGACCCGGAACGCCGCGGACTTCACGGGTATCAGCGGGTTCCCCGGTTCGCTGCGCGCGGTCCTCGAGGCGCTCGAGGAGCAGGTGGTGGTGCTCAAACTGCTGGCCGCCACCCAGGACGCCGGCACCGTGACGGTGCGGATCGGCGAGGAGACGCAGGTGGAGCAGATGCGCGGCACGTCCGTCATCTCCACCGGCTACGGTGCGGCGGGCACCGTGCTCGGCGGAATGGGCGTGCTCGGGCCCACCCGAATGGACTATCCGGGAACAATCGCGTCGGTGGCAGCCGTTGCGAGATACATCGGCCAGGTGCTCGCCGAGCGGTGACGGCCGGCCCCGGCGACAACGCCGCGAAGGGGCGAGTACACGTACCAGTGGCGAGATAACGAAGTAGAGAAGGACGAGAGACTCAACGTGGCACGGGATTACTACGCAACGCTCGGCGTCGATCAGAAGGCGACCGACCAGGAGCTCAAGCGCGCGTACCGCAAGCTTGCCAGGGAACTGCATCCCGACGTGAACCCCGACGAGGCGGCGCAGGCCCGGTTCCGGGACATCTCGACGGCCTACGAGGTGCTGTCGGACCCGGAGAAGCGGCGCATCGTCGACCTCGGCGGCGACCCCCTGTCCTCGGGTGGCGGCGGAGGCGGTGGCTTCGGCGGCGGTTTCGGTGGCGGACTCGGCGATGTGTTCGAGGCGTTCTTCGGCGGCGGGGGCGGCGCGGGCCGTGGTCCGCGGGGCCGCGTCCAGCCGGGCGCCGATTCCCTCCTGCGCACCAAGCTGACGCTCGCGGAGTGCGCGACCGGTGTCAGCAAGCAGGTCACCGTCGAGACGGCGATCCTCTGCGACAGCTGCACCGGTTCGGGCACCAACGGCGACTCCACCCCGGTGCGGTGTGAGACCTGTGGCGGCGCGGGCGAGGTCCAGTCGGTGCAGCGCTCGTTCCTGGGCCAGGTCATGACGTCGCGGCCGTGCCCCACGTGCCGCGGTGCCGGCGAGACGATTCCCGACCCGTGCCACAAGTGCGGCGGCGACGGCCGTGTGCGCGCCCGCCGCGACATCACCGTGAAGGTGCCGGCCGGCGTGGCCGGCGGAATGCGGATCCGGCTCGCCGCGCAGGGCGAGGTCGGTCCCGGCGGCGGACCGGCCGGCGACCTGTACGTCGAGGTGGTCGAGCAGGCGCACGAGGTGTTCGTCCGCGACGGCGAGGACCTGCACTGCACGATCCGGGTGCCGATGATCGACGCCGCCCTCGGCACGACCGTGACGATCGACACGATCATCGACGGGCCCAAGGAGATCACCATCGAGCCGGGAACCCAGCCGGGATCGGTGACGGTCCTGCGCGGGCACGGCATGCCGAAGTTGCGGTCCGGAATCCGCGGCGACGTACACGCGCATCTCGAGGTCGTGGTTCCGTCGCGCCTCGACCACAAGGAGACGAAACTGCTCCGCGAACTCAAGGACCTGCGCGACCGCGACGTCGCCGAGGTCGTCTCCACCCAGTCGCAGCACAGCGGCGGATTGTTCTCACGCCTGCGTGAAGCCTTCAGCGGTCGCTGACCGTGGCGGCGACGGTCTTCTTCCTCGACCCGCTGCCCGACGTGGGGAGTACCGCGGTCCTGGACGGTCCGGAGGGCCGGCATGCGGCGACGGTGCGGCGGATCGGTGTCGGGGAGCGGATCGTGCTGGCCGACGGCCGCGGCGGTCTCGCCGACACGGAAGTGACGGCCGCCGGGAAGGACCGGCTCGAACTCACCGTGCACGAGCGTCGGCAGGTGTCGGCGCCGTCGCCGAGTGTGACTGTGGTGCAGGCGCTTCCGAAGGCGGAGCGATCCGAGCTGGCGGTCGAGCTGGCCACCGAGGCGGGAGTCGACGCGATCGTGCCCTGGCAGTCGTCGCGGTGCGTGGCGCGGTGGGAGGGCCCGAAGGTCGCGAAGGGTGTCGCGCGCTGGCGTAGCGCGGCGCTCGCCGCCGCCAAACAGTCCCGGCGGGCGATCGTCCCCGAGGTGTCGGAATTGCACCGCACCCCCGGAATGCTCGCCGTCGTCCGCGAGGTCACCGGACGCGGCGGCGTCGTCGCCGTGCTGCACGAGGCGGCCACCCAGGGACTTGCCGAGCTTCCGCTGCGCACGGCCGCCGAGATCGTGCTCGTCGTCGGACCCGAGGGCGGCATCTCCGACGAGGAGATCGCGTCGCTCACGGAGGCGGGCGCCGTCCCGGTACTGCTCGGTCCGCACGTCCTGCGGACCTCGACCGCGGCCGCGGTGGCGCTGGGCGCCATCGGGGTCCTCACCGACCGCTGGGGCGCGGCCCCGCTAGCCTGACAGCCCGTGGACCGCATTCGCATCGCCTACGGAACCGAACCGCAGCAGTTCGGGCACTTCTATCCGCCCGAGGGACCGGTGTCGACCCCGGTCCCCGTGGTGATGGTCGTCCACGGCGGTTTCTGGAGCGGGAAGTACCACCTGAACCTCGGGACGAGTTTCGCGGTCGACCTGGCCCGGCACGGCGTCGCCGTGTGGAACGTCGAATACCGCAGGCTCGGTGCCGGCGGCCGGTGGGACGAGATGTCCGCGGACGTCCGCGCCGCACTCGACGCGATCGCCGGTCCCGTCGCCGAGCGGTCGCCCGTCCCGTTCGACCTGTCGAAGGTCCGGGTGGTCGGCCACTCCGCCGGTGGACAGCTGGCGGTGTGGCTCGCCGGGGAGACACAGACGGCGGTCCGGGCGGAACGGGTCGTGTCCCAGGCCGGCGCCCTCGACCTCGCGTCCGCGGGCGAACGCGGACGGCGGATCGGCTACATCGAGGATCTCCTCGGCGTCCCCTTCGACGAAGACCCGGATCGGTACCGCGCCGCGTCCCCCCACCACCGGCTTCCCGTCGGGGTGCCGGTGGTGTGCATCCACGGCACGGAGGACGCGCAGGTTCCGGCGAAGGTGAGCGTGCGGTACAGCGAGGCGGCGCGGGCGGCCGGGGATCCGGTCGCCCTGCACGTCGTCGAGGGGGAGGATCACTACGCGTTCCTCAATCCCGAGACCGACTGCTGGAAGATCTCGCGGGACGCCCTGCTGTCCGACGCCGTCGAGGTCTGAACCGCGGTCGCCACGAACCCGCCCCTCGCGGCCGGCGTCCCGTAATCGGGTGGGCGCTGTGACCTGCGAGCGATAGACTTCCCTCATCACGACGACCGTCGCGACCACCCGGGAACCGGAAAGTAGGCCATATCCCAAACGTGAGCGAACACGACCAGAACGGCGAGACGTTCGGCGCCACGCGTCCGGCGGAACGCACCGTGCGTTCGAGTATCGATCTCCCACCCGAAACGGTCCCGCCTCTCCTCGGTTCCTCCGACGAGAATCTGCGCGCTCTCGAACGGGTCCTGGACGCAGACATCCATGTACGCGGCAACGCCGTCACGCTGACGGGACGCCCCGGCGACGTCGCGCTCGCCGAACGGGTCATCGCCGAACTGGGCTCCATCGTCGGCCGCGGGCAACCGCTCACCCCCGACGCGGTCCGTCGCACCGTGGGCATGCTCACGCAGGGCCTGAGCGAATCTCCCGCCGAGGTCCTCACCCTCGACATCCTGTCGCGGCGCGGCAAGACGATCCGGCCGAAGACGCTCAACCAGAAGCGCTACGTCGACGCGATCGACGCCAACACCATCGTGTTCGGCATCGGCCCCGCCGGTACCGGCAAGACCTACCTCGCCATGGCCAAGGCGGTGCAGGCCCTGCAGACCAAGCAGGTGTCGCGGATCATCCTCACCCGCCCCGCGGTCGAGGCGGGCGAGCGGCTCGGGTTCCTGCCCGGCACGCTGCACGAGAAGATCGATCCGTACCTGCGTCCGCTGCACGACGCGCTGCACGACATGATGGACCCCGAGGCCATCCCGAAGCTGATGCAGTCCGGTGTCATCGAGGTGGCGCCGCTGGCGTACATGCGCGGCCGCACGCTCAACGACGCGTTCATCATCCTCGACGAGGCGCAGAACACCACCGCCGAGCAGATGAAGATGTTCCTCACCCGCCTCGGATTCGGTTCCAAGGTCGTCGTCACCGGCGACGTCACGCAGGTCGACCTGCCCGGCGGCGCCCGGTCGGGTCTGCGCGCGGCCACCGAGATCCTCGGCGACATCGACGACATCTACTTCGCCGAACTCAACAGCAGCGACGTGGTCCGGCACCGGCTCGTGTCCGACATCGTCGACGCGTATGAGCGTTTCGAGGCGGACCGGGACGACAAGGTCGAGCTCGGAAACCGCGCACAGCGCAGAGCGGCGCACTCGCGTTCTCCACGACGGTAGGGTGAGTGTCGCCGGAACCAGGAGGAAGCGACACACATGAGCATCGAAGTCTCGAACGAATCGGGCATGGACGTCTCCGAAGAGGAGCTGATCAGCGTCGCCCGCTTCGTGATCGCGAGGATGGACGTGCACCCCGCGGCCGAGTTGTCGATGGTCCTCGTGGACTCCGCCACCATGGCCGACCTCCACATGCGGTGGATGGACCTGCCCGGTCCCACCGACGTGATGTCCTTCCCGATGGACGAACTCGAGCCCGGCGGTCGCCCGGATTCGCCCGAGCCGGGGCCGTCGATGCTCGGTGACATCGTGCTGTGCCCGTCCTTCGCCGCCGACCAGGCCGACAAGGCCGGTCACGCGCTCGCACACGAACTCGCGCTGCTCACCGTGCACGGTGTGCTCCACCTCCTCGGCTACGACCACGCCGAACCGGAGGAGGAGAAGGAGATGTTCGGCCTGCAGAACCAGTTGCTCGAAGACTGGTACGAGGATCTGCGCCGAGCCGAGCGGGACGCCGCACTCGCTGCCCGGGACCAGAAGCTGCTCGGCAAGGCCGGCTTCTTCGACTCACCGGATCAGTAACCGCCACGTGAAGGGTCTTCTGTGAGTAGCGCCATCGCGCTGATCGTCCTCGCGATCGTCCTCGTCCCTCTCGGTGGTGTCTTCGCCGCCGTCGATTCCGCTCTCAACACGATCTCGTCCGCACGCATCGAGGAGATGGCGAAGGACGACCGTCCCGGCGCCACCCGCGTCCTCCGCATCCTGTCCGACCGCCCCCGCTACGTGAATCTCATGGTGCTGCTGCGCATCCTGTGTGAGATCACGGCGACGGTCGTGCTCGTCGGCGGACTGTCCGACCTTCTCGAACCCGTGTGGGCGCTCACGGTCACCGCGATCATCATGGTGCTCGTCGACTACGTGGTGATCGGGGTCGGCCCCCGCACGCTCGGCCGTCAGCACGCGTATTCGATCGCGCTGATCACGTCGTTTCCCCTGCAGGTCATCGGAACCCTGCTCGGCCCGATCAGCCGCCTGCTGATCCTGATCGGTAACGCGATCACCCCGGGTAAGGGATTTCGCAACGGCCCCTTCGCCTCCGAGATCGAACTGCGCGAACTCGTCGACATGGCACAGGAGCGCGGTGTGGTCGCCGACGACGAACGCCGGATGATCCAGTCGGTGTTCGAACTGGGTGACACGTCCGCCCGCGAGGTGATGGTGCCGCGCACCGAGATGGTGTGGATCGAGAGCGACAAGAGCGCCGGGCAGGCGACGTCGCTGGCCGTGCGCAGCGGGCATTCGCGCATCCCCGTGATCGGGGAGAACGTCGACGACGTGCTCGGCGTGGTCTACCTCAAGGATCTCGTGCAGGAGACGTACCACTCGCGGGACGGCGGACGCAGTGTCCTCGTCCGCGACGTGATGCGGCCCGCCGTGTTCGTGCCCGATTCCAAACCCCTCGACAGCCTGCTCGCCGAGATGCAGCGCGACCGCAACCACATGGCGGTGCTGGTCGACGAATACGGCGGAGTCGCCGGGCTGGTCACCATCGAGGACGTCATCGAGGAGATCGTCGGCGAGATCGCCGACGAATACGACCAGGACGAGACGCCGCCCGTCGAAGACCTCGGAGACGGCATGTTCCGCGTCTCCGCGCGACTGCCGATCGAGGATCTCGGTGAGCTGTTCGGCACCGAGGTCGAGAACGACGAAGTCGAAACGGTCGGTGGGCTCATCGGATACGAACTCGGCAGGGTCCCGCTCCCGGGATCCGAGGTCGTGTCCCACGGACTCGTCCTCCGCGGTGAGGGCTCGCCCGACGTGCGGGGGCGGGTGCGGATCAGCACGGTGTTCGTGCAACGGGCACCTGTCGACGACGACGATGCCGACGACCGCCGACGGGAGGGTGACGATGACTGAATTGGACGCCGAGGACGCGAAATTGGTGGTGCTCGCGCGGGGGGCGCTCGGCCGCACCGGAAGTGGGCAGGGCGCCGCGGTCCGCGATCTCGACGGACGCACCTACGCGGCCGGAGCGGTCGCGCTGGCGGCGCTGTCGCTGACCGCGCTGCAGGCCGCCGTCGCGGCGGCTGTGTCGAGCGGCGCCGAGGGTTTCGAAGCGGCCGCCGTGATCGGCGGTGACGCGGACGACCCGGGAATCGACGCACTACACGAAATCAGTGCGCAGGCGGCCGTCGTCTTCGCGCGAACCGATGGATCCGTGATCGAGGAGCAACATGAGTAAACCCGAATTCCGTTCCGGATTCGTCTGTTTCGTCGGACGACCCAACACCGGCAAGTCCACGCTGACCAACGCGCTGGTGGGCAGCAAGATCGCGATCACGTCGTCGCGCCCGCAGACCACCCGCCACACCATCCGCGGCATCGTGCACCGCGACCACGCGCAGCTGATCCTCGTCGATACCCCGGGCCTGCACCGTCCCCGGACCCTCCTCGGGCAGCGCCTCAACGACCTCGTGCGCGACACGTACTCCGAGGTCGACGTGATCTGCCTGTGCATCCCGGCGGACGAGAAGATCGGCCCCGGCGACCGGTGGATCGTGCAGCAGGTCCGGCAGATCGCGCCCAAGACCACGCTCGTCGGCATCGTCACGAAGATCGACAAGGTCAGCAAGGACATGGTCGGGCAGCAGTTGCTGGCCGTGTCCCAGCTCCTCGGCCCCGAGACGGACGTCGTGCCGGTGTCCGCCGCGTCCGGGGAGCAGGTGGAGGTGCTGGTCGACGTCCTCGCGTCGAAGATGGAGGAGGGCCCGGCGTTCTACCCGGACGGCGAACTCACCGACGAGCCCGAAGAGACGCTGATGGCCGAGCTCATTCGCGAGGCGGCGCTCGAGGGGCTCGGCGACGAACTGCCGCACTCGCTGGCCGTGGTCATCGAGGAGGTCATTCCCCGCGAGGGACGCACCGAGAAGCAGGGCGAACTGCTCGACGTCCACGCACTGCTGTACGTCGAGCGGCCCAGTCAGAAGGGCATCGTGATCGGCAAGGGCGGCGCCCGCCTCCGCGAGGTGGGCACCAAGGCCCGGCTGCAGATCGAGAAGCTCCTCGGCACCAAGATCTTCCTCGAACTGCACGTCAAGGTGGCCAAGGACTGGCAGCGCGACCCGAAACAGCTGGGCCGCCTGGGCTTCTAGGCGGCTGCGCCGCCCGTGCGTGGGTTTCGGGTGCACGGAGACGGCAACCACCCCCCCGGCCGGCGGCCCCCAGCCC
>NZ_JBHURF010000023.1:0-38781 GCF_042674125.1 Rhodococcus sp. NPDC056960 | reverse complement strand
CCCCACGGGCCGCCGGTCATTATCGGGCGTCGCCCGGCCCTTCCTTTGTGACCGAGTCAGGTCATTCTAAAACCACGCACGGGGCCTGCGGCCCTCAGCAGCAGGAGCACCGACGCCGCGAAGTCGTGATCGCCGTCGCTTCCGGTGGCGAGTCTCCTGAGCTGGAGGCCGGCGATGGTGGCCACCACCGTCGGCGCGATGGACGCCGCATCGGGGATGCCGAGTGCGGTGAGGATCGTCACCGTCAATTCGTCGTATGCGGCGAAACATTCGGCCGCGGCCTGTCGCAGTTCGTGATCACGACCCGCGTGGATGTACAGCTCGAACGGGGCGATCCGCTCGGCGGAGAACGCCAGATCCTTCGCGACCTTCTCGGTGAGAGCCGCGGCGTCCTCGAAGCTCAGCCCCGTGTCGCGGTAGCCCTCCGCCAGTTCCGACAGTCGCTGCGTCTCCTCCGTCACGAACCCCGAGAGTGCGGCGCGGAGCAGGTCCGTCTGGGTGGGGAAGTGGTACGTGATGGAGCCGAGCGAGACCCCGGCCTGCGCGGCGATCCGCCGATTGGTCACGCCGGGAATGCCTTCCGTGCCGACGATGTGCAGCGCCGCCGCGAGGATGCGGTCCCGGACGTCCGTCGAAGCCACCGGTCACCACCATTTCCCGGGACGGTCCCGATCCCACCGGAGCACCGATTCGAGCTGGGCGGCAACGGACACCAGGAGCGGCTCGGCGTTGTCGTGTCCCATCAACTGGGCGCCGATCGGCAGGTTGCCGGACGTGAGCCCCGCCGGGACGTTCACGCTGGGCCAGCCGAGCACGTTCCACGGCCACGCGTACGGGCAGACCGCGGTGATCACCTTGTCCGTGGCCCAGGAGCTGATGCCGTCGATCCCCTCGACCGCCGGTGGGGGAGTCGCGGTGGTGGGGGCCAGGACCAGGTCGTACTTGTCGAAGATCGCGCCGACGCGTCGCCGCGCCCTCGGCTCGGCCGCGCGGGCGGCACGCAGCGGCGCGCCGCGCAGGAGCCGCCCGGTGCGGGCATTGCTCTTCGTGCGGGGGTCGACGAGCGACGGGTCCGGAACCTTCCGCATCCAGTCGTCGATGCCGGCCATCGACCGCGGGAGGAAACCGAGCCCGAACATGATTCCGTAGTCGGGGTCGTCCACCACGACGCGATGCCCGAGCCTGCGCAGCGCCTCGGCTATCCGGGCGACGCCCTGACGAACTTCGGGGTGCAGCGTGGTGGGGGTGGCGGTGAACGGGATCCGCAGGGACAGCGCGATGCGCAGCGGTCCGGGATCGCGTCCGACGGCGTCGCTGACCGTGATCGGTGCCGGTGTGTGGAGGTCGCCCTCGTGCGGTCCGGCCGCGACGTCGAGCAGCAGCGCCGCGTCGGCGACGGTCCGGGCGAGCGGACCGTTGACGGTGAGTCCGTAGAACGCCTCGGCGGCGGGCCAGGTGGAGATGCGCCCGCGTTGCGGCTTGATTCCCACGAGGTTGGTCCAGGCGGCGGGGATGCGGATGGAACCGGCGCCGTCGGAGCCGATCGCCGCGGACACGAGACCGGCGGAGACGGCGGCCGCGGCGCCGCCGGACGATCCCCCGGGAGTGTGGTCGCGGTTCCACGGATTGCGGGTGTGCCCGAAGGCGGGTCCGCCGGTGAAGGGCCACTGGCCGAGTTCCGGGCTGTTCGTCTTGCCCACGATCACGGCACCGGCGGCGCGTAGTCGTCGCACCAGCTCGGAATCCCTTGCCGCGGGTGGGAAGTCGCCCGGACATCCGAATGCGGTCGGCTCTCCCGCCACGTCCACGTCGTCCTTGACGGCGATCGGCACCCCGAGTAGCGGGAGGCGCTCACCGGCAGCGATCCGGCGGTCGGCCTCGGCCGCTTCGGTCAGGGCCGTGGTTCGGCAGATCACCTTGAAGGCGTTGAGCGTCGGCTGGCTCGCGTCGATGCGGTCCAGCGCGGCGCGGGTGGCCGCGACCGAGGTGGTTGCGCCGGAGGTCAGGGCTTTCGCCTGTTCGGCGAGTCCCGGTGACCGGTCGTCTTCCTCTTCGCGCCGCTGTTCACTACCCAGTTGTCCGGTGCTCATCGCGCCCCTCCCGCGTCACTGTTCGTTCGAACGAACAGTATCAGCGGACGTGCCGGCGGACTACCGTTCCGATCACTTCGGCGGCCCCCTGAGCCTGCGTTTCGGGCAGCCGGGCGTAGCCACAGACCAGTCCGCGGTGTCCGTCCGGTGCGGTGCGGTAGTCGGCGAGACTGGGCACCGTCACTCCGCGGTCCCGCAGTTCCGCCGACAGCGCCACGTCGTCCACCGAGCGGGGCAGCGTGAGGACGACGTGGAGGCCCGCCTCGATGCCGGCGATCCCGACACCGTCCACCCCGTGCGCGGCGCACTGCCGACGCAGCGCGGCGACGAACGCGGTCCGGCGGGCCGCGTACGTGCGGGACGCGCGCGCGAGGTGCCGCGACAACGCACCCGAATCGATGAACTGCGCCAGGGCGAGTGCGGTGACGGCGCAGCAGGCCTCGCCGCTCGTGTCCAGGGCCCGGACGAGTTCCGTCCGCAGCGACGGCGGGGCGATCACCCACGCCACCCGGATCGCGGGGGTGAGGATCTTCGACGCGGTGCCCACATAGGCCACGCATTCGGACCCGCGGTCGATGCTGCGCAGCGCGGGCAACGCCGACACGTCGTAGCGGAATTCGCCGTCGTAGTCGTCCTCGATGATCAGGGTGCCGGATGCGGCGGCATCGGCGACGAGCCGGGCCCGGCGGCCCACCGGCATCCGGGCACCCATCGGGTATTGATGCGCCGGGGTGCAGTACGCCGCCGCGTCGGTCGGATTCAGCAGTCCGGGGTCGAGGCCGTCGTCGTCCGCCGGCACGCAGCGTGTCCGCGCGCCCGCGGCCTCGAGGATCAGGCGGGCCCGGCTGTAGCCGGGTTCCTCGAACACCACGTCGCGGCCGCCGAGCCCGGCGGCGGCGACGAGGGTCCGCAGCGCGGAGCCCACACCGGGAACGATCACCAGTTCGTCGGCATGTGCCGCGATCCCCCGGGTGCGGCGCAGATGCCCCGCGAGGGACTGCCGCAACTCCGGGTGCCCGTCGGGGCCGGGCACGTCGGAGGTCACCGCGGCGGCGGCCGCCGACCGCCACGCCCGGCGCCAGTCGGTGGTGGAGATCAGACCGGGGTCGGGGTGGCCCGGTGTGAGATCCCACCGGGTGTCCGGCGCGTCCGGTGCGGCGGAGGATCGCCGCCCGGGCGAACCGGGGACCGCGTGCGTCGCGGCGTGGGCGCGGGCCGCGACGTCGGCGCCGGGCGCGATCCGGGTGCCGGAACCGGCGCGGGCGCTGGCGTACCCGGACGCGCAGAGTTCGTCGTAGGCGTCGACCACCGAGGCCCGCGCCACCGTCAGGTGATCGGCCAGCGCCCGGGTGGAGGGCAAGGGGTCGCCCGGCCGGAGGCGCCCCACTCGGATCTCGTCGAGGATCGACTCCGCGATCCGGTGTCGAAGTGGCGCGTCGGTGGAGGGGAGCTGCAACATCAGGTGCAGTTCGGGGCTGATCCGGGGCATGGCCTCGACAATACTGGTCTGGCGATAATCACGATTGTGGATCTGGCAGCCGATCCACATGGGGTCGACGATGGTCTCGTGGACAAGATCAGGAGATACCCCGACCGGGCCCGAACCGAACGAGCGCAACTGGACGCCGTCCTCGACGCCGCGCCGATGGGCACCCTCGCCACCGTCGTCGACGGCCTGCCGTGGGCCGTGCCGATGCTCTACGCGCGCGACGGCGACAGGATCCTGCTGCACGGATCCACCGGGGCGGGTGCGCTGCGGCAGGTGGCCGCGGGTGCCCCCGCGGTGCTGTGCGTCGCGATGCTCGACGGGATCGTCGTCGCGGACACGCTGTTCGACTCGTCGGCGAACTACCGCTCCGCAGTGGTCCGCGGCAACCTCGTCACCCTGGGCGAGGACGAATCCGCCGACGCGCTGAACGCGCTGTCCGACGTGCTGATCCCCGGTCGCAGCACCGAGGTTCGCGGGCACCGGCGCAAGGAACTCGCCGCGACGCTCGCCCTCGCCCTCCCGATCACGCCGGGCGGATGGACCGTCAAGGTGCGCGACGCGCCGCCGGGCGAACCTGCGGAATCCAGCAGTGCGTGGGCCGGCGTGGTCCCCGTGCGGTCGGTTGCCGGTGCGCCCGTCCCGGCGCCGTGGGTGGCGAGCGGCACCCCGCTGCCCGCGTCCGTGTCACGCCTGACCCGGACCGCGTAAGGAAAGCGTCAAGAGCCGCCCGAGACCCGTAAGCGCTTCGTCAGCGTCGCCTCTGACGCCGCGATCCGGCGCGATGCTGGCCTGACACCCCGCACACCGTGGGTTGTCATGCCTGCGCTGAACCGCAGGATCAGTACGAAGAGGATCCTCACATGGCCGACGTGGCCTACGTAGCGCTCGTCCTCGGCGGATTCGCCTGTTGCGCGCTCGTTCTCCGTGCCCTGCAGACCGGACGCGTGCAGAGCGGACGAGTGAAATGACGGGCGCCGGAATACTCGCTGTCGCCCTGGTCGCGATCGCGGCGGCGCTCGTCGTGTATCTGCTGATCGCGCTCGTCGACCCGGAGCGCTTCTGATGACGCCCGCTCTCGCGGCCGGACTACAGATCGCGTTCGTCGTCGCGGTCCTCGCGGCGGCGTACGTGCCGGTGGGCGATTACATGGCGCGCGTATACGAATCACGCAGGCACCTGCGGGTCGAATCCGTGCTGTACCGCCTCTGCCGCATCAACCCCCACGCCGAGCAGACCTGGTACGGCTACGCCGGCAGCGTGCTGGGATTTTCGATGGCGGGTGTGCTCTTCCTGTATGTCCTGCAACGCATTCAGGGCGTCCTTCCGCTGTCCGGGGACCTGTCCGCGGTCAGCCCCGCCGTCGCCTTCAACACCGCGGTGTCGTTCGTGACGAACACCAACTGGCAGTCGTACGCCCCCGAAACCACGATGAGCAACCTGACCCAGCCGGTCGGACTCGCCGTGCAGAACTTCGTGTCCGCGGCAGTGGGGATGGCCGTCGCGGTCGCGCTGATCCGCGGATTCGTCCGGGTGTCGCGGGGCGGGGAAATCGGCAACTTCTGGGTGGACCTCACCCGCGGGAGTCTGCGGATCCTGCTGCCGTTCTCGTTCGTCATCGCGCTGATTCTGTTGAGCCAGGGTGTGATCCAGTCCTTCCACAACGGCTTCGCGTCCACCGGACTGGACGGCAACGCCGTCACCAACGCGCTGGCGCCCGTCGCCTCGCAGGAAGCGATCAAGGAACTCGGCACCAACGGCGGCGGCATTCTCGCCGCCAACTCGGCGCACCCGTTCGAGAACCCGACCCCGGTCAGCAACATCGTCGAGATCCTGGCGATCCTCCTGATCCCGGTCTCGCTCACCCGCACGTTCGGCACCATGGTCGGCGACCCTCACGACCGAGCGGGCGAGGTGTCCGGGCACCGCCAGGGTCTGACCCTGCTCGCCGTCATGGGCATCCTGTGGGGCTCGCTGCTCGCGATCACGCTCGCGGCCGAATCCGGTCGGCGCGGGGTCGCCGCCACCGCCGCGGGCGCGATGATGGAGGGCAAGGAAGTCCGATTCGGCATCCCCGGCACGGCACTGTTCGCCGTGAGCACCACCGGAACGTCCACGGGCGCGGTGAATTCCGCACACGACAGCCTGTCGCCGCTCGGCGGCGGGGCCGTGTTGCTGAACATGCTCCTCGGCGAGATCGCGCCCGGCGGTGTGGGCACCGGGCTCTACGGAATTCTGGTCCTCGCCCTCATCGCCGTCTTCGTCGGCGGACTCCTCGTCGGCCGCACCCCCGAATACCTCGGCAAGAAACTGCGGCAGCGGGAGATCACCCTCGCCGCCCTGTCCGTGCTGGTGATGCCGGCGCTGGTGCTGATCGGGACCGGCATCACCGTCATCCTGTCCTCGACCACCGGCTATCAGGGCAACAGCGGCGACCCCGGAACGCCCGGATCCATTCACGGATTCTCGGAAGTGCTGTACGCGTTCGCGTCGGCGTCGAACAACAACGGCAGCGCGTTCGGCGGTCTGACGGTGACGAGCGACTGGTTCCAGAGCGCTCTCGGACTGTGCATGCTGTTCGGCCGGTTCCTGCCGATCATCTTCGTTCTCGCGCTCGCCGGATCGCTGGCATCGCAGAAGAAGACCGCCGCAAGCGCCGGCACCCTGCCGACGGCGGGCCCGATGTTCACCGGGCTCCTCACCGGCACCGTCGTGCTCGTCGCGGCGTTGACATTCTTCCCGGCCCTCGCGCTGGGACCGATCGCGGAGGCCCTGCAGTGAGTGTGAACGTGACCAGTCGTCCGGAGGCCGGGACGGCGACCACGATGCCCGGCGGCCACGGCCCGGCACCCGTGAAGGCGGGAATCTTCAGCCCCGCTCAACTGCTGACGGCGCTACCGGGGGCCGTGCGCAAACTCGACCCCCGGCATCTCGCCCGCAACCCGGTGATGTTCGTGGTGTTCGTCGGTTCCGTCGTCACCACCGCGATGGCCGTCGCCGACCCGTCGGTGTTCTCGTGGGCGGTGACGGCGTGGCTGTGGTTCACCGTGCTGTTCGCGAACCTGGCCGAATCGGTCGCCGAGGGTCGCGGCAAGGCGCAGGCGGCGAGCCTGCGGAAGGTGAAGCAGGACACGACGGCGCATCGCGTCACGGCGAGCGGCGGCCTGGAATCGGTGCCGGGCACCGACCTCGTCGTCGGTGACCGGGTCGTCGTCGAGGCGGGGGAGGTGATCCCGGGCGACGGCGACGTCGTCGACGGCATTGCGACCGTGGACGAGTCGGCCATCACCGGGGAGTCGGCACCCGTCGTCCGTGAATCCGGCGGCGACCGCTGCGCCGTCACCGGCGGCACGACCGTGCTGTCCGACCGGATCGTCGTCCGCATCACCGCGGCCCCCGGACAGTCGTTCGTCGACCGGATGATCGCCCTCGTGGAAGGCGCGGCGCGGCAGAAGACGCCCAACGAGATCGCCCTGAACATCCTGCTGGCGTCGTTGACGATCATCTTCCTGCTGGCCGTCGTCGCGATCGGTCCGATGGGTCTGTACGCGGGTCGGGAGCAGGATCCGATCAAGCTGATCGCGTTGCTGGTGTGCCTGATCCCCACGACCATCGGTGCCCTGCTGTCCGCCATCGGCATCGCGGGGATGGATCGGCTGGTGCAGCGCAACGTCCTCGCGATGTCGGGGCGGGCGGTGGAGGCCGCCGGCGACATCGACACGCTGCTGATGGACAAGACCGGCACCATCACGTTCGGCAACCGGCAGGCCACCGCCCTGCACCCCGCGCCGGGAGTCACGGCGATCGAATTGGCCACGGCCGCACGGCTGTCGAGTCTCGCCGACGGCACCCCCGAGGGCCGAAGCATCGTGGATCTGTGCGCCCGGGACTTCGGGTCGGACCCGGCGCCGTCGGAGGCGGAGCGAGCCGCGGAGTTCGTGCCGTTCACGGCGCAGACCCGGATGAGCGGACTCGACATCGACGGCACACGGATCCGCAAGGGCGCGAGCGACGCCGTGCTGGCCTGGGTCCAGGCACTCGGCGGGCACGCGGCGCCCGCGGTCGCCGAGACGGTGACCGCGATCGCGCAGGCCGGGGGCACACCGTTGGTGGTGGCCTCGGCTCACACCGGTGCGCCGACGGTGCTGGGGGTGATCGCGCTGTCGGACGTGGTGAAACCGGGCATCGCCGAACGGTTCGCGGAGCTGCGGGCCATGGGGATTCGCACGGTGATGATCACCGGCGACAACCCGTTGACGGCGAAGGCCATCGCGGCCGAGGCCGGCGTCGACGACTTCATGGCCGAGGCGACACCCGAGGACAAGCTCGCGCTGATCCGCCGGGAACAGGAGGGCGGCCGTCTCGTCGCGATGACCGGTGACGGCACCAACGACGCCCCCGCGCTGGCCCAGGCGGACGTCGGGGTGGCCATGAACACCGGCACGTCCGCGGCGAAGGAGGCCGGGAACATGGTGGATCTCGATTCGGATCCCACCAAGCTCATCGAGGTCGTGGAGATCGGCAAGCAGTTGCTCATCACCCGCGGGGCGCTCACCACGTTCTCGCTGGCCAACGACCTGGCCAAGTACTTTGCGATCCTCCCCGCGTTGTTCAGCGTGATCTATCCGCAGCTCGACACGCTGAACATCATGCGGCTGGCCACCCCGGAATCGGCGATCCTGTCCGCGGTGATCTTCAACGCCGTCGTGATCGTCGCGCTGATCCCGCTGTCGCTGAAAGGCGTTCGCTACCGGCCGTCGTCGGCGTCGACACTGCTCGGCCGCAACCTGCTGATCTACGGACTCGGTGGCGTGATCACCCCGTTCGCCGGCATCTGGTTGATCGATCTCGCCGTCCGTCTCATTCCCGGAATTGGGTGATCCGCCATGCGTTTTCTCATCGGTCTGCTCCGGCAGACCTGGGCCGGACTCCTGGTTCTGCTCGCGCTCACGGCCGTTCTCGGCGTGCTCTATCCCGCCGCGGTGTGGGGGGTGAGCAGGATCGGTGCCGGAGCGGCCGAAGGGTCTCCCGTGCGGGACAGCACCGGGTGCGTCGTCGGAAGCCGGTGGGTCGGTGTCGACCCGCAGGTGCCGGCAGGGCAGCCGGATCCGTACTTCCACAACCGGGTCACCGGCTCGGTGTCCGACGGGGATCCGTTCACCCCCGGCGACCCCGCGACGGCGCTGCCCACCAACCAGGGACCGAGCAGTGAGATCCTGGCGTCGTTCGTCGCCGACCGCCGCGCCGCGATCGCCGCGCGCGAGGGCGTCGCTCCCGGTGACGTTCCGGCCGACGCCGTCACCGGATCGGGCTCCGGCATCGATCCGCACATCAGCCCCGCGTATGCGGCATTGCAGGTGCGGAGGGTCGCGGAGGTGAACGGCCTCAGCGAGACCCGGGTCCGGCAGCTCGTCGCCGAGAACACCGAGGGACGGCAACTCGGGTTCCTCGGCGAGGAGCGGGTGAACGTCCTCGAACTGAACCTGGCCCTCGGCCTGACCGCACCCGAGTGCACGGCACCGACCGCTGGTGGATGATGACGAGGTGAGTGGTACCGGACCCGACGTCGAACGCCGGCGCGGCGAACTGCGCATCTATCTCGGTGCGGCACCGGGTGTCGGCAAGACGTTCGCCATGCTCGGTGAGGCCCACCGCCGCCGGGAGCGGGGGTGCGACGTGGTCGCGGCCGTGGTGGAAACCCACGGCCGCGATCGCACGGCGGCGCAGCTCGGCGACCTCGAACTGGTTCCGCCCAAGGTCATCGCCTACCGCGGCACGCTCGGCCGGGAGCTGGACGTCGAGGCGGTGCTGGCGCGCTCACCGGCACTGGTGCTCGTCGACGAGCTCGCGCACACGAACACCCCGGGCAGTGTCCACGAGAAACGCTGGCAGGACGTGGAGGTACTCCTCGCCGCCGGCATCGACGTCCTCTCGACACTCAATGTTCAGCACCTCGAGAGCCTCAACGACGTGGTCCAGCGGATCACCGGGGTGGTGCAGCAGGAGACGGTCCCCGACGAGGTGGTGCGCGCGGCCACCCAGGTGGAGTTGGTGGACATCACCCCGGAGGCGTTGCGCCGCAGACTGTCCCACGGAAACATCTACGCCGCGGAGAAGGTCGACGCCGCGCTCGGCAACTATTTCCGGAAAGGAAATCTCACCGCACTGCGTGAACTGGCGTTGCTGTGGGTGGCCGATCAGGTGGACGCCGCGCTCGCGAAATACCGCGCGGAGAACAAGATCACCGACACGTGGGAGGCCCGCGAACGCGTCGTGGTCGCGGTGACGGGCGGACCGGAATCGGAGACACTGGTGCGGCGCGCGAGCCGCATCGCATCGAGATCCAGTGCCGAGCTGAGCGTCGTGCACGTGGTGCGGGGTGACGGTCTCGCAGGCGTCTCCGCGCCGGAGATGGGCAAGGTGCGCACGCTCGCCGCGAGCATCGGGGCGAGCCTGCACAGCGTGGTGGGCGACGACGTGCCGACCACACTGCTCGATTTCGCCCGGACTGCGAACGCCACCCAGTTGGTGCTAGGCACGTCGCGGCGTTCCCGGTGGGCGCGGATCTTCGACGAGGGGATCGGTGCGAGCGTCGTGCAGCAGTCGGGGTCGATCGACGTGCACATGGTGACGCACGGCGAATCCCACCGCCCGCGGCGACTGTCTCCGGTGGGATCGCGTTCCCGCACGGCGATCGCCTGGATCGCCGCGGTCCTCGTCCCGTCAGTGGCGACGCTGGTGATGACGGTCGTCGACCGGTGGCTCGGACTGGTCGGCGAGGGGGCGCTGTTCTTCATCGTGGTACTGCTCGTCTCGCTGCTCGGCGGTGTCGCGCCCGCGGCCTTCTGCGCGCTGATCTCGGGACTGTTCCTCAACTATTTCTTCACGCCGCCCGTGCACAGCTTCACCATCGCCGAGCCGGACAACTTCGTCACCACGGTCGTGCTGCTCGTGGTGGCCGTGGCGGTCGCGGTCCTGGTCGACGCGGCCGCCAAGCGTTCACGGGAGGCCCGCCGGGCGTCGCAGGAGGCGGAGTTGCTGGCGCTCTTCGCCGGATCCGTGCTGCGGGGCGCGGATCTGGACACCCTGCTCGACAAGGTGCGCGAGACGTACGGCCAGGAGTCGGTGAGTGTCCTGCACCGCGACCGCGGGCCCGTGGGGTCGGTCGGACCGCACGCCCCGCAGAGCGTCGACGACGCCGACACGGTGTGCGAGGTGGGGGAAGGGGAATACGCGCTGGCCCTGCGCGGCAGCGAACTGCGCGCCCGGGACCGTCGCGTGCTGCTCGCGGTCGCCAACCAGGCGGTGGGCATGATCCGCCAGGCCGAGCTCGCGCAGGAGGCCGGGCAGGCACAGGCGCTGGCCGAGGCCGACCGGCTGCGGCGCTCGCTGCTGTCCGCCGTCAGCCACGACCTCCGGACCCCGTTGGCCGCCGTGAAGGCGGCTGCGTCAAGCCTGCGCAGCGACGACGTCGACTTCTCCCCGGAAGACACCGCCGAACTGCTCGCGACCATCGAGGAATCCGCCGATGTGCTCACCTCGCTCGTCGGCAACCTGCTCGACTCCTCCCGCCTCGCGGCGGGGGTCGTGACCCCGACCCTGCGTCCGGTGTATCTCGACGAGGTGGTGCACCGGGCGCTGGTGGGCCTGGGGATCGGCGGCCGCACGGGCACCCGGGCCCGGGAACGGGTGGAGGTCGACGTCGGAACGGTCACGGCCATGGCGGATCCGGGGCTGCTCGAGCGGGTGCTGGCGAATCTGATCGACAACGCGCTCCGCTACGGTGAGGACTCGGTGATCCGGGTCGGAGCCGCCGCGGTGGGAGACCGCGCCGTGATCACCGTCGCCGATACGGGACCGGGAATTCCGCGCGGGCGGGCCGAGGAGATGTTCGACCCGTTCCAGCGGCTGGGAGACCGGGACACGACCACCGGGGTCGGGCTCGGACTGTCCGTCGTCCGCGGCTTCGTCGACGCGATGGGCGGGACGATCAGCGCCACCGACACCCCGGGCGGCGGTCTGACCATGGTGGTGGAACTGGCCGGGCCGGGAGGGGAGCATCCATGACACGAGTTCTCGTCGTCGACGACGAACCGCAGATCCTCCGCGCCCTGCGGATCAATCTCAGCGTGCGCGGATACGACGTGGTCACGGCCGCGTCCGGGGCGGCTGCTCTGCGCGCCGCCGCCGAGCGACCGCCGGACGTGATCGTGCTCGACCTCGGGCTCCCCGACATGGACGGGACGGAGGTGCTCGCCGGTCTCCGCGGGTGGTGCCCGGCACCGGTGATCGTGCTGTCGGCGCGCACCGATTCCGCGGACAAGGTGGACGCCCTCGACGCCGGCGCCGACGATTACGTCACCAAGCCGTTCGGGATGGACGAATTCCTGGCGCGGGTCCGGGCGGCGGCGCGCCGCGCGACCACCGCCGTCGACACGAGCGAGCCTGTGGTGGAGACGGATTCGTTCACCGTCGATCTCGCGGCGAAAACCGTGCGGCGGTCCGGGGCGGAGGTCCACCTGACGCCGACCGAGTGGGGAATGCTGGAGATGCTCGTGCGGAACAAGGGCAAACTCGTGGGTCAGAAGGAACTGCTCCGGGAGGTGTGGGGTCCGGCGTACGCCACCGAGACCCACTACCTGCGGGTGTACCTGGCGCAGCTGCGGCGCAAACTCGAGGACGATCCGTCGCATCCGCGTCACCTGATCACCGAGGCCGGGATGGGATACCGGTTCCAGGTGTGAGATCGCGCGCGGCTCGGCGTGCGGAATGTGGTCGCCTCGACGTGGGAGACTGGACCGGTGAGGTTGTATCGAGACAATGCGGTGGTGCTGCGCCAGCACAAGCTGGGCGAGGCCGACCGGATCGTCACGCTCCTCACCCGGCAGCACGGTCTGGTGCGGGCGGTCGCCAAGGGGGTGCGCCGCACGAAATCGAAGTTCGGGGCCCGGCTCGAGCCGTTCGCGCACATCGACGTGCAGCTCTACCCGGGGCGCAACCTCGACATCGTCACCCAGGTGCAGACGGTCGACGCGTTCGCGACCGACATCGTCGACGACTACACGCGGTACACGACGGCGTGCGCGATCCTCGAGACCGCCGAGCGGCTCGCCGGTGAGGAACGCGCCCCGGCGCTGCAACTGCACCGGCTGACGGTCGGGGCGCTGCGCGCGGTCGCCGAGCACCACCGTCCGTGCGAGCTGATCCTCGACGCGTTCCTGTTGCGGGCCATGGGTTTCGCGGGGTGGGCGCCCGCCCTCGACGACTGCGCGCGGTGCAGTGCGCCCGGACCGCACCGGGCCTTCCACGTGGCCGCCGGGGGAGCGGTGTGCGTCCACTGCCGCCCGCCGGGCGCCGCCACCCCGTCGCCGGGTGTCCTCGACCTGATGGATGCGCTGTTCCGCGGCGATTGGGCGAGGACGGAGCAGGTGCCCGACGTATTGCGGGGTCAGGCGAGCGGTCTCGTCGCGGCCCATCTGCAGTGGCACCTCGAACGGCAACTCCGCACTCTCCCGCTGATCGAACGCGCGCGACCGCATGCGGCGGTGGGGGCGGAGGATTCGGTCAGGCAGGATGGGGACCGTGATTCGACGACGCGAACCTCGAGCCCCGCATAACTCCGGGGCCGAGCGCCAGATCCGGCCGCCGGACCCGCACCCCTCGGGCGCCCGCCCACCCGGCCTGCAACCCGAACTGGTGCCCCGGCACATCGCGCTGGTGATGGACGGCAACGGTCGCTGGGCGCAGGAGCGGGGACTGCCCCGCACCGCGGGCCACGAACGCGGCGAGGCCGTGCTGATGGACGCCGTCTGCGGGTGCATCGAGATGGGCGTCGAATGGTTGTCGGCGTACGCGTTCTCCACCGAGAACTGGAAGCGCAGCCCCGAGGAGGTCCGCTTCCTGATGGGGTTCAACCGCGACGTGATCCGGCGCCGCCGTGACGAGATGCACGAGATGGGGGTGCGTGTGCGGTGGGCGGGGCGCCGCCCGAAGCTGTGGCGCAGCGTCATCAAGGAACTCGAGATCGCCGAGGAGCTGACGAAGCACAACACGGTCATGAACCTGACCATGTGCGTCAACTACGGCGGTCGCGCGGAGATCGCCGACGCGGCGAAGGAGATCGGCAGGCGGGTGGCCGCCGGACAGCTGGACCCGGAGAAGATCACCGAGGCGACCGTGGCGCGGTACCTCGACGAGCCGGACATGCCGGACGTCGACCTGTTCCTCCGGCCGTCCGGCGAGCAGCGCACGTCCAACTTCCTCATCTGGCAGTCGGCGTACGCCGAGATGGTGTACCAGGAGAAGCTGTTTCCCGATTTCGACCGCCGCGATCTGTGGGCGGCGTGCGTCGAATACGCCTCGCGCGACCGCAGGTTCGGGGGAGTCAAGTGACGGCCGACGGAGCGCCCGCGCTGCTCGCCGGTGCGGCCAAGGCGCTCGAGCATTTCGCGACCGTCTCGACGGCGGACGACGGGTCGCTGAGCTTCGAGTACGCGGGTGCGTTGTGCTCGATCAGTGCGATGACCCTCACCGACGGCCTCGACGTGCTGTCGATGACGTGCGTGCTGGCCTGGGATCGTCCGGTCAGCGCCTCGTTGCACAAGAAGGTCGCGGAACGGAACGGCGCGGTGCAGTTCGGTTCGATCGCGGTGTTCGCCCACGGCCGGCTCGCGGACGTCATCCTGCGGTACACGTTCCCGGCGGCCGGGTTGGAAGACGAGGCGCTCACGACGATGCTGCTCCTCGTGCTCAGCGGCGCCGACACCGCCCGGCAGGGGCTCATTCCCTGACGCTCACTGCGGTGCGGTGCAGTCCTTGCAGAGGCCGAAGATCTCGATGGTGTGGCTGACGTCGGAGAAACCGTGCGTGTCGGCGATCGACTGCGACCACTGCTCCACCGTCGGTCCCTCGACCTCGACGGTGTAGCCGCACGTGCGGCAGACGAGGTGATGGTGGTGCCCCGACGAGCAGCGCCGGTACACGGACTCGCCGGTGTCGATGCGCAGGACGTCGACCGTGCCGGCGTCGGCGAGCGTCTGCAGGGTGCGGTACACGGTGGTCAGTCCGATGCCCTCGCCGCGTTTGCGCAGTTCGTCGTGCAGTTCCTGCGCCGACCGGAACTCCTCGATGTCGTCGAGGAGGGCGGAGATGGCGCTGCGCTGCTTGGTGGCCCGAACGCCCACGACGACGGGTTTGCGCTGGCCGGTGTTCTGGGTCAAGGTTTCTATCCTTCCTCGGCGTGCGCGACGGCGTCCACGACGATGTGGGCGAGGTGGTCGTCCACCAGGCGGTAGAGGACTTCCCGTCCGGTGCGTTCGCCGCGGACGACGCCGGCGGCCTTGAGCACGCGAAGATGCTGACTGATCAGGGGCTGGGTGACGCCGAGTGCTCCCACGAGTTCGTGCACGCAGCGTTCCGATTCGCGGAGTTGGAGGACGATCGCGATGCGGACGGGGGCGGCGAGGGCGCGGAGGATGTCGCCGGCGGCGGTCAGCGTCTCCTTCGACGGCACCGGGGCCGGTGGGGCGGCCTCGAACGGATGCAGATCCCCGGGATCGGTGACGCTCACCAGTGATCTCCTTCGGTGTGCCGGACGATGGACGAGAATGAGGCCACCGGGCCAAGGGCCTCGGAGGATCGCCCTCATCTTATTGCAAATCAATTCCATTTTGATATGCACGAATACGCATGTCAACCGGGTGGGTGAACCGACGGGAATCGGGCAGATAGGCTGGGATCCGAAAAGCGCACGTGAACCATGCATCTATTACCCAGATGGAGAGCACTCGAGTGGCACCGAAGTCCAAAGTCGAAACCGTCGTCAATCTCGCCAAGCGTCGTGGCCTGGTCTACCCGTGCGGTGAGATCTACGGAGGCACGAAGTCGGCCTGGGACTACGGCCCCTTGGGTGTCGAACTCAAGGAAAACATCAAGAAGCAGTGGTGGCGCAACATGGTCACCAGCCGCGAGGATGTCGTCGGCCTCGACTCCTCCGTCATCCTGCCCCGCGAGGTGTGGGTGGCGTCCGGTCACGTCGGCGTGTTCAACGACCCGCTCGTCGAATGCCTGAACTGTCACAAGCGTCACCGTCAGGACCACCTACAGGAGGCGTACGCGGAGAAGAAGGGCCTCGACAACCCGGACGACGTCCCGATGGACGTCGTGGGCTGCCCCGACTGCGGCACGGTCGGTCAGTGGACCGAGCCCCGCGACTTCAACATGATGCTCAAGACGTATCTCGGCCCGGTCGAGAGCGAAGAGGGCATGCACTACCTGCGCCCGGAAACCGCGCAGGGCATCTTCGTGAACTTCGCGAACGTGCTCACCACGTCGCGTAAGAAGCCGCCGTTCGGCATCGGCCAGATCGGCAAGAGCTTCCGCAACGAGATCACGCCCGGCAACTTCATCTTCCGTACCCGCGAGTTCGAGCAGATGGAGATGGAGTTCTTCGTCAAGCCCGGCGAGGACGAGGAGTGGCACCAGTACTGGATCGACTACCGCATGGACTGGTACACCGGGCTCGGCATCAACAAGGACAACCTGCGCCTGTACGAGCACGCCCAGGACAAGCTGTCGCACTACTCGAAGCGCACCGTCGACATCGAGTACCGCTTCCACTTCCAGGGCAGCGAATGGGGCGAATTGGAGGGTGTGGCCAACCGTACCGACTTCGACCTGTCGACCCACTCGACGCACTCGGGCACCGACCTCAACTACTACGACCAGGCCACCGGTGAGCGGTACACGCCGTACGTCATCGAGCCGGCAGCCGGTCTCACCCGTTCGCTGATGGCGTTCCTCGTCGACGCGTACACCGAGGACGAGGCGCCGAACGCGAAGGGCGGCGTCGACAAGCGCACCGTGCTGCGCCTGGACCGTCGTCTCGCGCCGGTGAAGGCCGCGGTGCTGCCGCTGTCGCGTAATGCGGACCTGACGCCGAAGGCCAAGGACCTCGCCGCGACACTCCGCCAGCACTGGAACGTCGAGTTCGACGACGCAGGCGCGATCGGCCGCCGCTACCGTCGTCAGGACGAGATCGGCACCCCGTTCTGCATCACCGTCGACTTCGACACCCTCGAGGACCACGCCGTGACGGTGCGCGAGCGTGACTCGATGGCCCAGGAGCGGGTCGCGCTCGACCAGGTCGAGGGCTACCTGGCCCAGCGCCTCATCGGGTCCTGATCCGCCGTCACCTCCGCGCGTCGCAGGTGACGGTCAGATAGTTCGTCAGGATTCGCCGGTTCTCCTCGGACACCGGGATGCGTGAGTATTCCGGTTCCGAGGAGCCGACGGCGATCCACAACGGAAAGACGAACGGCTTCTTCGCCTCCGCGAGAGCATGGGGGTCGCACCGTGCCGCGTCGATCGTGATGTCGACGCTCAGCCGATCCTGATCGGCCGGCATCGTGGCGGGAAGCGCACCGCGCACGTCGTACAGGACGCTGCCGCCGATCTCGTCCAATCGAATGTCGCCCGACGCCGTCCCCCGGGTCACGATCAACTGGGCGGGCAGCGGAGCCGTCGGCTCGGGCGGTGCCGGCGCCGGGACGAGGGTCACCGGGGCGGCCTTCTCCAAATCTTCTGCGGCGCAGTCGCTGTCGTGGATGCGGCCGAGGACGTCGTAGGGGGTGGCGAGCGGCACCCGCACGGGAGAGGCTCCGGCCACACCGAGCAGGGCGTACGCCGGGTCCGGGGGCGTGTCGCAGCGCACCGTGCCGTACCCGGCCTCGACGTCGATCCGGTTCCCGGGACCGAGTTCGATCTCGCGCCGCGTCTCGGGTGCCGGATCGAAGCCCGGACTGTCCAGCGCCACCGACGTCACGGTGGCGGGGATGTCGCCGGTGTTCGTGATCCGCACGTGAATCCGGCCGCCGGCGGCGTCGTCTTCCCGGCTGCGATACGCCTCCGCCGCCAGCGGAACGGGCGGCTCGTCGGCCGACTTCTCGTTGCTGCAGCCCGGCAGGACGCCGCAGGCGGTGGCCGCGACGCAGACGAGGAGGACGACAATCCGGGGCGACGTCAGAATCGGCCGCCACCGCTGATCCGGCCCGAGCTGCTCGGTCCGCCGAAGGACCGCGGCCCACTGCTGCGGCCGCCACCCGAGCCCCGGCTGCCCCAATTGCCGCCACCGCTGAATCCGCCGCGCAGGATGCTGTCGATCAGGATGCCGCCGAGGATCGCCCCGGTCGCATTCCCGCCGCCACCGGCGCCGGGTCCGGGGCGCTGCCGGGACTCCCAGCGGCTCACGTCGTTCTGCGCGAGCCGCAGGGCGTCGGCGGCCAGGCCGGCCGCGGCCTGCGCGTGCTGGAGCGCGCGGGAAGGGTCGGTGGCGCGCAGCTGCTGGGCGCCCGCCAGGTGCCGCTGCGCCTCGGTGAGGCGGGTCCGGGCGTCTGCCCCGACCGCGCCGCGCCGGGTGCCGATGAAGTCCGACGCCGCCGTGACCTGCGACTGCGCCGCCACGAGGTCCTGCTCGAGACGCTGCTGTGCGCGTTCGGCCTGTTGCCGGGATTCCTGCGCCTCGGCGAGGACGGCGTCCAGTTCGGCGTCGGCCTTGACGATCTGGGTGAAGCTGCCGAGTGGGTCGGTGTCGGCGGCCGTGCGGGCCGCCGCGAGCGCTGCCTCGGCCGCGGATCTCGCGGATGCGAGCCGGGCCCCACCCTGCTCGGTGAACTGGCCCGCAGCGGCGATCCCGGCCTCCACGTCGGTGATCGCGGCCGGCAGGGTGGCGATGGCGTGGCGGATGTCGTCGGCGGCGTGATCGACGGCGTCGAGCAACGTCCGGGCCTGTTCGAGCGCACCCTCGGCGCCGCGGATCGCGGACACCGCCGGTCCCTGCTTCCCGGGCGGCAGCGCGATCGCGTCCCGGCCCTCGGCCACGGACCGTTCCGCGAATGCCAGCCGCTCCTCCGCCATGGTCACGTTGTGGGCGACGGAAGCGAGTGCGGCGGCCGGGAATTCGGTCTGCAGTGTGGTGAGGATCCGGGTCGAGTCGGGGATGCGCACGGTCAACGCGACCATGTCCCGGGTGAGCGCGTCGAGGCGGTCGGGGGCGTTGATCAGCAGGTCCCGGAGCCCGTCGAACTCCTGCACCTGCTCGTTGAGTTCACGGTCGGCGCGCCCGCAGGAGGTGACGATGTCGATGAGCATCTCCCGTTGCTGCTGCGGTGTCTCGGGGATCGCGTCGTCGAGTCGCTGCCGCACGGTGAACGCCGCCGCCAGGGTGGCCTTCGCCGTGTCGAATGCCGCGGTGAACGAGGCGGTGGCCTGATCGCCGAACTCGCCGCGGGCCAGGTCGAGCTCCTCCTGGCTCGTGCGCAGGGCGTTGTCGGTCTCGACGAGCACCTCCTTGGCGCGCTCGTCGAGGGTCGGCAGCGGAAGCGCCGTCAGTGCGGCTGTGTCCTCGGGGCTGATGCTGCGCGCCGCCTCCACACCGGCGCGCGCCCGGTCGTGCTTCCTCTTGCGCGAATACAGCACGACGCCGCCCGCACCGACGACGACCACGCCGCCGCCGATCAGCAGGGTGCGCACGGACATGCCGCCGCTCGTGCTCATCGCGTCGCCCAGTCCGCCCGCCGCGGCGATGGCGCCGCCCGCCCAGTCTTCTTCGCGCAGAGCCGGTTCCACCGCATCCACCCGAATCGACTCCGCCTCGTCGCTGGTGATCTCCGACAGTCCGTCGGGCGCGATGAGGGCGTACTCGCGGTCGACCGTCGCGACCGCGAGCAGCGCGTCGCGGTCGCCGAGCGAGGAGGCCTGCGCCGTCTGATCCGCCCACGGACCGGCGCCCAGCCCGTTGAAGTCGGGAACGTACACGACCCACAACCGCACCTTGTGCTCGTCGTAGAGCTGGTCGATCGCCGCCTGGACGTCGCCCTTCTGGTCGGCGTCGAGCACGCCGACGGTGTCCGTGATCTGGCCGGGAAGACGGAACGGTGCGTCCGCCGCGGCGAGCGCGGGAGAGAACACGATCACCGCGAGAGTCAGGAGCGCGGAGACGGCGCCCAGCGCGGCGAACCGCCGAATACGGGGAAGTCGGGGGCGAGACGACGGCGTCTGCTCGAGGCGCGGTGCGAGTGGCATGGCAGCAAATCTATCGGGTGTGGCGAGTCGTCATCGGGACAGATCGGCGACAGCTGGCAGAATCAGGGAGTGAATTCTGCACCGAGCCGTGAACGCCACGACCTCCCGCGCCGTCCCGCGCGCCTGGGGTTCGGTGGCACGCTGGCGCGGTGGACCCGCCGGATCATCGTCGGCGTGTTCCTCCTCGCCACGGCATTGGTGGCCGGCACCGCCGTTCGGGTGTGGCAGGTCGCGCGGATCGACGACACGTCGACGGCGGACGCGATCGTCGTGCTCGGCGCCGCCCAGTATTCGGGCACCCCGTCCTCGGTGTTCGAGGCGCGTCTCGAACAGGCGTACAAGCTGTACGAGCGGGGGGTGGCCCCCGAGGTCATCACGGTCGGCGGCAAGCAGGAGGGCGACGAGTACACCGAGGCCGCGTCCGGGAAGAACTACCTGATCTCCCGCGGCGTCCCCGCCGACAGCATCACCGCCGTCGAGGAGGGCTCCGACACCCTGCTCAGCATCGAGGCGGTCAGCGACACGATGGGCGCGCAGGGCATCCACTCGGCGGTCCTCGTCAGCGACCCCTGGCATTCGCTGCGAACGCGGACGATGGCGCGCGACGCCGGGCTCGACGCGTGGACGGCGCCAACCCGGCAGGGCCCGGCGGTGTTCACCCGTGAATCCCAGTTGCACGGAATCGCCCGGGAGACAGGGGCGTTGATCTGGTACCAGCTCACCCACTTCTCGGCCGACTTCCCCTACACGGCGGGACAGTAGAGAGTCGATGACCGCACACCCGACACCCCGCCGCGACGTGTACTCCGCGCACGACGTCGCCCGCCGAGTCCGTGAGGCACCGAAACGGGCCGGCATCCCGGGCAGTCAGATCGCGGCCGCGCAGCACCGATCGGTGTTCTCCCGCGACCGCGCCCGCGTCCAGCACTCCGCGGCGCTCCGCCGGCTCGCCGACAAGACCCAGGTGGTGGGCCCCCGGGACGGCGACACGCCGCGCACCCGGTTGACGCACTCGATCGAGGTGGCCCAGATCGGCCGCGGAATCGCCGACGGACTCGGCTGCGACCCCGACCTCGTCGACCTCGCGGGCCTCGCCCACGACATCGGCCACCCCCCGTACGGCCACAACGGGGAGAAGGCACTCGACGAGGTCGCGGAACGCTGCGGCGGGTTCGAGGGGAACGCCCAGAATCTCCGCATCCTCACCAACCTCGAACCGAAGGTGCTCTACCCCGACGGAACCAGCGCCGGACTCAACCTGACCCGTGCATCGCTGGACGCGGCGATCAAGTACCCGTGGACCCGCCCGCGCCCGGGCGCCAAGTTCGGCGCCTACGACGACGACGCCGACGTGCTCGCCTGGATTCGGGAGGGTGCCCCCGACGGCCACCAGTGCCTCGAGGCGCAGGTCATGGACTGGGCGGACGATGTCGCGTACTCCGTGCACGACGTCGAGGACGGCGTGATCGACGGCCGCATCGATCTGCGTTCGCTCGCCGATCCGGTGGATCAGCGGGCACTCGCCGAATTCGGGGCCTCCGAGTTCGCGGGACTCGACGTGGAGGAACTCGTCGAGGCGGCGACGCGGTTGAGTCTGCTCCCCGTCGTCCGGAACGTGGGGGTCTACGACGGCACGCTCACCAGTTCCGTCGCCCTCAAGAACCTGACCAGCGAATTGGTCGGCCGGTTCGCGACTGCCGCGATCATCGGCACCCGCGACGTCCACGGCGAGCGGCCGGTCGCGCGCTACGACGCCGACCTGGTGGTCCCGCCGGTGGTCGCGGCCGAGGTGGCGCTCCTCAAGACGTTCGCACTGAACTACGTGATGTCCGACGCCGGCCACCGGGCGCGGCAGGAACGCCAGCGCGACCGCGTGCACCGCGTCGCCGAGTGGCTGCTTGCGACCGCGCCCGCCGGCCTCGACCCGATCCTGGTCCCCGCGTGGACCGCGGCCGCCGACGACGCGGCCCGCGTCCGGGTGATCGTCGACCAGATCGCCTCCTACACCGAGAGCCGGCTCGAACGCGTCGACAAGTCCAGCCTCGGGGCTCAGGCGAGCTGGGGCTGACACGCCGGAAGTCGGACCAATCCGGCCGCCCGCGGTGCTACGAATAGGTCTACAGACAGCTCGCACCCCCTACGTACAGCTCACACCCGAGGGTCAGGGAGACCGGATGAAGTCTGCAGTGCGCAAGATCATCGGTTCGACATCCGCAGCGCTGGCAGTGGCGGTCGGTGCCGCACTGCTGGCCCCACCCGCGGCGCAGGCCGCGCCGGTATACCCGTTCGCGGACCCGGACCCGTTCTACGGTGCGCCCGCGGACGTCGCGGCCCATGCCGACGGTGACGTGCTGGCCAGCCGTCCGGTCGCCGCCACCGGCTTTCCCACGGCCGACGCCTGGCAGGTCAAGTACAAGTCGACGAACTCCGCCGGGGCGCCCATCGCGGCGATGACGACGGTGCTGGTGCCTCGCGGCACCCCCGCGAACCGGCCGCTGGTGTCGTATCAGCCGTTCGTCAACGCGCTCGGACTCGAGTGCGCACCGTCGCATCAGCTGTTCACCGGCGGACTGCGGGAAGCCCCGGCCCTCAACGCACTCCTCGCGCGGGGGTGGGCCGTGGCAGTACCCGACCATCTCGGTCCCACCAGCGCGTACGGTGCGGCGAAGCTCGGTGGACGGCTCGTGCTCGACGGCGTCCGCGCCGCGCAGCGGTTCCCCGAGGCCGGGCTCGGCGGCAGCCCGGTCGGGTTGGCGGGCTACTCGGGCGGCGCCATGGCCACCAACTGGGCCGCGGCGCTCGCACCCACCTACGCCCCGGAACTGAACATCGTCGGTGCCGCCGAGGGCGGCACCCCGGTCAACATCGGCGAACTCGCCGATCGGCTGGGCAGCACCCGTTCGCAGGCGTTCGGCCTGGGCTTCGCGGCCGCCGTCGGACTCGAGCGTGAATATCCCACCCGGTCGCCGCTCGGGGACGGCCTGAACGACGAGGGACTCGCTCTGCGTGCGCAGATGAGCAACATGTGCACCGACTCGATCCTCGGCGCCGGAGCCGGGAAGTCGCTGCCCGATCTGACGAACGGTCCCGGCATCCTCGGAAATCCGTCCGGCCGCGCGGTGATGGACGAGAACAGCGTCGAACTGTATCCGGGAGTTCCGCGGACCCCGATGTTCGTCTGGCACGGCAGTGCAGACCCGCTCGTCGCCATCGGACCGGTGCAGAACACCGTCGCCCGCTACTGCTCCAAGGGTGCCCGGGTGCAGTTCGACGTCATCCCGGGCGCCGACCACGGCACCGCCACCGTGCTCGGCGCCGGTCCCGCCTTCGGTTACCTCGGCGACCGATTCGCCGGGATTCCCGCGCCTTCGAACTGCTGACCCGGAGGGGGACGTTCGGGCTCCGGCGGAGCGCCTAGACTGTCGTTCGTGGCTGGCAGAATCCCTGATCGTGACGTTGCGGCCATTCGCGAGCGCACACGGATCGAGGACATCGTGGGGGAGTACGTCTCCCTCAAGCGCGCGGGCGGCGACTCCATGAAGGGCCTGTGCCCGTTCCACGACGAGAAGTCGCCCTCGTTCCACGTGCGGCCCAACCACGGGCACTTCCACTGCTTCGGGTGCGGCGAGGGCGGCGACGTCTACTCGTTCCTCCAGAAGATAGACCACATCAGTTTCGTCGAGGCCGTCGAGCAGCTCGCCGACCGGTTGAACTACACCATCTCGTACGAGGGTGGCGGCACGTCGGTGCAGCGCGATCGCGGCACCCGCGCGCGGCTGGTCGCGGCCAATGCGGCCGCGCAGGAGTTCTACTCCGCGCGCCTGCAGGAACCCGACGCGCAGGCGGCCCGCGACTACCTGACGGAACGGAATTTCGACGCCGCGGCCGCGCGGCAGTTCGGATGCGGTTACGCGCCCGACGGCTGGGACATCCTCACGAAGCATCTGCTGGGCAAGGGCTTCGACGTCAAGGAGCTGGAGGCCGCAGGGCTGTCGAAGGCGGGGCGGCGCGGCCACATCGACCGCTTTCACCGGCGACTGCTGTGGCCCATCCGGAACCTGTCCGGCGACGTCATCGGTTTCGGCGCCCGCAAGTTGTTCGACGACGACACCATGCCCGGCAAATATGTCAATACGCCGGAAACCATGCTGTACAAGAAGTCTCAGGTGCTGTTCGGGCTCGATCTCGCCAAACGGGAGATCGCCAAGGGGCATCAGGCCGTGGTGGTCGAGGGCTACACCGACGTGATGGCGATGCATCTCGCAGGGGTGAAGACCGCGGTCGCCGCCTGCGGCACCGCGTTCGGTGAGGACCACCTCGCGATGCTGCGCCGGCTGCTCATGGACGACAGCTACTTCCGCGGCGAGATCATCTACACGTTCGACGGCGACGCCGCCGGTCAGGCCGCGGCGATGAAGGCGTTCGAGGGCGACCAGAAGATGGCCGGGCAGACGTTCGTCGCCGTCGCACCCGAGGGCATGGACCCGTGCGAACTGCGGCAGAAGTCGGGCGACGCCGCCGTCCGCGACCTCGTGGCGCGGCGCACCCCGATGTTCGAGTTCGTGGTCAAATCGATCCTCACCGAGCACGACCTCGAGACCGCGGAGGGCCGGGTCGAGGCGCTGCGGCGCACCGTGCCGGTGGTCGCCCAGATCAAGGAAGCGACACTGCGCGACAGCTACGCCGTCCAGCTGTCCGGCTGGGTGGGCTGGGACGACATCGCCGCGGTCCGTCAGCGGGTGCGCGACGAGGCGCGGAAGCGGGCCTCCACCCGCGGATCGATGCCGGCACCCCCGAAGAAGAAGGGGGCGCGCGAGGAGAACCGGGACACCCCGCAGCTGCCGGTCGGGCTCGCGCGGCCGCGGCCGAACGACCCGACGCTGTGGGCGCAGCGTGAGGCGCTGAAAGGCGCGTTGCAGTATCCGTCGATCGCGGGCACCGTGTTCGATTCGCTGCCGGTGGAGACGTTCACGCACCCCACGTATGTGGTGATCCGCGAGTCGATGATCGCGTCCGGCGGAACCAGCGCGGGCCTCGGCGGCGCCGAATGGGTCGACGCGGTCAGCCGGGGCGTCGACGACGTCACCGCGGCGTCCCTCGTGTCGGAACTCGCCGTCGAGCCGCTACCGGCCGAGGAGGACACCGTCCCGCGCTACATCTCCGGCGTGATCGCACGGCTGCAGGAGGTGTGGGTGGGGGAGCAGGTGGCGGAACTCAAGTCCAAACTGCAGCGCATCTCACCGGCGGCGGAATCGGACGAGTTCCACTCCCTGCTCGGCGACCTCGTCGCCCTCGAGCAGTACCGCCGAAGCCTGCTCGATCAGGCGATCGGCGACACCAACCGGGACGGGATGGCCGGCTGACCGGCCCACCCACTACTTCTTCTTGAGCTGATCCTGGGGAACCAGGATCGTCGTTTCCTCGTCGAGCGGCTTCATCGGCTCGAGCTTCGGCTGGGTGCTCAGTGAGTCGGACAGTTTCTGCCGGGACACCTGCAGCACCTTCTTCGTCGCGGGGCTGGTGGCCACGGCCTTCGTGGCCCTGCTGATCTGCTCGTACCGTGCCCGTCCCGCTCGCGTACCCAGCACGTAACCAGCAGCGATACCGATCAACAACCGCATCATTCCCGCTTCCTCCCGACGCACAACGACCTTCACCCATCCTGCCTGATGCGTCGACAGGCAGGCGATTTGGTACTGGGGTGGGGCTATGCGCTACAGTTTCTCTCGCATCGCCGGGAACGGCGAAGCACAGCAGAATAATCCCCTGTAGCTCAATTGGCAGAGCTTCCGACTGTTAATCGGACGGTTGCTGGTTCGAGTCCAGCCGGGGGAGCATCGAAACCCCGTCCGGTTCCTCCGGGCGGGGTTTTCTGTTGTGCCCGGCCGATTCGGATCGGTGCGCATGCCCGGACGAGTACATTCCCGCTGTATCGGCAGCAATCGACCGCGGGGTGTGCGATGAGCGAGGACGGCGGCGAAACCGAGCGGACAGGGTCGATCGGGCGGTTCGGTGCGCGCGACACCCCGCGGTGGTTGCTGCCCTCGATCTTCTACGTTCTTCTCGCCGTCGCCGCCTACCAGTTGTCGGGCTGGCTGTTCGTCAACCTGCGGAGCTTCCTGGGGCTGCTGTTCCTCGCGTGGCTGTTCAGTATCACCCTCGAACCGGTCGTCGACTGGCTCGCGGGCCGGGGACTGCGCCGCGGCGCCGCCACCGGTCTCGTTCTGTTCGCCTTGTTCGTTGCCGCCATCGGATTTCTCGCGCTCTTCGGGACGCTGCTCGCCCAGCAACTCGCGCAGCTCCTGAAGGCGCTGCCAGGCGCTCTCTCCTCGGTCACCGAATGGTCCAATCGCGTGTTCGACACCAACTTGTCGACCGGCGAAGATCTGATCCACCTCACCCCCGACACCATCCGCGACCTCGCGCAACGGTTCACCCCGGGTGTTCTGGGGGTGCTGTCCTCCCTGCTCGGCCTGGTGTTCCAGATGCTGACGCTGCTGCTGTTCGTGTTCTACATGTCCGCGCAGGGTCCGGCGATGCGGCGCACCATCTCGAGCTGGTTCCCGGCGCGGCAGCAGCAGGTCATCTCGGTGGTGTGGGAGATCTCGGTCGAGAAGGCCGGGGGATACGTGGTGTCGCGGCTGATCCTCGCCGCGGTGAGCTCGGTCGCCACCGGAATCTTCCTCGTGGTCATCGGGGTGCCCTATTGGCTGCCGCTGGCGTTGTGGACCGGTGTCGTCTCGCAGTTCGTCCCCACCCTGGGCACCTATCTCGCGATCGCTCTGCCCGCGATCATCGCCGCGGCGGCCCAGCCCACGGACGGTGTGTGGGTGATCGTCTTCGGGACCGTCTACCAGCAGATCGAGAACTACGTGCTGCACCCGCGCATCACGTCCGCGACGGTCTCGATCCACCCTGCGGTCGCGTTCGGATCGGTGATCGTGGGCGCGTCCCTGTTCGGTGCGGTCGGTGCACTCGTCTCCGTCCCGGTGGTCGCGGCGATCCAGGCGCTCGTCGAAACCTACGGGCGACGGTACGAACTCGTCGCAGACGGCGGGAGGCCGGGAGCCGGCTCAGTCGAACAGCGCGAACACGCGCGCGACGAACAAAGCCGCGATCCGCAGGACGAGTAGACCGATCAGCACGAAAGCGGATCGGCACCGTCCGGCCACTCGAAAAGTCCTGTCCGGGCGGGCTTCGTCCCGGGTACGCCGACGCGGCGGGCGCACGGTACCATCGGCACGCCGCGAGTGCGAGTGCTGCGGTGATGGGGCGGTAGCTCAGTCGGTTAGAGCCGTGGACTCATAATCCATTGGTCGCGGGTTCGAGCCCCGCCCGCCCCACCGTTGCCGCCGGTCGGTCCGGACTTTCCAAACCCGCCCGGATGCGGGCAGTGTGGACACCATGACGTTGGCGCGCCCGGAACGGGAAGAGTTCGCCGAGTTGCTCGCAGGTCTGTCTCCGCAGCAGTGGGAGTCACCGAGTCTGTGTGAGCGGTGGCGGGTGCGGGACGTGGTGGCGCACGTGATCAGTTATGACGAACTCGACCTCCGCGGTCTGCTCCTTCGGTTCGGGAAGGGGTGGTTCCTGCAGGATCGGGTGAACGCGCTCGGGGTCGCCGATCTCGCGGACCGCACGACCGACGAGTTGGTGGACGCGATGCGCGTGCATGCCGAACCCAGCGGTCTGCCAGCCGGTTTCGGTGGGATGATCGGCCTCGTCGACGGCATGATCCATCAGCAGGACATCCGCCGGCCCCTCGCGATTCCCCGGACGATTCCGCAGCACCGGCTGCGCGCGGCGCTCGAGTTCGCCCGTTTCGCTCCGCTGATCCGCGGTGCCTGGCGCGCCCGCGGGGTGAGGCTGGTGGCCACGGATCTCGACTGGTCCTACGGCCGGGGCCCGCAGGTCCGTGGCAGCGGGGAAGCACTCCTGATGGCGATGGCCGGGCGCCGCGACGCACTCGCCGACCTCACCGGCCCCGGGCAGTCCGCGTTCGCCGCCCACATCGGCGCCTGATCGGAAGCCCGGCGCGTCGTTGTTCTCCGTGGCGGAGCGGGGCAGACTGAGAGGCACCCGAGGAGGCCATCGTGGACCTGCAGATCGTGGCAGTCGACAAGCCCGACGACATGAACGTGATCGTCGGGCAGTCCCACTTCATCAAGACCGTCGAGGACATCCACGAGGCGCTGGCCGGAGTGAGTCCTCACCTCCGGTTCGGGGTGGCGTTCTGTGAAGCGTCGGGGCCCCGCCTCGTGCGTCGCTCCGGCAACGACGATCGTCTCGTCGAGCTGGCCACACGCAACGCGGTCGCGGTCGGTGCGGGCCACTCGTTCTTCGTGTTCGTGGAGGACGGTTACCCGGTGAACGTCCTGAACACGCTGAAGCAGGTTCCGGAGGTGTGCGGAATCTTCTGCGCCACCGCCAACCCCGTCGAAATCATCGTGGCCGAGACCGACCTCGGCCGGGGGATCGCCGGCGTGATCGACGGCGGTTCCCCCGCCGGCGTGGAGACGAGCGACGACGTCGCCGAGCGCAAGGCGCTACTCCGGACGATCGGCTACAAGCTCTGAGCGAGTGCCCGAGCTATGCCAGCGGATCGACGCGCTCCCACGCGACGGGGAGTTGCACGTCGACACCGTCCGCGAGGCCCTTCTCGGTGAGGAACCGCAGCGATCGCCGGAAGTTGTCGGCGAATCGGGGGAGGGGTGTCAACGGCCGGTCCAGCGGCTTCCAGAAGTTGTCCCAGTGGATCGGGATCACCCGGCGCGCGCCGGTCCGGGTCACCAGCGCGTCCCAGTAGTCGTGGCGGAACTCGTCGGACTGCTTGCCGAGCGTGCCGATGCCCAGATAGACGGTGTCGACGTCGTATCCGTCGAGTGCACCGGGAACGAAGTTCGCGCTGGCATGGACGAGAATCCGGCCGTCCGGATGCGCGAAGTGGAACGAGAAGCAGTCGCCCTGCGCGTATTCGCGGATCGACGCCGGCGGGTGCACCGCGTGGTCGATCGTGCCCGGGAACTTCGCCCGGGGACTGTGCGCTGCGGGCAGTGCCGTCACCTCGAAGGCGCCGTATCGCAGGGGAGTTCGCACCTCGATCGTCCGGAACCGGTCCGGCGCGAAACCGTAGCCCTCGGCGACGCGCCGCGTCGACGGCGAACCGACGAGTTCCGCGCCGGTGCGCTGCGCCACGATCGGAGAGTCCAGCGCGTGGTCGTAGTGCGAATGCGCGACGAAGACGGCGGCCAGGCGCTCGGTTCCCACCCGCGCGAGGGCCCGGTCGACGGCGGCACCGTCGGGGCGCAGCGGACGCAGGACCGATCGCAGGAGCGGCGGCCGGGAGAAGAACCCGTCCGTCATCACCGACGTCTCGCCGTCGGACAACAGGACCGTGGAGACACCGAGGAAGGTGGCGTGCATCCTCGTGACGGTACCGGTGGGCCGCGAACGCGCGGCATGATCGGAGCGCCGCTCTACGATGACCGCCATGGCGATCACTCCCGACACGAAGAACTGGACGTGGGTCCTCGACCGGGCCTGCCCCGACTGCGGGTTCGACGCCGCGGCAACCCGGTACGAGGACATCCCGGCTCTGGTTCGTGCGAACGCCGGCGCCTGGTCGCCGGTGCTCGCTCGTCCCGACGTGAGGGTCCGGCCGGACGAGCAGACCTGGTCGGCGCTCGAGTACGCGGCGCACGTGCGTGACGTGTTCCGGATCTTCGACGTCCGGCTGCGGCTCATGCTGGACGAGACGGATCCACTGTTCCCGAACTGGGATCAGGACGAGACGGCCGAATCCGAGCGCTACAACGAGCAGGATCCGGCCGTGGTGGGCGCCGAACTGCGTGAGGCCGGCGCGGCGGTGGCCGCCGGCTTCGCGGCCGTTGCCCCGGAGTTCCGGGGACGGACGGGGCGCCGCAGTGACGGTGCGTCGTTCACCGTGGAGTCGCTGGCCGCGTACTTCGTCCACGATCCGATCCATCACCTTCGCGACGTGTCGGGGTAACAGTTTCGGATTCCCGGATCCGATTCGGTAGAACGTGTTCCAATTCGGCGAGTTTGTGTCTATCGTCACATCAGCAGATGCGCAGACATGAATGAAGGGGTTGGAGTCACATGAAGACCAAGGGTGCGATCCTGTGGGGCCTGAACGAGCCGTGGTCCGTCGAGGAGATCGAGATCGGCGATCCGGTGGCGGGCGAGGTGCAGATCCGCATGGAAGCCGCCGGCATGTGCCACTCCGACCACCACATCGTCACCGGTTCGATGCCCATGGCGTCCTTCCCGGTCATGGGCGGCCACGAGGGGTCGGGCGTCATCACCAAACTGGGGCCGGAGGTGAAGGACCTCGAAGTCGGCGACCACGTGGTGCTCTCCTTCGTGCCCGCCTGTGGACGCTGTCCGGCATGCTCGGCGGGACACCAGAATCTGTGTGACCTCGGGATGGGGCTGCTGAGCGGCCTGGCCATCAGCGACGGCACGTTCCGCATCCACGCACGCGGTGAGAACGTCATCCCGATGTGCCTGCTCGGCACGTTCTCGCCCTACATGGTCGTGCACGAGACGTCGGTCGTGAAGATCGACAAGGACATCCCCTTCGACGTCGCGGCCCTCGTCGGCTGCGGTGTGCCCACCGGGTGGGGTTCGGCGACGCGGATGGCGGAGGTGAAGCCGGGCGAATCCGTCGTCATCATGGGTGTCGGCGGCGTCGGCATGAGCGCGCTGCAAGGTGCGGTGGCGTCCGGGGCGCGTCAGATCTTCGCCATCGACCCGGTGCCGTGGAAGCGGGAACAGGCGCTGAAGTTCGGTGCCACGCACGCGTTCGAGAGTGCCGCTGCCGCAATCGAGCCGATCATCGCGCTCACCAACGGGCTGATGGCGCAGAAGACGATCATCACCGTGGGGGAGATGCGCGGCGAATACGTCGAGGAAGCCCTGCTGCTCACCAGCAAGTTCGGCACCTGCGTCGTCACCGCCATGGGCGCCATGACCGACATGGACGTCAAGCTGAACCTGTTCCTCTTCTCCATGCTCCAGAAGGACCTGAAGGGCACCATCTTCGGCGGCGGGAACGCCCGGGTCGAAATCCCGAACCTGCTGAACATGTACAAGTCGGGGCAGCTGAATCTCGACGACATGATCACCCGCACCTACACCCTCGAAGGGGTGAACGACGGGTATCAGGACATGCTCGACGGCAAGAACATTCGCGGCGTCATCCGGTACACCGAAGCCGACTGGTGACGGCTCCCCGCTGTCTGCCTGTGCGGCTCGCCGCAGCCGGCCTGTGCGGCTCGCCGCAGCCGACCGCGGGCGGCTCTCGTAGGCTGACCGGGTGCACAGTCTCGATCAGATCGCCCGATGGCCCGTGGACAACGCTGCGGCGGTGGTCCTGTCGCGAGACGAAGGGGTGATCGGCGAATACGGCGACCAGCAGCGGGTCTTCCCGCTGGCCTCGGTGACCAAGCTGCTCTGCGCGTACGCGGTGCTGGTGGCCACCGAGGAGGGGGCGGTCGAACTCGATCAACCCGCGGGCCCGGAGGGCTCGACCGTGCGTCATCTGCTGGCGCACGCGTCGGGTCTCGCGTTCGACACCGACCGAGTTCAGACCGCACCGGAACGCAAGCGGATCTATTCGAGCGCCGGCTTCGAGGTGCTCGCCGACTTCCTCGCCGGCGAGACGTCGATCGAGTTCGCCGACTACGTCGCGGAATCCGTGTTCGCTCCGTTGTCGATGACCGGGTCGGCGCTCGTGGGCCCGGCCGGTCACGGAGCCGAGGCGTCGGCGGGCGACCTCGGCCGGTTCGCGGCCGAACTGTTCCGCCCGGCGCTCATTTCGCCGCAGACGCTCGCGGAGGCCACCTCCGTCCAATTTCCCGGGCTCGACGGAATCCTGCCCGGATACGGCTCACAGCGCCCCAACGACTGGGGTCTGGGATTCGAGATCCGGTCGGGCAAGAGCCCGCACTGGACGGGCACCGGCAATTCGCCGCAGACGTTCGGTCACTTCGGGCAGTCCGGGACATTCCTGTGGGTCGACCCCGCGGCAGGGCTGGCGTGTGTGGCGTTGACGGACCGGGATTTCGGCGACTGGGCCAAGCCCGTGTGGACCGAGCTGAGCGACGGTATCCTCTCGGAACGCCGAAGATGATGACACACCGATTGATCGAATCACTGGCGCAACACAGGCATCACAGGGCACACTGGTCAACCGAGCGTGCTGCACACACCGACTGAGGCCGTTGGGGAAGACGTCCCTCGTCGAAGCAGGAGGCTCGAGTGCGCGCATTGAATCAGTTCGCGGACGCGACGGTTGGTGTGGTCTACATCCACTCGTCGCCCGCCGCGTTGTGCCCCCATATCGAATGGGCGCTGACCTCAACCCTCGACTGCCGAGCGAACCTGAAATGGACCTCGCAGCCGGCCTCCAACGGCGTCCTGCGCGCGACCACCAGCTGGGTGGGTCCCGTCGGCACGGCCTCGCGATTGGTCAATGCGCTCCGCGCCTGGCCGATGCTGCGATTCGAGGTCACCGAGGATCCCAGTGAGGGCGTGGACGGCGAGCGGTACAGCCACGTGCCCGGCATGGGTCTGTGGCACGGGTCCACCAGCGCCAACGGCGATGTCGTCGTGGGGGAGATGCGCCTGCGGGCACTGATGCAAGCGGGAGGCGACATCGCCACCGAATTGGACTACGCACTCGGAACCGCCTGGGACGAGGCTCTCGAGCCGTTCCGCAGTGGCGGCGAAGGCGCAGAGGTCACCTGGTTGCGCCGCGACGTCGGCTGACCCGCACACACACACGAAAAGGCCCCCACCGCTCGAGGTGGGGGCCTTCTCTCGAACTGAGCTCAGATCACAGCGGGATGTTCTTGTGATCGCCTCGGCTGGCCGGAGCGGCGGCGAGGGCGGCGGTCACGACACTGCGAGTCTTGGCGGGATCGATCTCCTCGTCGACCACACCGATCGCGACGGCCCGGTCGACGCCGCCGGCGATGCTCTCGTGCTCGACGGCCAGACGCTCGTGCAGAGCCTCACGCTCTTCTTCCGGCGCCGCGGCGAGAGCACGCTTGTGCAGGATCCCGACGGCGGCCTTGGCGCCCATCACGGCGACCTCGGCGTCGGGCCACGCGTAGACGGCGGTGGCGCCGAGCGCGCGGGAGTTCATGGCGATATAGGCGCCGCCGTAGATCTTCCGGGTCACGACCGTCACTCGGGGAACGGTGGCCTCGGCGAACGCGTGGAGGAGCTTGGCCCCGCGGCGCACGACGCCCTCCCATTCCATGCTCACACCGGGCAGGTATCCGGGCACGTCCACAACCACGACGAGCGGGATGCCGAAGGCGTTGCACAGGCGGACGAAACGAGCCGACTTCTCGGCGCTCTCCGAGTTGAGGCAACCACCCAGGCGAAGGGGGTTGTTGGCGATGACACCGACGGTGCGGCCACCGAGACGACCGAGCCCGGTGACGATGCTGCGGGCGTAATTGCCCTGCAACTCCTCGAAACTCGACTCACCCTCGACGTTGTCGAGGAGCTCGTGAACGATGGGACGGACGTCGTAGGCGCGCTTCGCCGACTCCGGCATGAGCGCGCGGAGATCGGTGTCGCCGTGCGCGGCCGCGGCCTGATCGAACTCGCCCTGTTCGCAGAACATCGACACCAGGCGGCGGGCCCGGTGCAGGGCGTCGCCCTCGTCGTGGGCGGCGATGTGCGCCACACCCGACTTCTTGGTGTGCGTGTCGGGGCCGCCGAGGGAGACCATGTCGACCTGTTCCCCGGTGACGCTGCGGACCACGTCGGGTCCGGTGACGAAGACACGGGCCTCCGGCGCCATGATGACGACGTCGGTGAGGGCGGGACCGTATGCCGCGCCGCCGGCGGCGAATCCGAGGACGACGGAAATCTGGGGGACGCGGCCGGACGCGCGGACCATGGCCTCGAAGACCAGCCCGACGGCGTGCAGGGCCTCGACGCCCTCGGCGAGACGCGCGCCGCCCGAGTGCCAGAGACCCACGATCGGGGCATCTTCCTCGAGGGCGGTGTCGATCGCCGTCACGATGTGCTTGCAGCCTTCGACGCCCATGGCACCGCCCATGACGGTGGCATCGGAGCAGTAGGCGATGGTGCGGACACCGTCGATGTTGCCGGACGCGGCCAGCACACCGGACTTGTCACGCGGGTGGAGCGGGACGACCGTCCCGCCGTCGAACAGCTTCTCCAGGCGCGCAAGGGGATCACGCGGATCGACCGATGCATCGGACTTCGTCGCGGGTGCCAAGATTGTCATCGCGTCCTCCTCTGTAGCGGCCCGGGGGGGCTGTCGATGGGTGGAGACCCCTTCGACGAAGGGGTCTCCACCCGCGATCTGGCTGGACCGGCTGTCAGGCCCGGCCGAAGGCGAGCGCGACGTTGTGCCCACCGAAACCAAACGAGTTGTTGATCGCGAAATCGATCTCGCCGTAACGGGCTTCACCCTTGACGACATCCAGGTCGATCTCTGGATCCTGATTCTCGAGATTCAGCGTGGGCGGAATGACTCCGTCACGCAGACTCAGGACCGTGAGCACCGCCTCGAGCGCACCGACGGCGCCGATCGAATGCCCCAACGCGGACTTCGGTGCGTACACCGCAGCGTGGTTGCCGACGGCAGCCTTGATGGCGTTCGCCTCTGCCGTGTCACCGATCGGCGTGGCCGTGGCGTGCGCGTTGATGTGCTGGATGTCCCTCTTCGTCAATCCAGCAGTCTCGATCGCCCTCGTCATGGCCCGCGCAGCACCCGAACCAGAAGGATCGGGAGCGACGATGTGGAACCCGTCGGAGGTGATCCCCGCGCCCAGCAGGCGGGCGTGGATGGTGGCACCGCGAGCCTTGGCGTGCTCCTCGGTTTCGAGGACCATCATCGCTCCGGCCTCACCGAACACGAAGCCGTCACGATCCTTGTCGAACGGCCGCGAGGCCGCCTTCGGATCGTCGTTGCGGGTGCTCAGTGCGCGCATCATCGCGAAACTCGCGATCGGCACGGCGTCGAGGTAACCCTCCACACCACCGGCGACGATGATGTCGGCGTCGCCCATCACCAGCATGCGGTACGCATGGGCGATGGCCTCGGAACCCGAAGAGCAGGCCGACACGGGAGTGATCACTCCGGCGCGGGCGCCCAGTTCGAGTCCGACGGTGGCCGACGGGCCGTTGGGCATCACCATCTGGACGGCGAACGGCGACACCTTGCGGTAGCCACCGGCCTTCATCTTCTCGACGGCGTCGATCAGAGCTTCGCCGCCGCCGAGTCCGGTGCCGATCACGACGCCGAGGCGATCCTTGTCGACCTCCGGGCTACCGGCGTTCTCCCAGACCTGACGGCCCAGGACGAGCGCCAGCCGCTCGACGAAACTCATCCGGCGGATCTCGACCCGGGACAGCGACTCGTCGGGCGACACCTTGAGCTTGCCGCCGATCGTCACCGGCAGGTCGTTCTCCGTGACGAAGGCTTCCTGGATGGTGTCGATGCCGCTCTCGCCGGCCAACAGGCCTTTCCACGTGGCATCCACGTCACCAGCGATCGACGTCGTAGCCGCGAGGCTGGTGACGACGATGTTGGGGAACTGTCTCCCGTTGGTCGAGGCGGAAGTCACGGTTGAGCTCACTCCTCGTCGTTCTTGGCAGCTTCGAGCTTGGCCTTCACGGCCTCCGCGTCTGCGCCGCCTTCTGCTTCGAGCTTCTGGATGTAAGACACGGCGTCACCGACGGTGCGCAGTCCGGCGAGATCCTCGTCGGGGATCTTCACGCCGTACTTGTCCTCGGTCTGGACGGCGATCTCAACCATGGAGAGGGAGTCGATGTCGAGGTCGTCGACGAAAGACTTTTCGATGGTCACCTCGGACGGCTCAATACCGGTGACCTCCTCGATGATCTCCGCGAGTCCGGCGATGATGTCTTCCTGGGTGGCGGCCACTGAGTGGCTCCCTTCTGATTCGGTGTAGATGTATCTGGAGTTGTGCAGGCACGTCCCCATCGGCCGCGCCTGCGGGCCCTACGCGCACCGAGGTGCGCGCAGCAAACTAGCCGAGTTCTGTCAGTTCGGCCAGCGCGGAGATGTCCCCCGGGGTCTTGAGTGCCAGAGTCGGCGTGCCGCGCATTTCACGCTTGGCGATACCGACCAGGGTTCCGGCTGGTGGGAGCTCCGCGATCGCGGAGACCTGAGCGGTCCGCAGGCTTGCGGTACACAGGTCCCAACGCACAGGTCGGGTTACCTGCGCGGCCAGCTTAGTCAGTGCGTCGGCTCCGGATGCGACCGGTGCGCCGTCGGCGTTGGAGAGCAGTGTGCGGGTGGGTTCACCCGGTGTGATCTTCGACGCAGCCTCGGTGACGGCCTCCTGGGCGGGTGCCATGAACCGGGTGTGGAACGCGCCGGCGACGGGAAGGGCGCGGACGCGCGCCTTCTCGGGCGGGTTGGCCGCGAGTTCCTCGAGCGCCGACAGCAGACCAGCCGCGACGATCTGCCCGGCGGCGTTGCGGTTGGCAGGCTCGAGCCCCAGTTCGTCGAGGCGGGCGAGCACCTCGGCCTCGTCGCCCCCGAGGACGGCGGACATGCCGGTCGGCTCGAGTGCACACGCCTTGGCCATCTCGGCGCCGCGGAGAGCGGCGAGCGCGACGGCGTCGTCGGCGGACAGGACCCCCGCGACGACCGCGGCGGCGAGTTCACCGACCGAGTGTCCGGCCGCGATGGTGTCCGCGGGAACGAGGCCGCGCGCGTCGAGTTCCTCGAAGGCGAGGATCGCGGCGGCTACGACGAGAGGCTGGGTCACCGACGTGTCGGTGATCTCCTCCGCGGTCGCGGTGGTACCGAGGCGGACCAGATCGAGGCCGGCAGCCTTCGACCAGAGTTCGACGCGGTCATGAGAACCCGGCAGCTCCAACCAAGGGATGAGCATGCCGGGAGTCTGAGAGCCCTGACCCGGGGCGAGCAACGAAATCACTCTTCAAGAGAACACCGTCAACCGCGTACCGCGAGATGTCGTTGCGGATGAACCTTCGTCAGCGGATTTGTCGGGTTCCCACAAAATTGCACGTGGGGTCCTCGCATCGAATCTGGACAGACGTTCGTTACATCCCTGCTTCTCCGAATGGGAAGGGTGTGACTGGTGTTAAACGTGTGATGGGTTCGTTATGGGAATGTGTCAATCGGCCCACTGTCGCGGCGACTCTCAGCACGTACGCATCCCGCGGATTCGTCGGATCGCGCCCGGTGACTTCCGCGATTCTCTTGAGTCGATACCGGACAGTATTTGGATGAACAAACAGCTGACGTGCACAAGTCTCAACCGCACCTCCACAGTCGAGATATGCATCCAAAGTGTCGGTGAGAACACCTCCCGCAGCCGCCAGTGGTGCGACCAGATGGTCGTTGAGAGCGGTGACCGCGGCGTTGTCACCGAGCAGTGCGCGTTCGGGTAACAACTCGGCGGCGTGGACCGGCCGAGGGGCCCCGCGCCAGCCGGCGACCGCCTGCATCGCGGCGAGCGCCTCGACCGCACTGAGGTGCGCCGCGCCCAGCGTCGGAGTGGTCGGACCGATGATCACCGGCTCGTCGGAGAACTTGCCGAGCAGATCGGTCATGAAGCTCGAGTGCCCCGACCCCTCCTGGAGCTCGCCGCTGACCACCATCACGAGCCGCGAACCCTGCACGACCGCGAGAGCGGCCCGGCCGTGCTTCTGCGCGATGGTGTGAACCGTGCCGACGACGGAGACGCGTTCGTCCTCGGGCGGTGTGCCGACGATGACGGTGGCGGGAGCGGTCGCGTCCCAGTTGAGGGTCGCGGCCCGCGACAGCATGTCGGAACCGGTGTCGCCGCGAACCACGGCATCGACCACGAGGGCCTCGAGCCGGGTGTCCCAGGCGCCGCGGGACTCCGCCGCACTCGCGTACACGGAAGCGGCCGCGAAGCCGAGTTCGCGGCCGTAACGCAGTACGGCCTCGGTGAGGGCGATCAGCTGCTGGTCGTTGCGGGCGAGGGCGGGGAGCCACTGCTCGAAGAACTCCATCGCCACGCGCACCATGTCCACCGTCTGGCTGAGGGTGAGCCTGCGCGCGAGATCCTGCGGAATGACCTGGAACGCGTCCAGGCTGAACCGGATGTCGCTGTCCGGATTCTTGAGCCATTCGAGGAAGTTGACGACCGCCGTCTGGACCAGCAACTGCACGTTGGACCGTTGGGCGGCGTCCAGGTCGTCGAAGAACGGCAGCTGATCCTGCATCGTCGTGACAGCCTCGGTCGAGAGGCGGCCGGAGAACTGTTTGACGCGACGCAACAGTGCGTCGGGCAACGGATCCCGGGTTTGTCGTCTGCGGGAGACCAGCGGACTCTGCTCGACCATAGACAAGAACCTACGCCCACCGCCGCCCGTGTAGTCCGACGGACACACGGGCGGCGGTGGGTGAGGAACTCGGGTTATGCGCTCCCGGTGTCCGTGTACGAGACGGCGGCGGCGCGGACGTCGTCGATGCGGTACCGGTTGGCGGCGTCGACGGCCTTGGAGCGGTCGAGGGTGCCTTCGCCGGCGAGGGCGGACAGGACGGCGACGACGATCGATTCGGCGTCGACGTTGAAGTACCGGCGGGCGGCGGGGCGGGTGTCGGAGAACCCGAACCCGTCGGTGCCGAGGGTGGTGTACGAGCCGGGCACCCACTGCCGGATCTGGTCGGCGACCGCGCGCATCCAGTCGGAGGCGGCGACGAACGGTCCGGCCGCATCCGACAACGCCTGGGTGACGTACGGCAGCGGGGCGTCGGTGCCCGGATCGCGCAGCGCCTGCCGTTCGGATTCGATGCCGTCGCGGCGCAGCTCACCCCACGAGGTCACCGACCACACGTCGGCGGCCACGCCCCACTCGGTGGCGAGCAGTTCCTGCGCCCGCAGCCCCTCGGGCATGGTGACACCGGAGACCAGAATCTGCGCCTTCGGACCCGATGCCTCGGATTTTTTGAAGAGGTAGAGGCCCTTGAGCAGGCCCTCGACGTTCAGGTTTTCCGGCTCGGCGGGTTGGGTGTAGGGCTCGTTGTAGAGGGTGATGTAGTAGAAGATGTCCTCCCCACCGAACCCGTCCACCCCGTCGGTGCCGCCG
>NZ_JBHURF010000022.1:0-169852 GCF_042674125.1 Rhodococcus sp. NPDC056960 | reverse complement strand
CGCCGGGGACTGGACCAACTACGCCGTCGAGATCAGCCGACGATCATCGAGATCATGAGGCATTCGGACAGTTCGAATATCCGACGTCACCGTTACACCGTTCCTCGGCAACGACAGGCTCGGTGGAATCCACCGACGTCACACCGCGCAGCACGGTTGCATCGCCCGCTCCCGTAGACAGGTTTCGCCAGTTCACTGCCACGTCAATACAGTCCATTGTGAGAAACAGCGGCGACGGCCGCGCCGAAAGGGTCACCACGCCGGGTTCCTCCGTCGTCGTCGCCGATACCACCTGCGGCACCGTTCACATCAGCAAACTGAAACACCCGAAACAAACGTCTCCGGAACCGCAAACACAGTCGATTGCGCCGGATCAGCCGCCGCAACGGCACATGGTCCGAACGAGAGCGCGCCTGCCACCACGGCAGCGGCCGATACCACGCCAAATCGGCCAAAAAATCATTGTCGAACTGCGCATCGCTGACTGACTCCCCGCAGGGAACCCGCCCCCTGCCGAACTGTCAGAATAGCCGCGCGCCACTGGAGGACCGTCGAGAAAGGCCCTTGGTCGCAGTCCGGGAAACGAGGTCACACCTCACGGTTGATGTCCGCAGCTACGACCTCGCGGTCCGCCCGTCCATGGACGGGCGGACCTGACTCACACGGTCACTGGGGCTCAGTTCTGCACGGCCGCAAGCGTGGTGTTCAGAGTCTTGCTCGGCCGCATCACGGCGGCGGTCTTCTCGCCGTCCAGCTTGTAGTAGCCGCCGATGTCGACCGCGGTTCCCTGCACCTCGATGAGCTCCCGCACGATGGTGTCTTCGTTCTCGTCCAGCGCCTGGGTGAGCGTGGCGAAGCGTTCCGCCAGTTCCTTGTCCTCGCTCTGCGCGGCAAGTTCCTGCGCCCAGTACTTCGCGAGGTAGTACTGGCTGCCCCGGTTGTCGAGTTCGCCGGTCTTGCGCGACGGGTTCTTGTTCTCGTCGAGCAGCTTGCCGGTGGCCGCATCGAGCGTCTTGGCCAGGATCTTCGCGCGCTCGTTGTCAGTCTTGGTGCCGAGCTCCTCCAGGCTGACGGCCAACGCCAGGAACTCACCGAGCGAATCCCAGCGCAGGTGGTTCTCCTCCACCAACTGCTTGACGTGCTTGGGCGCCGAGCCGCCGGCACCCGTCTCGTACATGCCGCCGCCGGCCATCAGAGGCACAATCGACAGCATCTTGGCGCTCGTGCCGAGTTCCAGGATCGGGAACAGATCGGTGAGGTAGTCGCGCAGAATGTTGCCGGTCGCGGCGATGGTGTCCATCCCGCGGATCAGCCGCTCCAGCGTGTACCGCATCGAGCGCACCTGCGACATGATCTGGATGTCGAGGCCTTCGGTGTCGTGATCCTGCAGGTACAGTTCGACCTTCTTGATCAGCTCGTTCTCGTGCGGGCGGTACGGGTCGAGCCAGAACAGGACCGGCATGCCGGAGTTGCGTGCCCGGGTGACCGCGAGCTTGACCCAGTCGCGGATCGGCGCGTCCTTGACGGTGCACATGCGCCAGATGTCGCCGGCCTCGACGTGCTGGGTGAGTAGTACCTCACCGGACTCGACGTCCACGAAGTTGGCGTCGCCCTCCTCCGGAATCTCGAAGGTCTTGTCGTGCGAGCCGTACTCCTCGGCCTTCTGCGCCATGAGCCCGACGTTGGGGACGGTGCCCATGGTCGTCGGGTCGAACGCGCCGTTGGTCTTACAGAAGTTGATGATCTCCTGGTAGATGCGCGCGAACGTGGACTCCGGCATCACTGCCTTGGCGTCCTTGGGCCGTCCGTCGGCGCCGTACATCTTGCCGCCCGAGCGGATCATCGCGGGCATCGAGGCGTCCACGATCACGTCGCTGGGCGAATGGAAGTTCGAGATGCCGCGAGCGGAATCGACCATGGCCAACTCGGGACGGTGCTCGTGGCAGTCGTGCAGATCCTGGATGATCTCCTCGCGCTGCGTGCTGGGCAGCGTCTCGATCTTGTCGTAGAGATCGCCGAGGCCGTTGTTGACGTTGACGCCCAGTTCGTCGAACAGCGCCTGATGCTTGGCGAAGGCATCCTTGTAGAAGGTCTTCACCGCGTGGCCGAAGACGATGGGGTGCGAGACCTTCATCATCGTCGCCTTGACGTGGAGGGAGAACATCACGCCCGTCTTGCGCGCGTCCTCCATCTGCTCCTCGTAGAAGTCGAGCAACGCCTTCTTGCTCATGAACATGCTGTCCATGATGTCGCCCTCGCCCAGGTCCACCTCTGGCTTGAGGACGACCGTCTCGCCGGCCTTGGTCACCAGTTCCATCCGGACCTTACGCGGCCGGTCCAGCGTCATCGACTTCTCGGAGTGGTAGAAGTCGCCGTGCCGCATGTGCGCGACGTGGCTGCGCGAGGCCATCGACCACTCGTCCATGCTGTGCGGGTGCTTGCGGGCGTACTGCTTGACGGCCCGGGGTGCGCGACGGTCGGAGTTGCCCTCACGCAGGACCGGGTTGACCGCGCTGCCGAGGATCTTGCCGTAGCGCTGCCGGATGTCGCGTTCCTCGTCGGACTTGGGATCGCCCGGGAAGTCGGGAATCTTGTAGCCCTTGCCCTGCAGTTCCTTGATGGCGGCCAGGAGTTGCGGCACGGATGCGCTGATGTTAGGGAGCTTGATGATGTTCGTCTCGGGCAGCTGCGTCAGGCGACCCAGCTCGGCCAGGTTGTCGGGGACGCGCTGCTCTTCGGTGAGGTTCTCGGGAAACTCGGCCAGGATGCGCGACGCTACCGAGATGTCGCTGGAGTCGATCTCGATGCCCGCGGCACTGGCGAAGGTACGCACGATCGGCAGGAAGGCGTAGGTCGCGAGCAGCGGCGCCTCGTCGGTCAACGTGTAGATGATGGTCGGCGGCTTGTCGGCGCTCATGGTTGTTCTCCCGCGTCTGTTCGGTCCGATTTCGAAGGGCTCAGGGTGGGCCCTGTCGGTATCGCGTCAAGTATCAGGTTAGGTACTACATCGCCTGCGCCTTGTTCGAGCGCAGGCATTCCGAACTCTATCGCGTGTGTCCGATTCGATCGCAGGCGAGAGTTGGTCGATGCCCCACGAAAGCGCGGTGGTCGTTCGCCACCTGCGATAAACGCCACAACAAGTGGTGACGATCGTTCGACCGAGACGGAGTCGTGACACACAGACGGCCCGCGGGCGAAGACACTGGACCCGGTCGGTTTCGCCGTTCTCGCAGGCCTGTCGCGTCCGGCGGCGGAGTGATCCGTGACAGAATGCTGCAGGACCGCACGCCGATCGCGCTCACCGACCACTCCTACCTGACCGCGGCCAACGCCGATGTTCTGTTCCGATTCGCGGGACGCCGGGCGTCGCCGCTTCTCGACGCCCTCGCCCTGGCTGCGGGGCCGTGATCGGAGCCTGGGAAACCCTCTCGGTGGGCGTCCCCGCGCTGTCGGTGGGCACGATCACCGCGGCCTGCGATGCCGGACACCCGTCCGGTCAGAGCGTGGAGGTCGTCGATGTCGCCACACCGCGCCGGTACAGGAGTCGGTGCGGTCGAGTTCCGCCCCGAGATGACGTCCAGCAGCATCCCGGGTTCCGGGACATTCCGCCGCCATCGGTGACACTCGGTCACATGTATGCCTCGTGGTGGACCCGGACGCGCCGAAGTCTGTAGGGGTGGCCGGGGCGAACGAGTGTGACGAGGGGATGTTCCTGCCGAAGACCGGCCGCCCGGTCACTGTACAGTGCGAGAATCCTCTGTGCGCGGCGCGGGCGTTGATACCACCCAGTATCATCTGCCGGATGGCGCCGTCGTCTCAGAACCGCCTGGAGGAGTCCTAGACGTTGCTGCGCCTACCGGCGTCTACCCTCCCCAGGCAGACACGGGGATACTCGCACGAGCGTTGGGTCGGAGGTCCTTGGGCAGGATTCGCGGGTGCTCGATCTGTGTACCGGTACGGGTCTTCCGACTTTGCAGGCCGCTGCCATGGGGTGCGGGCCGCGTGACCGCAGTCGATGTGCCACGTCGCGCGGTGGTCAGCACCTGGATCAATACCGGCGGGCCCTGCTCGGTCGCATCTGCGTCGGGGCCCCGCTGTCCTCGGCACCGGTGGAGTCCTGCTGATCGCGCAGTCTTCGCGCCGTGGAATCGAGCAAACCGCGGAGCCGACACGAAAGCCAAGGGCTGAGCATCGACATCGCCTCACGGTTCGAGATCCCCTTCGGGCCGGTGCTCTCCTCCCGTCGCCACATGCTCGAAGCACGCGGACTCGTCGCGGCGGGTCAGACCACCGAGGAACTCGGCAATTCCTTCCGCTGACGGCGGTACAGAAGGGGATCTGGTTCGCCCAACTACTCTGTCCTGAGGTGCCTTTCGTCGTCGCTCAGTACGCGGAACTTCACGGTCGCGTGAATCTTTCGCTTCTGACTGCTGCGATGCAGCGCGCGTACCTGGAACTGGGAATCGGGTCGGTGCAGCTGATCTGTGGCATCGACGCCGAAGTGGTGTACTCGACCGACCCTCCCGGCGATCCGAGGGCAATCTCAGTGGTTTCTCAGCCCCGCCGCCGAATACTCGTGTCATGTCGACTGTCAACGGGTTGCCCGCCCACATATTGTTCGTCCACTTCATCGTGGTCATGGCCCCGCTCACCGCGATTCTGGTCGTACTATGCAGCGTGTGGCCGGCAGCCCGGCGCCGGCTGGTCTGGCTCAGCCTCGCGCTCGCGGCAGTGACTGCAGCCCTGACCCCGCTGACCACCGACGCCGGCGAGTGGCTCGAAAAGCACGTCGCCCGGTCGGCTGCCGTGCATACCCACACCGAACTCGGCGACACCATGATCTACTTCTCCGTCGCCCTCCTCCTCGCCGCGATGGCCGTCGCCGCCGTCCAGCTTCGCGAACGGAAGTCGGAACCCTCCCGGCCTCTCACGCTGATCGTCGCCCTGCTTGCGGTCGTGGTCGCGGTGGGGACGGTGATCCAGGTCTACCGCATCGGCGAATCCGGTTCGCGCGCCACCTGGAACGACGCCGTCACCGCGAATTCGGCACCGTGACACGTCCCCGGCTCGTGCTCAGTGGATTCGCGTCGTGCGATCGGAGAATCGGCGTCAGCCGGCAAGTGTCTTGAAGACCTCGTAGACCATCCAGGCCGGCCAGAATACCCCTTGGACGATCGCAAGGACGTACTCCCAGAATGCGTCCGCTTGCTGCCAGAACCACACCCAAGCTCCGAAGATGCCCAGGGCGTATATCGCTCCGCCGCCCGCGACGCCGGTGTTGCGGTCGCTCATCGTTTGATTCCTTCCAGGCGGATCCGCTGGTGATCGCCGACCGGTCGCGAAGGATTCCCGTCCGATCGTCAAAAGGCCGTCAGGCACCGTAGCTCGACATCGAGGACGCGACGCGGGATGTCGAGGGGGCAATCGGAGCCATCACCTCAGTCTCAGCACCGGCAGCCTCCGGTGCCAGAGTCCTTGGTCAACAACCGGTGAGGACCGGTCGGCACGGTCACATCCATTGGACTCGCTCGTCGCGGGTACGCCCTGCCGGGCGCTCGGTTCCGGTTCTGGTGACATTGTCCCCTACGGGTGTCACACGCAAGCCGCAACGATGAACATCGAACCAGAAGCTCGCCGCCGGCAACCCGTAGGAGTGCACCATGTCCGGCCACCGCCCGATCGTTGTAGGCATCGACGGCTCACCATCATCGTTGCAGGCTGTTTCGTGGGCAGCCAGGGAAGCTGCGCTCCGCAACACTCCACTGTCGCTGATCACTACGGCATTCGTACCCGGAACGTACGGCGTGCCGATCGGCATGCCCTCCGGCTTCTTCGAAGACGAGGAACGCGACGGCAAGACTAGGTTGGATCGTGCGGCGCAGACGGCCCGTGACGCAGCGCCCGGACACCCGGTCGAGATCGCCACCATGCTCTGCACCGGGACGCCGGTCGGTGAACTACTTGCACACTCCACGAATGCTTCGATGCTCGTGGTCGGTGCGAACAGGCGGGGAATCGTCGAAAGAGCCGTGCTGGGATCGGTCAGTTCCGCCGTTGCTGCCCATGCCCCATGCCCGGTGGCCGTGATCCGTGGGGTTCCTGATCGCGACATCAATGACATTCCCGGACCGATCGTGGTCGGCGTCGATGGAACGCAACAGAGTGAACCGGCAATTTCGATGGCATTCGAGGAAGCAGCCCTGCGACAGTCGGAACTCGTTGCCGTCCATGCGTGGTCCGACATCGTTCTGCAACTTTCCTTGGACGGAGGCAGTGACGCCGAGTGGATGCGGGATGCGGCCAATGAAACCGCCCTGCTGTCCGAGAATCTCGCCGGACGTGCGGAGAACTATCCGGATGTGAAAGTGCACACGATCGTGGTCAGGGATCGACCCACCCAGCATCTGCGTGAGCAAGCCGAGAACGCGCAGCTCCTCGTGGTGGGAAGCCGGGGGCGAGGGGGGTTTTCCAGCATGCTGCTGGGGTCGACCAGCCGGGCGCTGATGCATTCGGCCGCCTGCCCACTCCTCATCGTTCGCTAACCCGCCGCTGCGGGGATGGGCTAGCTAGGTCGAGGCTCTGATCCTTGGTCGTGCGAATTTCAGTCCTGCCGCGCGACTGTACCCAGGAGGAGATCCAACATGCATGAACCCAGCCTCGGATCGAGTCTGATCGATGCCCAGCTACCGGTTTACGAGCAGCGCGTACTTCGGACCCAGGTGGTGCGTGCACCTGGACCGGCAACCTTCGCCGCCATCCAGCGCGTCGACTTCTTCCGGTCGCCGGTGGTTGCGCTGCCGAACCGGGCCCGAGTTGCGATCGACGCAGTCCGCGAGCGACGGTGTGCATGCATCCAGCGGGGTGAGTCCGAATTCCGCTTCGACCAACTGCTGGAACCCGGCGGCGGGTTTCAACTTCTGGCGGAGGAGCCCGATCACGCGATGGTGCTCGGATTCATCGGGCGCTGGTGGGAGAAGGGCTACGGCCGTGTCCCGTGGGCCGCAGAGGACTTCGGCCGGTTCTCGCTTCCCGGGTATGGCATCGGTGCCTGGGGTTTCGCGGTTCTCGAGTACGACACAGTTACATCCGTACTCGTCACGGAGGTCCGTGTCCACGGCACCGATGAACGGGCGCGGCGGATGTTTCGCAGGTATTGGGTGATTGTGGGTCCGTTCGTCAAGGCGATGAGCGGGCCGATATTGCGCCTGATCCGGGACGAAGCGGAAACCCCCGCTCCGCCTACCAGGGCTGCACCATGGACAGGACAAATCGAGATAACCGAGTCGGATTCAGGAACCTGAGGACGAAGCGCAGCGTCATTGTGCGGCGTGACCGGTAGTCTCCGTCAACCCCTGGTTGAATCTGCCCGGCCTGGCAATCAGCAGCGGACACGGCGTGATGTGCAACAAGGCTGCGCTTGTCGAGCCGAGAGTCAACCCAGCGAAACCGCCCCGCCCACGATGACCGACCACGACCATCTGGGCATCGTCTGCCATCTCGAGAAGGTGGCGAACGGGGCGGTCCCGAACGAGGGTCTCCCGCACCGCGACGTCGGGGAACCGTTCAGACCATCCGGCGATGCTCGCCTCGAGTACCGACCGCTCGACGGTCTGTTCCTCAGCGACCGGGAGCATCGACAGGTCGTAGTCGGACCACGCATGCAGCGCTATCAGTTTCGCGCGGTGAAGGGAACACTCCTCGAACGCCAGCCCGATAGCCTGTTCACTGTTCGCAGATCCGTCGACGCCGACGATCACGGGTCCTGTGCCGTGGGCAACCCGGGACCAACCGTCGATCACTGCTACCGGGCATTGCGCATGGCGCGCCACGGCCGACGTCACGGAGCCGATCAGCCCGTCGGTGAACTCCCCGAGTCCGCGACGGCCGAGCACGACCATCGCTGCTCCACTGGATCGGTCGACGAGTGATCCCGGAGCATTCTGGTGGGACAACTCGACTCGAATGCCGAGGTCTGCTTCGCCGGACACGGCACGAGCGATCTCGAGTGCTTCGGCTAGGTCCCGCTCAGCTCGCTCGTGCAGGATGTCGGCGAGTCCAGGCCCATCGTCGGTACCGCGGTACGTGATGCAGGACAGCAACTGTAGCGGTGTCTTCCGAGCGGTCGCCTCGCATGTGGCCCACCGCACCGCGTCGAGCGACGACCGGGATCCGTCCACTCCCACAACGATCGCCGGATCGACCACGGGAACCTCCTCATCGATTCCGTTCGCCGTCCGGTGTCGGCCGCTCTCGAACCAAGACTTCCGACAGGGGGCGTCTGGGCGTGGGCGCGGGTTCACCGGCGCGAGCGCCCACTCCCACCCTGATCAGGACCTGCGGCAGGTTGTCGGCCGCGGAAAGCTCGCGCAGCAGCGTCCGGCTCGGCGCACGTTCGGTCAGGTGGGTGACCGGGCAGGTGGCGAGCCCGCGGTCGGTGCAGGCGAGCAGTACGGCGGAGAGTGCCTCGCCGCTCCGTAGCCAATCGAGTCTCGAATCCGAGGAGGTGGAGAGCAGGAGGATCGCGGCTCGGTCTTCCGACGGACTTCCATCGGGCGTGCCGGCGCTACCGGGTGGAAACTCGCGTGAGAGGTGCACCGAGTGTTGTTGCCGGGAGGACGGACGCGCCTGTTCCGGCACACCGTCGGGGAACAGTCCGCGCCCCGACCACCACCGCAGCTCAGCTTGATAGGTGGGGTCATCGTGCCGTAACCCGGTCATTCGGCGTGATACGTCCTCGAGGGCGGGACGACTACGTTCGCCCAGATCCTCGAGCTCGGCCCCCGCCCGAGCTGCGATCCGGACGAGGTGTTCCAGTGTTGCCTTCCATTCGGGTGGTGCCTGCAGCGGGAGCCGATCGGTTCGTCGTCGCTCGATCGCAGACGTCATACGGACGGCAACATCCGATGAGGACGACTCCGGGGCGAAGCCGATTTTCGCCAGAAGCTCACGGTCGGCAGAGTGCGGCAGCCGGTGGATCACGGGCCGCCACAGGTTCGATTCGAACGCGTACTCCAGGTGGTTCAAAGCGGCGCCGCACGAGATCACCATCTGCCGGCCGAACGCATCGGTGGCAGGCAGCAATCGGTCGGGATCACTGAACAATTGCAGGTCAGCTGTGCCCATGAGCCAGTGCCACGGTTGGCTGTTGTGTAGGGACGGTGCCCGGCACGCCAACGCCACAGCTGATTCGACTGTGCGCCGGTCGGGTATGACCGAGGTTTCGTGCGTGTTCACCGCGCGTCCCGGGTCTCGACTGTCGCTGCGCCGGTCATGGTCTCGTCTCCTGCGTTGTCCTCACCTCGAGTATTCCGTTTCGCATCTCGAGGACTGTAGGGCCGTATGTCATCGACATCGGACGACGGCGCTCAGCCGAAGGCCATCGCCCACAACGTCAGTACGGTAGCGACGACGGGTGCGGCCAGCAGCAGCGACAGCATCAGGGCAAAGCGAAACGAACCGGCGAGGGCGGCCAGGACCAGTTTGGTGAGCAGGTTCGTTCCGACGGCGACAACCGCAGCCGCTGTGGCGGTGTCCACGGTGATCGCGTCACCTGCGGCGGACGCCGCCGCGAGCGAGGCGGAGTGTGCATCGGCGAATCCGCCGACAGCCGACGCGGCGATGACACCGCCGCCGCCGAAGATGTCCGCGGCCCCCTTCGTCATGAGCAGGAGAACCAGCAGAATTCCTGCCAATGACAGGGTTGCCGGCACCGAGATCGGGCGGTCGAGTAGACCTGTGGACGGCTGCGCCTTCGGGGTGCGGCTGCCCGGCATTCTGTCGTGCGGTCCCCGCAGCACGAGGACCGCGGTCTCCGCGACGACGAGTGCGGCAGCTCCGCCGAAGATCAGCGCCAGCTGTGCCGACACCTCGGCGTTGACGACCCAGGTGATGACAACGACGAGCAGGATGGTGGACAGATTCACAATCAGTGCCGCAGGGAGGGCATCCGGCGAATCCTGCTCTCGACGCGCTGTCCGCGCCATGACGGCGGTGGTCGCGGCACCGGAGACGAATCCGCCGCCGAATCCGACGATCAGCAGTCCCCATCGTGGGCCGAGGATCCGAGTCGCGACGTAGCCCACCCACCCGATCAGGCTGAGCATCAGCACGAGTCGCCCGATCATCGCGGGGTTGAGCGCACCGTACGGTCCGACTGCCCGGTCCGGAAGGAGCGGGAGGACGAGGAATGCGATGGCGAGCAGTACGCAGAAGTCCGTGATGTCGCGCTCGTCGATCATGCGCTCTGCGAATTCGTGCATCGGGTACTTGACGGCGAGCAGGACGAGTACGACGACACCGAGCGCAACCGCGAGGGACGGATAATGCCAGGCGAGCGCACCGAGCAGAAACGCGACCAGGGCAGCGAACGCGGTGGTCGTCCCGACGTCCGGTCGCGGCGGGAGATGGGTGCGCACCCAATACCAACCCAGGATGAGGGCCGCGATCCCGACGAACGCGGCGGTGACAACTGCGGTGCCGAGATGTGCCGCGACGGCTCCGGCGAGGGCGATGAGCGGGAACGTGCGCGCACCGGGCCACTCCCAGAGCCCGGCGTCGTCGCCGGGTGGCGTTCGTGCGGCGTGCTCTCGCTCGATTCCGAGCCCCAGCCCGATCAGCAGTGCAGCGGAGTAGCCATATGCGTGGAATTCAGAAATGTCCATGCCGACCGACCCCTGTTGCCCCGATCATCGAACCGCGGCGGTCCGAGGACGAAGGTGGCTGATCATGACCGGACACGGTGCACGGTGCAGCATGTCCTGACTGGTCGAGCCGAGGACCGCGCGGCCGAGTGCGCCGTGGCCATGGCTGCCGACGATCAGAAGTTGCGCGTCCGCGCACCAACGGAGCAGCACCTCGCCTGTCCCACCGCACTCGACAATCTCTCGCACGACGACGTCGGGATATCGTTCGGCCCATCCGGCGAGACTTTCCGCGAGGACCGCCCCTTCCCGTTGGCCGGCCGCGACCCCGTCAGCGTCGTTGTCGGCGTCGTGCGGAACACTTGACTTCCATGAGTGCACGGCCGCCAGAGGCGCGTCGAATCGCCCGGCCATGCCGAAGGCGTCGGCCACGGCGGTGATACTGCATTGGCTTCCGTCGACGCCGACGACGACCGTGCGGTGGTCGGGAAGCGCATGCCGTTCCCTTCCCCTCCACACCACGAGCGGACACGGGCAGTGGTGTGCGAGTCGCAGTGCGGTCGGGTTCAGGTATCCCTGAACCGGCCCGCCTGCCGCCGAGCCGATCACCATCATCGACGCCTGCTCCGCCGCCGGCAGCAGGATGTCGGCTGCTGTCGACCCGGTCGGCGATGAGCACAACACCTCGAGTGTCCGTCCATCGTTTCGCATGCTGCGCACGGCTTCCGCCAAGGCCGCTTCGCCGGCGATGCGTCGCTCGTCGTCCGACGACACGGGCCGGGATTCCCTGTAGGAGAGGGGCGTCGGGGGCAGTACGTGAATGAGGTGAAGTGTGGTCCCCTGCCCTTCCGCGACCGCGGCTGCCCATCGCGCTGCATTCATCGATGCTGGCGAACCGTTCACGCCGACAATGACAGGCCCGCCAACGGCTGCATCCGCACTGCCCACGACTACCTCGCCACGTCTCGGCGAGCGAACCCGATCAGCGCGACAGCGAGCAACACCGCGATCGTCAACGCTGACACCGATGCCGCCGCGAACGAGAACCCATGACGCAGCGGGTCGTGGCCGGCGTACTGGAAGAACGGTGAATATCGTTGCCACGGCGCCAACCAGGACACTACCGGCCCGAGACCGTTGAGTATGTAGGCCAGGACCGCGACGACGGCGGGTACCGAACGGCTCGCTGCGGGGTGCCCGGTGACGGCGCCGATCGTGAATGCGAGGGCACCGAAGACCAGCGCCAGCAGCGCCAGGTGCAGCATTGCCGCGGCGACGTTACCCACCGGAAGGTCCATATCGGCGAGCATCCCCTCCCCGAGCAGGGCCAAGCCCAGGGCCGCCGACAGCGCCACGGTGCCCACCAGGAGGGCGCCGAACTTCTCTGCCAGAATCCGCCCGCGGTGCAGCGGAGTGGCGAGCAATTGATCGAGCGTCCCTCGCTCCTCCTCCCCCGCGACGGCTGCCGCACCCACTCCGACGGTGTAGATCAACAGCAGCAGCGGACCCATGAAGGACAGCAATTCGATCTCGATGTATCCGACCGGGGTGGACATGTCCGCACCGGACATCGCGAACAGCGCGCGAAACCCCTCCGGCATCTGATCGAGGAACTGATTCATCGACGGCTCGCCGCGGACACTGGGCCAGATCGCCACGTACATTGCCACCAGCAACGCAAGACCGATCACCCAGGCAGGTAGTGCCCGGCGCTGGTCGTACAGCGTCTTGGTCAGAACGCTCCGCAGCATGTCAGTCGTCGATTCCGTAGTAGGCCATGAAGGTCTCCTCGAGGTCTGCCTCGGCGCACTCGAAGTCGACGATGCGGAAACCCCCGATGCGCCGTATCAGGGCGTCGAGCGCGGACTGGGGTGCGCTGCAGGTGAGCGAGGTCCCCTCGACCGTGAGATCCCGGATGTCGGCCACGTCGCGAAAATCTGATTCCCGGATCGGCGCCGCGAACTCGGCGGCGACATGGTGCAGCGACTTCTGGCGTAGCTCGTGGAGACTTTCGACAGCGATGAGCTGACCTGCCCTGAGTACACCGACGCGGTCGGCCACCTGCTGAACTTCGCTGAGTACATGAGACGACAACAACACCGTTCCCCCGGACCCGGTGTGCTCGCGGATGATCGCGTGGAACTCGTGTTGCACGAGCGGGTCGAGGCCTCCGGTCGGCTCGTCCAGGATGAGCAACTGCGGACCGGACATCAGCGCGAGGACCAGTGCGAGCTTTTGACGGTTTCCTCTCGACAGGGACCGGACTGTCCGATCGAGATCGAGATCGAGCCGATCGGCGATCACTGCCGCCGCCTTGTCGTCCGGCTTGCCGCGGAGGTGCCCGAAATAGGTGATGTGCTGACGACCTGTCATGCGGTCGTAGAACGCCAATTCACCGGGTACGTAGCCGATCAGACGGTGAACCGCCGGCGCGGACGACCACGCATCGAGACCGAGCACCTGAGCCGTTCCCGCCGTCGGACGCAACAACCCCGCGAGCACCCGCAGTGTGGTCGACTTCCCGGCGCCGTTGGGACCGAGATAGCCGAAAACCTCACCCTCGACGATTGTCAGGTCCACGGAATCGAGAGCGAGCACGGAGCCGAATCGCTTCGTGAGGCCGGCCGTCTGGACGGCGATGCCGCTGGACATCTTCTCAGGCTTACAGCGTGCTGACTTTGTCAGTAGGGTCTTCCGGCCCCGAATCGTCGATGTCGTCCGACGGTGACCATCGGCCCTAACCTCAGCCCTCCGGGCGGCGAACACTGAGATCCACACAACGACTTGCCACCCCTGGCATGAGGCGTGAGATGTACCGAGGAGGCAATCGTGGACAGCACCACTCCTGACGAGATCGCACTTCGCATTGCCGTGGACCTCGCCTGCCGGGCACCGTCGGTACACAACAGCCAGCCCTGGCAGTGGAAATACGCCGACGGACAACTCGACCTCTACACCGACTCAGGGCGACTTCTGGCCTCGGCGGACCCGTCGGGCCGGCAAATGGTCATCAGTTGTGGTGCGGCGCTGAATCATTTGCAGACGGCGCTGACCGCACTCAAATGGTCCGCGGGCATTCAGCGTGTCCCGGAGGGGCCCCACTCGGGGCACCTCGCGACCATTCGGTTCCGCCACGACGCCCGACCGCAGTCACACGACTTCGATCTGCTCGCAGCGATCCGACACCGACATTCCGACCGCAGACCGTTCGGCCCGGTCAGTGTGAAGACCCCGTTGCCCAGCCACTTGGACGATCTGGTGCAGCGTTATGGTGTGCACCTTACCGTCCTGGGGCAGCACGCGCGTCCGTCGCTGGCAGAAGCAACCGAAATAACAGCGGCCGCACGTAAATACGACTCTGCCTATCAGACCGAACTCCATTGGTGGGCCGGTCACTCCCTCCCCCAGGGCGGAATCCCGGCCGACGCGTTGGCCACCGCGGACAACCGTGACCGCGTCGACATCGGGCGCCGCTTTCCCGTTGGCCGAGACAACAGCGGGACCACGGGGATCGACCGTTCGACGGTACTGGTGTTGAGTTCCGATACCGACGGCCGCGGTGAGTGGCTCCGCACCGGCGAGGCACTTTCCGCACTACTTCTGGAGGCCACTGTCGCAGGTCTGTCGACCTGTCCGCTGACCCACATGACCGAACTGCGTCAGGGTCGGGACATCATCCGCGGGCTGATCCCCGACCGCGGGGTCCCGCAGGCGCTGGTCCGGGTGGGCATCACCGAGAAGAAGTCGCCACCGCGACAGACCCCTCGGCGGCCCCTCGATTCGGTGTTCTCGATCGGGCATCGTCACGGCGCCCGTTGACACGCTTCGGAGATTTCTGTCAGCACCGCCGAGACCGTCGTCCCGAGAGCACCACGCACTGCGGGTGAGAGTTCGCGGCCGAGTTCCACGTCCGAGACTTCCACGGCAAGAATGACCGTCCGATGCGGCAGTCGACCCAGTACTGCGCCGAGCCGCAGGGCGTCGTCGAGCCGGATTCCGTGCGTGCTGGACGTCGCCGCCCGTGTGCCGCCCAGCTCAGCCGGAACCAGCCGGTGCACATTGCCCGGCTGCGGCGGATCGCAGACGACGGCGTCGATGATCACGGCCAGGTCCGCACCGGTCCAGGCGTCGAGGAGAGCGGCGGGGTCACCGTCCGATACGGTGACACATACGCCCGGTCCTGCGTGGGTTGCCACTTCCCGCGCCACTGCCGGGCCGATCCCGTCGTCGCGGCGAAGGTCGTTCCCCAGTCCGATCACCGCCACGGTCATCGGCGGTCGACCGTGAGTGTCAGAAAGTGGGTGGCGCAGGAGATACATGGGTCGTAATTGCGGATGGTCCGTTCGCACAGGGTCGTCAACTCGTCGTCGGGCAACATCAAGTGTGAGTCGACAACGTGACGGAGATCGTGTTCGATGGCAGCCTGATTCTGTGACGTCGGCGGAATGATGGTGGCGGCGCTGATCAGTCCGATGGGATCGACTTCGTATCGGTGGTACAGCAGCCCTCGGGGTGCTTCGCTGACGCCGTGTCCGATCGTGCGTGCGGGCGACCCGGCGATGAAGGGTGCCGCGGGGCGTTGGTACCGGTCGATGATGCGCAACGCTTCCTCGACGGCATAGACGACCTCTACGGCCCGGACGACGATGCTGCGGTATGGGTTCCGGCATTGCGCGCCCAGTCCCGCTTCGGTGGCGGTCTTCGCGGCGCCGCCGACCAGTTGGGACGAATTGAGTGAGTACCGTGCCAATGGTCCGGTGAGGTAGCGCCGACCGTCGAGTTCGGCGTGGAGTGCGGTCGAGTGCGGCACCTGACGCTCGACCACGTGTTTCGGGAATTCGTCGGCGGTGCAGCGCAGTCCGGTCGACGACCAGATCGTTCCGTTCTCGATGGCGTAATAGGAGTCGTCATGAAGAGCGAGGAAGTCGTGGTCGAGTTCGATGTCGGGGAAGTCGAAGGACGAGACCCATCGGACGGTGGCCACGGCTTGATCGAGCACGGCGTGTAATTGGTCGGACAGCGGAGTCAGTTCCGCGCGGGTGGGAACCCTGTGGAACCCGCCGATGCGCACATTGACCGGGTGGATCGGCCTGCCACCGATGAGGTCGAGGATCGCGTTCCCCGCCTTTTTCAGCATAAGTCCTCGCTCGACGGCAGCCCTGTCGTGCCTGGCGAGGGCGATCGAATCGGGCATGCCGAGGAAGTCGGGGGCATGAAGGAAGTAGATGTGCAGCACGTGACTCGCGATCCACTCGCCGCAGTAGAGAAGTCGCCGCAGATCCGTCAGGGCGTCGTCGAGTTCGAGGCCGCAGGCCTGCTCGATGGCGTTGCACGCGCTCACCTGATAGGCGACCGGGCAGATTCCGCAGATGCGTGAGGTGATGTCGGGGGGCTCGAGAAAGTGTCTACCCCGGAGAAAGGATTCGAAGAAGCGGGGCGGCTCGTAGATGGACAGTTCGACGCGTTCGGCGCGGTCCCCGCGCACCGTCACGTTGATCCGCCCCTCGCCCTCGACCCGGGCGAGTGCGCGCACGGTCAGTTCCCTACTGCGGGGCGTCACGGGACGAGTCTGTCGAGAGCTGGTGGTAGGCGGCGACGTTGAAGGTGGCGAAGATCCGGTCGATCGCGTCGTCGCTCATTCCGCATGTGCGCAGCCACCCGCTCATCGCAGCGAGGTTGGGGTCGGGGGTGGGACCGAAGCATCCGTAGCACCCCCGCGAGACCGACGGGCAGAGTGCGCCGCACCCGGAGTGGGTGACCGGGCCCAGGCACGGTATACCGTCGGCGACCATCACGCAGGTCAGGCCCCGGCGCTTGCATTCGGTGCACACGCTGGTGTTCGGAATGTTCGGTTTCCGGCCTGCCAGGTACGCCGTGATGACCTCGAGGAGCTGCCGCCGGTCGATCGGACAGCCGCGGAGTTCGAAATCGACCGGGACATGGTCGGCGATTGCCGTCGAGGTGGCGAGGGTGTCGATGTAGTCGGGGCTGGCGTACACCACGGACAGGAATTCGTCGATGTCGGCGAAATTGCGTAGTGCCTGGATGCCGCCGGCGGTGGCGCAGGCTCCGATGGTGACGAGGAAACGTGATTGTTCCCGCACTGCGCGGATCCGATCGCGGTCGGCGGCGGTGGTGATCGAGCCCTCGACGAGGGACAGGTCGTACGGGCCTGCGGTGACGGTGTCGGACAGTTCGAGGAAGTGGGCTATCTCCACCGCCTCGGACAGGGCGAGTAGTTCGTCCTCACAATCGAGCAGGGTGAGTTGACAGCCGTCGCAGGACGCGAATTTCCACACGGCGAGTGTCGGTTTGGTGGTTGTCGGTGTACTCATCACAGCTCCGGTACCTGTAGGAGTGGCTCGGCGGTGACGTAATCGACTACGGGGCCGTCGCGGCAGAGCAGCAGTTCGCCGAGCTGGCAGTGCCCGCATGTGCCCATCCCGCACTGCATGTTGCGTTCCAAGGACACCTGGATGTTGGCGGCGAGTACGCCGCGGTCGATCAATGTGCGTGCGCAGAATCGCATCATCGGTTCGGGTCCGCAGAGCAGTGCGGTGGTACGTGTGGTATCGATGTCCACGCGGCGCAGTGGGTCGGTGACAAATCCGACGGGGCCGGTCCATCCGGAGACAGGCTGGTCGATCGTCACCTCCACTGCGATCGTGTCGGAAGCTGCCCACGCTGCGAGTTCGCGGCGGTACAGGATGTTCGACGGAGTGCGCGCACCGACGATCAGTGTCAGCCTGCGGAAGTGTGCTCGCGCGGCGAGTGCGGCCTCGACCACGGGGCGTAGTGGGGCCAGACCCACGCCCCCGGCGACGATCACCAGGTCGGACCCCTGGTCGATATCCAGGTTCCAGCCGCGCCCGAAGGGTCCGCGGGCGCCGAGGACCGAGTCCACCGGGGCGTCGTGAATGGCTTTGCTCACGGCCCCGACGTTGCGGACGGTGTGGGTCAGCATGTCGCCGGCGCCGTAGGGGTGACCGCTGATCGAGATCGCGACTTCTCCGACACCGTGGGCGTACAACATCATGAACTGTCCCGGAGTGGGGTGACGTTGCGCGGGAACTCGTCTGGTGGGCTCGAGAGTCACGGTGACGGTGTCGGGTGTCTCCTCTGTGCGCGAGAGCACCCGATACCAGTTCGGGACGCGGTCGGTCTGTACGCCGTTCACGGTTCGCGGCTATTGGCGTAGAGGTCGAGCAGGCGTGCCCGGCTGGACTGCAGGCGGGCGATCAGCACCCCGGACAGCGCCCGCGTCACCGCGTACACGAAGGTCGGCTCATCGCTCACCCTTTGTTCGAGCGTGGTGACGTCGAGTTCTGCCGCGTCGGTGACCGACGTCGCCATGGCGGTGAACTGCCACACCGGGCGCGGGTTCAGCCAGGACCAGCCCAGGACGTCGCCGCCGTGCAGTGTCTCGACCGTCACGGTACCTCTACCGGGGATCGCGGTGGTCAGGTCGACAGTGCCGGTGTCGAGTAACCACAGGTGCCTGGCGGGGTGGTTCTCCTGGAAGATGCGGTCACCGGCGGCGAATCTCACGGGTGTGGTGAGTTCAGCGAGTGCGATCCGGTGTTCCTGCTCGAGTCCGTGCAGGAACGGGAACGGGTCGGTGTGTCGGCCGGTCACGGATCCTCCGCGGGGTACGCCGGAAGGACCTGCGCCAGCCGCGCCGCCTCCTCGGTGATGTCGATGCCAACGGGGCACCAGTCGATGCACCGTCCGCAGCCGACGCAACCGGAACTGCCGAACTGGTCGAACCAGGTGCCGAGCTTGTGGGACATCCACTGCCGGTATCGGCTCTCCGCCGATACTCGGACGTTCCCGCCGTGCAGATGGCTGAAGTCGGGTTCGAAACACGACGACCAGTGCTGCCACCGTTCGGCGTGCTCCCCGGTCAGGTCGGTGACGTCTTCGCTGGTGGTGCAGAAGCAGGTTGGGCACACCATGGTGCAGTTTCCGCAGGTGAGGCACCGGCTGGCGACGTCGTCCCAGACTTCGGCGTCGCGCGCCGAGTGCAGTAGTTGCCGCAGGTCCACGTCCGGCATGGTGCGGCCCATCCGGCCGGCTGCGGCGCTCACGGCGTGGTGGGCGTCGTCGATCTCCGCGGGTGCGGCGGCGCGGTGGGCAACCTCGGCGAGGACGTCGGCACCGTTATCGGTGCCGACGTCGACGACGAAGCGGTGGCCGTGTTCGTCGTCGATGCGTTCGGTCAGTGCGAGGTCGTAGCCCGGCCCGGCTGCGGGGCCGGTGCCCATGGAGGTGCAGAAGCAGACCTCGCCGGGCTCGGTGCAGTGGGCGGCCACGACGAACAGCCGCCGGAATCTGCGGGCGGTGGGACTGTCTGCGTTCGGGTCGGGACACAGCACCCGGCGCAGGACCGAGATCGCGGCGAGGTCACAGCCTCGGACCCCCACGAATGCGTAGGGCCGGTCGTCGTGTGCCGGCTCTGTGAAGACACCGTCGCGGTTGACGGACCACTGCTGCTGCCGGGGTGGGTGGAGGAATCGCTTCCACGACTGCGGGCCCGCGGAGTGGCCGAAGACCGCGGCGTCGTCGCGCCGGTGCAGCCGATACGTACCCGGTCCGGTCGTCACACCCCAGCCGGACGGTAGCTGCGCGCCGGATTCGAGTTCGGTGAGGACGATGGCCGAGTCCGTGGCGGTGGGGCCGACGACGCGGTAGCCGTGGGTGTGCAGGACCTCGATCAGTTGGTCGAGACCTCGTCGACTCAGAACGCTCTCTTCGGTGTGCGCGGTAGGTCGCCCATCCATGCGCTCACTCCTTTGCGACCCGGTGTGCTCTTTCCATTGAGCCAGGCATATCGCTCCCGGAACCAGGGTCGTTCGGCCTTGATCGGTGCGCTTCGGGGCGCGTACCGGCGGTCCGGCTATTCGGTCAGGTGAGCGGGGCTGTGCGTAGCCGCTTCCACGTCGGCTGCGGTGAGCTCGATCAACTGGTGGGCGAGGTCGGCCAGCGCGCGTGCCGTGGCCAGTTCGTCCCCGATTTCGGGGATTTCGGTGTCCGCAGGATTTCGGCGTGCGAGCCCGACCCCGACAAGGGTGTGGGTGTCGCGGGTTCGGAGCCGGGCCTGTGCCCGGGTCTTGGACCCGCCGCCGTCGGCATCGTGTTCGTCGATGACGATTTCCACGGACCATTTCTTCTCGTTCATGTTCCTCTGCCTCCATTCGGTGCGAACGCGGTGGCGCGTCCTCGTTCTGCGTTGGGTGCGGGGTTTACGTTTTACGAGGCCACGACCACCCTCGTATCGGTTGTCGCCGGGCACAGACCGAGGACTGCGCGAAACCCGTCCGCTATCGAATCAGTCAGGGCGCCGAGATCCGGCACCGCGGCGGTGTCGGCGTTGATCCCGACACAGCACTGCTCGGTGTAGGACATCAGTGTGACGTTGAATGCCGATCCGAGTGTGGGACTGAACGCGTAATAGCGCAGTATTTTCGATCCGGCGACGAACAGGGGTATGGAGGATCCGACGACGTTCGAGGCGACGAAGTCGACGTGTTTGAGCATATTTCCGAGCGTCGAGGCCGGAAGCAGATTCAAGGCGCCGGCGATCATGGGTGACAGGGGAACCGCGGGCTCGTTGCGCCATTCCTCGACGGTGGCGTGCACCCGGCGCATCAGTTCGGCGGGGTCGCCGATGTCGATCGGTAAGGCGAACCGTGCCAGGGTGATGCGGTTGCCTCCCATCGGATCCGTCTCCGTACGCAGGCTGATCGGCAGGGTCATCCGTAGTTCGCTGATCTCGGCGCCATGAAGTCGGTGATACTTCGCCATTCCTAGCAGGACGGCCGCGAGAAACGCGTCGTTGATGGACCCGGCGCCGGTGGTGGCTGCCTGAGCGAGCGCCTCCACCGGGACATCGAGAACCGCACAATGTCGCCGTGTGCTGCGTTTGGTCATCACGGGGGACAGTGTGGAGACGACAGGGCGTGCAAGACGCGCTACGGAGCCCGCGGTCGAGGTTGCCTCACGGTAAGTGGCCCTCGGAGCGCGGACTGCTCGGACACTGCTCCGGAGCAATGAGTTCGATGCTCGACGGGTCAGATCCGCGGCGGTGTTCCGATACCAGGGGGTGCGACCCGGTGGATGAGGCATGTCACCGTCCGGTGGAGCCGGCCGAGGGTCCGTGTCGGTCGGCCTCGGGGTTCCCTCCCGAGTGAAATCCACTATCTCCCGGGCGATTTGCATTCCACCCACACCGTCGGTGAGAGAGTGATGCACTTTCATCACGAGGGCGGACCTGCCGTCGTGCAGCCCGTCGAGCACCGTGAACTCCCAGAGCGGCCGACTCTTGTCGAACGCGGTCATCGCGGCGGTGCGGGCGAAGTCGAGTACCGCGTCCCACGTGCTCGGTTCGGTGAGAGTGTAGCGGCGCAGGTGCCAGCTGAGATCGAAGTCCTCATCGTCCGCCCATCTAGGCGGTGCCAGGCTCATCGCGTTCCCGTTCACCGTTCGCCGGAAGATGGGAACCATGTCGACCGCCCTGCTCATCATGTCGATGAACCGGGTCTGATCCGGGCTTTGGTCGAGCAGTGCGACTGCGACGATGGTCGAGCGGAGGATCGGGTCCTCTTCCATGCGCCACGACATGAAATCGGTCTGTGTCATGTATCGCTGATCCGTCGTGCTCATGTCTGTACTCGCTCGTGGATTGTCTGCGGGCGGACGGTGCCCGGTGTGGTCGCCTGGGGAGCCGATCATCGCGAGGCTCCCCGGGCTACGGGGTCACATCGGCATCATGTGCTGCATGGGTGGCAGGACACCCATGCTGTGCAGGCACATCATGAACATGTGGAACATCTGCATCGCATCCATCACGGTCACCTCCTCCGGTGTCCCAGGCGTCAGGGGGTCCTCCCGGCGCGCAGAATGTTCAGGCGACTCCGGTATTCCTGCTCGTCGATCTCTCCGCGCGCGAACCGCTCGGCAAGGAGCGCTTCCGCGCTGTGCGGTGACCCCGTCGGTGGTGCTGGGAACAGGTGATGTGAATAGCGGATAAGCAGGATGATTCCCACGATCAGCAGTCCCCAGAACAGTGCCATGCCGGTAAGCATCAGTGCATACCCCCAGCCGCCGAACTCGTCGTCGTACATCACGGGGCGGCCTCCTAGGGTCTGTTCGGCGGTGTGCGTTCAAGTCGGCCCGCCGCTACTACCCAGTGTCCAACTGTGCGCGGGGTCGTTCACAGGGTCTTTCGGCCGTTTCCGAGGAATTCGCGCGAGCGTTCTCGTCGAGGGCTGAATGATGGATGCGAAAGGAATCAGTGCGCCGTATCCGGTGTTGTATACAGGCGATGGTGGTGGCATCGGGCTACCGCCGAACGATAGAAGACGTGCATTATGACGAACCCTCGCCAACTCGCCGCAGGACATCCGCCGACCCGCCAGCGTACGGTCGCGGGCGGAGAGCCTGCGCCGCGGATGATGCTCGTCGATCCCCGCTTCGGTGCGCTGGCCGGTCAGTTCTTCCGGCTGTTCGGGCAGCCTACCGACGGGGGTGGTGCCCTCGCGCTCTACCTGCACGGTGAGCCTGTGCTCGACATCTGGTCGGGATGGGCTGCACGCGAGGCGCGCTGGCAATCCGACACCGTGGCGGTGTCCTTCTCCACAGGCAAGGGCGTCGCGAGTACGGTGCTCCACCGGCTGGTGGACCGCGGGCTGATCGATTACGACGCCCCCGTCGCCCAATACTGGCCCGAGTTCGCCGGTGCTGGAAAGGAATTGGTGACGGTTCGCGAGCTGCTGACGCACCGGGCGGGGTTGCACCGGGTCCGCGGGCTGGTGCCGGGCCGCTCGGCTCTGTTCGATCACCACAGCGTCGTGGGTGCGCTCGCATCCGCGGTACCGGATCGTCGCCGAGCAGTGGGGCCGGGGTATCACGCCGTCACATTTGGGTCACTGGTCGCGGAACTCACCACTCGGGCTGCCGGTGCGTCGTTCACGGACCTCGTCCGCACCGAGATCGCCGAACCGCTTGGAATCGGAGAGTTCTGGTTCCAGGTGCCGACGGAGGAACGTCATCGCATCGCGAAGTCGTTCCCCCGCATCAATCCGTTCGGGGTGCCCTGGGAGACCGCGTCCTTTGCGCTGTCGTGTCTGCCTGTGCTGCGGAACCTCGCACACGCAGGTATGCCGGAGGGGTTCGACGAACTGGTCCGGAATCCGGCAATCCACGACCATGTGATGCCCGGTTGGAACGGCGTCTTCAGTGCCCGCGCCCTCGCCCGGATGTACGCGGCGCTCGCGAACGGGGGCATGGTGGGTGGTCGCAGGTTCCTGACCGAAGAAACCCTCGAGCAGATCGGTGAGGTCCAGACGACGGCACGCGATTACGTGCTCGGAATCCGCATGAACTGGCGCCTGGGCTATCACTCGGCGTTCGTCGCCAGCCGAAACCAGTATCCGTACGCGTTCGGCCATTACGGGCTCGGTGGATCGGGGGCGTTCGCGGATCCGGAGACGGGACTGTCGGTGGCGTTCGTGACGAACAGGATGGGCGGTGCACTGACCCCGCTCGCCGACCTGCGGCTGGCCAAGCTGGGCGCGCAGGCGGAATCGATCGCTCGGCGACTGTGAGTGCCCTCGCCGGTGCTGTCAGTTCGCCCGGCAGATCGTGATCGGGCAGGGGACGTGGTGGAGAAGATTCTGACTCGTCGATCCCAGAAACGTCCCCGCCAGTCGGTTTCGGCCGTGGCTGCCGATGACGACGAGTTGCGCGTCGCGCGCGTAGTCGAGGATCAGTTCGGCCGGGTTGGCTTGCTCGATGATGGTGGTCAGTTGCAGGTCCGGGTACTTTTCCCGCCAGCCGGCGAGGTTCTCCGCCATCAGGACGGTCTGTTCTTCCTCGACGACGGCCCAGTTCACCATCGTCAAGGCGGTATGGCGTCCCGAGTATTCGCCGGCGCCCCAGCCGTGCACCGCGAGCAGCGGTAATTCGAAAAACGTTGCGAATTCGACAGCCGTGGCGATCGCGAGCGAACTCAGTTCGCTTCCGTCGACTCCGACGACCACGGGACGGTGGTCCGGGATCGGGGACCGTGCCTCCGATCGGAACACGGTGACGGGGCAGTGTGCCCGGTTGACCACCTGCATGACCGTGGAGCCGGTGACGAGCGCTTCCAGCGCCCCCACACCGGTGGAGCCGACCACCACCATCTCTGCGTGCGAACTCAGCTCCGCGAGTGCGGGTCCCGCGGGGCCGGGGTGCGTGCTGCCCGACACGGTGACGGCGGGGTATGCGCTCTTGACGTGTTGTTCAGCCCGGTCCAGGATTTCGTGGGCAGACTTCTCGACCTCCTGGGCGAACTCGTTCTGGAACAGGAGGGCGGCTTCGCTGTAGTGGTACCCCGGGCTGGGGAGGACGTGAGCCAACCGCAGTGGTACCGATTTCCGTTCGGCCACCGCGGCCGCCCACACCGCCGCTCGCATCGCGCGTTCCGAACCATCGACGCCGACGACTATGGCCTGGTGTTGTGCAAGAACGCTCATTCTTCTCAACTCCTCCGGTCACCGTCACGGTCGCAGATGCGGCAACCGCGCCGGTAGAGGCATAGGTCCTCTCGCATCTTTCGGAAAGTGACGGTAGACCCTAGCCGGCGGTCGCCACTGTCGGTTGGATTCGGAAGTGAAACGACACACCTGGAGTTCGCCATGAATCCTGCACCCTTCGACTCTGGACGGGACAGATCGTCCGTGACGAGGAGTACTCGACCCGGAACACCGCCGCGTGACGACGTCGCTCCCCGCCGGGATATGCGGCGCAGCACGTCGCGTCCGTCCTCGGAGGAGGACGAGGACCGGATCGAATGGCCCGATCCGAGTCCGTTGGCCACCTGGTGGCGGCTCGTGGTGTTCGGTCCGCCCGCTGCATTTCGGTAGCGCCGCCGGGGCGGACACAGCATCTTTCACAGGTCTTTGGACTCTTCGCCGCCGGCCCTTCCGGGAGAAGACTGGCAAGTGTCGCCCACCCCCGACGCACCCAAATCATCAGAAGGAAACCGACATGCGAACACTAGTGGTCTACGAGTCGATGTTCGGAAACACCCGCCACGTTGCTGATGCGATCGCCCGAGGTCTCGAGTCCGCGGGAACCGTGACAACCGTCCCGGTAACCCGAGCCGGCGACGAAGACCTGTCCGACTACGACCTCGTGATGGTCGGCGGCCCGACGCACGTCCACGGGATGAGTCGCGAGTCGACCCGCCGGGGCGCCGTCGAAACGGCGCATAAACCGAACAGCGCCGTGACGCTGGAACCTGATGCGGAAAGCGAAGGCATCCGCGAGTGGCTGGACTCGCTTCCACCGTCCCACGGGAAAGCAGTGGCGTTCGATACCCGCGCCGATGCTCCCCCGCTGCTCACCGGCAGAGCATCGAAAGGTATCTGCCGAAAACTGCGCCTGCGCGGCTTCGATCTCGTGGCCGAGTCCGAGAGCTTCCTCGTCGACAAGGAATCGCGGCTCGAGGACGGCGAGGAGAGTCGCGCCGAGCAGTGGGGCCGGACACTCGCCCGGCAGGTGAGTTCCACTCACGCGTAACAGTTCTCGCGTGCATTGTTGCAGCGCGGCGGTCGCGTGCGTTGCTCGCTCGGACAGCAGTTGACGTGCGTCCACCACCCGGAAACTGAGCCCATGTCACGATCTGCGATCGATCTACGCCGCCATGATGCGGTGATCTTCGACCTCGACGATGTGGTGACCGAGGCCCCGGCACCGCCAGACCCCATGGCCGCAATCGACACCACGGTGACGCTGATCCGCCAGTTGCAGAGCCTCGGGGTGGCGACAGCGATCTTCGCCGCTCATCGCGACGTTCAACCGGTGCTCGACGACGCCGGGATCGCCGACTTGGTTCCCGTTCGGGTCGACGGCGCGTCGCCCGCCGATGCCACCGATCGACTGGGGACTCGTCCGGATCGAGCGGTGGTGATCACGGCGTCAGGAGACACGGCCGCCGCCGCCAGCCGTGGTGGCTTCGCGCTCGTGGTCGGGGTCGGTCAGGGCCACCGCGCCGACGAACTGAGAAGCGGCGGAGCAGACGTCGTCGTCGCCGACTCCTCGGGCATCGAAGTCCGTGCCGGCGATCTTCGGCTTTCGGAGATTCCGGACGCATTGACGTCCCGCCACGAACTCACCGCACTCCTCCGAGTCCGCCGGCCTGCCGTGTTCGTCGACTTCGACGGCACCCTCTCCGACATCGTGTCCGATCCGTCAGCAGCCGTTCTCGTCGACGGGGTCTCCGACGAGTTGGCCAGATTGGTCGCGCGCGAGTGCCCTGTCGGCGTCATCAGCGGACGCGACCTCGCCGACGTCCGAGCGCGGGTCGATACGGCGGGAATCTGGTGCGCGGGCAGCCACGGGTTCGAGTTGGCCGGACCGGATGGACAGTACTACCGGAACCCCGATGCCCTCGCAGCAGTGCCGGCGCTTGCCGACGCCGCGCGCGCGCTCACCGCCCGTCTGCGACATGTGCCTGGAGTGCTGATCGAGCACAAGAAGTTCACCGTCGCCGTGCACTATCGCAACGTCGCCGCCGATCGGGCGGACGAAGTGGTCGGCACGGTTCGGGAAGTCGCCGCCCAGGGGGAGGTTCGCCTGCGGGTCAGCGGGGGGCGCAAGGTGGTCGAATTGCGTCCCGACGTCGATTGGGACAAGGGGCGCGCACTCGAGTGGGTGCTCAACCATGTCCTCGATGCCGAGGCGATATTTCCGGTGTATGTCGGTGACGACCTCACCGACGAAGACGCATTCGACGCAGTGTCTGCCGCGGGAGTAGGAATTGTGGTCCGCAGCAGTGAGAGCGGTGATCGACGATCGGCGGCTCGATACGCGGTGGACGGGCCGGCTCAGGTCCGTGAGCTGTTGCAGCGGCTGGCAGATCTTCTCGACCGGGATCCCGGCACCGCTTCCTCGGCTGGTGCGTGGATGCTGTTCTTCGACGGGTACGAGCCTGCGGCGGAGAAGCTGCGCGAGGCCATCTGCACGCTCGGGAACGGCTACTTCGCCACGCGCGGGTGCGCACCCGAATCGCCCGCCGGCACCGTCCACTACCCGGGAACGTACCTCGCAGGCGTGTACAACCGGTTGCGGGACGAGCGTGCCGGGATGACCATCGTGAACGAAAGCATGGTGAATGCTCCGAACTGGTTGATGACGACGTTCCGGATCGACGGTGGGCCCTGGTTCGACATCGATGCCGTCGACTTGCTCGAGTATCGCCAGTACCTCAACCTGCGGCGTGCCGTGCTCACCCGCCGGTTTCGGTACCGCGACGAGGACGGACGAACCACCTTGGTCATCCAGCGGCGATTCGTCGCCATGCACCTCCCCCACGTCTGCGCGCTGCAGACGACGATCGTGGCGGAAGACTGGTCCGGTTCGTTCGAATTACGCTCGGCCATCGATGGTTCGGTCAGCAACACACTCGTCGAGCGATACCGAGACCTCGCCGCAGACCATCTCGAACTGCTCGACGCCACGGCGCTGTCGCAGGACTCCGTCCTGCTCGCGATGCAGACCAATCAATCGCGCATACCGGTGGCCATGGCCGCGCGAACCACGTTGTCCCCCAATAAGGGACACTACGAACCTACCTACCGTGTGTTCGACGGCCACGATCGAATCGGCCACGACATCACGGTCACCCTCGAGTCGGGTGAGTCCGTGACGTTCGAGAAGATGGTGACAGTGTTCACCGGGCGTGATCACGCCATGTCCGAGCCGGCCGACGGAGCGGCCCGGTGGGTGCCGTGCATCGGCTCGTTCGAGGAAGTTCTGGACGGTCACGTGCTGGCGTGGGAACACCTGTGGGACCGGGTCGACATCACCCTCGACGGTAACGACGAGGCTCGGCGTATCGCGCGCTTTCATCAAATGCAGCTGCTTCAGACGGTGTCACCGAACACGGCCGACCTGGATGTGGGTGTACCGGCCCGGGGCCTGCACGGCGAGGCATATCGGGGACACATCTTCTGGGACGAGCTGTTCGTTTTTCCGGTCCTGAACCTGCGGGTTCCGGCGTTGACCCGGTCGTTGCTGCGGTACCGGTACCGCCGGCTCCCGGAGGCCCGCCGTGCGGCACGGGCGGCCGGGCACCGCGGCGCGATGTTCCCGTGGCAGTCGGGCAGTGACGGCCGTGAGGAAAGCCAGCAACTGCATCTGAATCCGCAGTCCGGTCGCTGGCTGCCGGATCCCAGCCGACGCCAGCACCACATCGGCATCGCGATCGCCTACAACGTCTGGCAGTACTACCAGGTCACCGGGGACCTCGAGTTCCTCAGCGATTTCGGCACCGAGATGCTGGTCGAGATCGCCCGATTCTTCGCCGACCTCGCCGCGTACGACGGGACCCGGGGCCGTTACACGATCCGCGGAGTGATGGGACCGGACGAGTTTCATTCCGGCTACCCGGATGCCCCCTCCGAGGGGATCGACAACAACGCTTACACCAACATCATGGCCGTGTGGGTGATACTGCGCGCGATTGAGGCACTCGATGCGATTCCTGCGCCGAACCGGTCCGATCTCGTCGACTGCCTACACGTCGATGCCCACGAGATGGCGCGGTGGGCGGACGTGAGCCGCCGCATGTTCGTTCCCTTCCACGATCAGGTCATCAGCCAATTCGAGGGGTACGACAGGTTGGCGGAACTGGACTGGGAGGGCTATCGCATGCGGTACTCCGATATTCAGCGGCTCGACCGGATCCTCGAGGCCGAGGGCGACGACGTCAACCGGTACCGCGCGTCGAAGCAGGCCGATGTACTGATGCTGTTCTATCTGCTGTCGGCCGACGAATTGCGTGACCTGTTCGACCGACTCGGGTACCGGTTCGAGCCGGAGGCGATCCCGCGCACCGTCGACTACTACCTCGCCCGGACGTCGCACGGTTCGACGCTCAGTGCGGTCGTGCATTCCTGGGTGCTGGCCCGCGCCAATCGCGACAAGGCCATGGAGTTCTTCGACCGGGTGCTCGCCTCCGACATCGCCGACATTCAGGGGGGTACGACCTCGGAGGGTATCCACTTGGCGGCGATGGCGGGAAGTATCGACCTGTTGCAGCGGTGTTTCAGCGGACTCGAAACCCGGGGGGATCGTCTGGTCTTCAGCCCACAATGGCCGGAAAAGCTGGGTGCGCTCGAGTTTCCGATCGTCTATCGAGGTCATCAGCTGTGGTTGACCATCAGTGGTCGGCGGGTTCAGGTGAGTGCGGGCGCCGGCAACCAGCGGACGATCGAGATCGCCTGCCGCGATCAGGTTGTCAAGCTGGAGCCGGGATGCACCGTCAGCCTGGGCTAGGCCCCACCGAGGACCCGATCCGTGGAACACGCGCTCAGGTCGTGGGCTCGGACGTGACGACACGAGCGGCGGCGAGAAGCGATGCGACACCGCGCTCGATCGCGTCTGCGAGGTCGGAGATGTCCGGTGCGGTGTCGAAGTCGCCGGTGATTCCGAAGCTGACGCTGTCGCTGTAGCTGAGGATCGCGATACCGATACGCAAACGCAGGGCGATCGGTACGTATGGGTGGATTTCGAGGATTTCGCGCCCCATGACGTGAAGGGTGTGCCGGGGTCCGGGAACGTTGGTGGCGACCGCCACGACGCTGTGCTGCGGGAGGCGGGTGGCGAGGCGGATCGCCCAGGCGATCGGCATGAAGGGGCCGTATTGAGCGAGGGTGGTGAACGCGTGGCCGCCCTCGGTTTCCTTGCCTGATTTTCGGGTGGCGAGACGCTCGTGGACCGTCCTGAGTTGTTCGACGTCGTCCTCGATGTCGACCGGGAGGTACGGCAACATCAGTGAGACCCGGTTATGAGTGCTGTTTTCTCCGGTGGGCCGCACCGATACCGGTACCAGGGTGCGTACCGTGTGCGGACTCGGCTGTTCGCCACGTTGAAGCAGGATGCGGCGGAGCCCGCTGGTGATGGCGGCCAGAGCCACGTCGTTCACGGTCACGCCGTAGGCGGAACAGATCTCCCGTGTATCCGACATCTTCACTCGCGCAACGCAGTAACGTCGTTGCTTCCCGATCGGTCCGATCAGCGATGTGGGGCTCGCCGGTGTGAGGACCTCGGTCAGTAGTCGGACGAATCCCCGGGCTGCACCGAACCCCGCGACGGCGAGTCGCCGCGGGGTGTCGAGCACGGTGGTCAACAAATGGAGTTGAGCGGACGGGGAGAAAAGAAGGCCACCCGAAGCCGCTACCGCATTCGACAGCACGCTGCGTGATTGCTGAGAAACCGGTGGGAGCGCGCCGGCATTGTCCGCCTCTGCTTCGTCACATAGAGACTCGAAGAGGCGGGCGCCCGCAATGCCGTCCGCCATACAGTGATGCATTTTCGCAAGGACGGCCCAACGGCCGTCGGCCAGCCCTTCGATCACCCAGCATTCCCACAGCGGGCGGTCCCGATCGAGGCGATGCCCCATCACCCGTGCCATGAACCCGAACAGTGCCTCGTCAGCCCCCGGGGCCGGTAGAGCGACCCGCCGGAAGTGATGATCGATGTCGAAATGGGGGTCGTCCTCCCAGTTCGGCGCACTGAAATCGAGTGGGACGGTGCGTACACGCTGCTGTGCATGTGGCAATGTCGCCAGGCGGTGCGAGACCGACTCGAGGAACCGGTCCTGGGCCGGAACCGGACCGGCGAGTATCGCCATCATTCCGATCGTGAGACTTGAATGGCGGTCGGAATCTTCCGTTTCGAGGAAGCCTGCGTCGAGTGGCGTCAGGTTGTCGTCGACCATGTCCGGCCTTGTCGTTTCGGTAAAATTCGGTATCTCCGAGCGTTCTCGGTCGACGGTCGATCCGTAAGGGCCGTTGGTCCTTCAACGGCGATCGTCAGCTGACCGGCCAGCCCGGCGTCCGCCCGACATCCTTCCATTCTCGGTCCCACTGATGCATCCGGCTTCGCGTGTCCATCCACCGGACCACGCAGAAAATCAGGAAGGAGACGGCAGCGGCAATTGCCCAGACTGCCAATGCTGCGCTGACGGCAATTGCACCGTTCTCCAGGCCCGACCTGGGTGGTTCGACCACGTTGCCGCTCGGATCGACCCACACCGAGACGGTGTCACCACGCTTGGTGCCGACGTTGGTCTTCACATCGGTGGACCGTGCGGTTCCGTCGGGCGCGGTCCATTGAACGGTCGCATGGTCTTCGATTTCCGGGGCGCGGCTGGCGCCGTCGCCGACGATGACCTTGTGCGGGTCGTCGATGAGAACAGCGGATTGCGCATGCCTGCTCAGCAGATCGGCGCGAGACTGGTCATTGAGGCTCGTGTAGGTCGCCGTCCCGAACGCCGCCGCGAACGGGACCATGATGAGAATGAACCCGATCATGGCCGCCGCTACGACGAAATCGATTCGGTCTGTAGTCCGCATCAAGGGATTTCGGTTCCACGGCGCCAGTCGCCACCACCGCGATGCGGATGACTGATGGGTATTCATCCCACGCCTCCTCAGGCAGGCCGTCCTTGCTGAATCTGAGTCTTCCGCGCAAACCGCGCGAGGCGTAGGGCACAAGGTCATTGGCAGAAGTGACCAGGGGGAGCACCACCCCACACCACTCGGGGTGTGTCCGGCCCAGCACGTCAGACGCGACGGATTCGGGCTTGCCCATACGTCCGGACGGGCGCGTCCCGGTCTCTCGAATCGTATGCTCGCGGCTCCACCCGCACCTTGTTGCAGAGGTCGGCACACGACCGGGCTCGAGCGGCGCGACCCAGTTCCGGCGGTGGTCACGGGGTCAGCATCTCCGTCTACGACGATCTCGTTATCGAGGTCGCGGACGACGGCAAAGGAATTGGAGAACATCGGGCCGAGCGGACTGGAAAAACTGGCTGATCGGGCACGGGAAGTGAACGGGCACTGTGCCGTCGACCCAACACCACGGGGTGAAACCTCCCTTCGGTGGTCCGCTCCCCTCCCCTGATTTGGCTGTCGACAAGTGCACCTTCGCTCGAGGTCGGGACCTTATCCCCTACGCCGAAGTCGTGGGGACAGCGACGATGGAAGCATCTAGAGCTGTTTCCCGCGTGACCTCCCGAGGAGAACGTCATGACTGCCCGTCGCTCGATCGTGGTCGGTACCGATGGTTCACCGTCGTCGCACCAGGCAGTCGCATGGGCGGCTCAGGAGGCGGCGCTGCGGAATTCCCCGCTGTTGGTGATCACGACGATGTTTGTCTCGGGTGCCTACGGAGTCCCGATCGGCATGCCCACGAGATTCTTCGAAGACGAGGAACGCGACGGCAAGCACCGGCTGGCAACCGCGACCGAGATCGCTGCCCGTGCCGTACCGGGACACACCTTGGACGTTCAAACCACTCTCTGTACAGGTACCCCTGCCGGCGAACTCCTCGAGCGTGCGAAATCCGCGGCGATGGTGGTTGTCGGTTCGAACCGGACCGGCCTCGTCGAACGCGGATTCCTGGGATCGGTCAGTTCCGCGGTCGCCACCCACGCACGCTGCCCCGTGGCGGTGGTCCGCCACGGGGCGGACTCCGATGTCACTCGGCTCGACGGCCCCGTCGTGGTCGGAGTGGACGGGTCGGCGCACAGCGAGCCCGCGATTTCGGCCGCTTTCGAGGAGGCCGCTCTTCGGCAGTGCGAGCTGGTGGCCGTGCACGCGTGGTCCGACATCGATCTTCCGGTGAATGACGAAGAAGGAACCGGTTCCTCATGGAAGCAGGCCGTTACTCAGGAAACAGCCGTGCTGTCCGAGAGTCTGGCCGGTCGCGCCGAGGACTTCCCGGACGTCAAGGTCCGGACGATGGTAGTCATGGACCACCCGGTGCGTAACCTTCGCGAACAAGCCACCAATGCTCGGCTCCTCGTGGTGGGGAGCCGTGGACGTGGCGGATTCGCGAGCATGCTGCTCGGCTCCACGAGCCGCGCGTTGATGCACTCCGTCAGCTGTCCGCTCCTCGTCGTTCGGTAGAGGCGCCGAAGAAGGCTGATCACTCGTCGTCCTCCATTCTCGGGGCGAGGGCGAAATAGTCCTCTTCCTCTTGGGCGAAGTGCAGACGCAGCACAGCGTGCAGTCCGTAGAGACACGCGAGTAGGTCTTCGCGCTGATCGGTACGGACTTCGCCCGTCGCCTCGGCGGTACGGAGATGGATGCCTAGTCGGCGGCTGAGTCGGTCGATCTCTGAATGAGCGCGGCTCATCGGCGCGATGGCCTCGGCGGTCCCGAAAACGTCTGCGAGGGCCGGATAGAGCTGGGTCTCCTCGGCACGTTCATGTGGCAGGACATGCTGAAGGAGAACGGCATGTGCTCTGCGCACCGCTGCCAGCGCGTCGGCCCCGGGTTCGGACGCCACCTGCTCTGCCGCCTCGCGCACCAGCGCCAACGCTCCTCGCAGCTCGTCGTGCTCACGATCGAAACGCTGCAACAGCAGCCCCGTTTCCCGGGGAACCGTGAGTTCGGAGGTGTGCCCGGTTCGAAGTGCGCGCAGCGCATTGAGGATCACGGCCACATCGATCCCTTCCTGCAGCAAGGCCCCGGGTGCCGGCGCGATCCATCCGAACGCTGCCGCGATCATCGCCACCAGTGACAGCGTCATGCCTATACCTGCGCTCTGGATCGCGATCGCCCTCGAGCGTCGCGCGATTTCCATCGCGTCCGCCAACCGGGCGAGATGGTCTGTCGTCAACACGATGTCGGCAGCTTCGGAACTGGCCGTCGATCCGCGCGCGCCCATCGCAACTCCGACCGACGCCGCCGCCAGAGCCGGCGCGTCGTTGATTCCATCGCCCACCATCATGGTGACGGCCCTACGCTTTTCCTCCTGCACTGCGGCCACCTTGTCGACCGGGGTCTGTTCCGCGAATACCGCGTCGAGTCCGACGATCGATCCGATCTCGAGTGCCGGGGCCCGGCGGTCTCCGGTCAGCATGATCAAGCGGTCCAGTCCAGCGTTTCGCAGCCGCCGCAATGTGCGCGGTGCATCACGCCGCAAGGGGTCTCGCAGCAGGATCGCTCCGACCAGAATGCCGTCGATCTGTACCCAGGCGATCGCGGCGCCGTCGAGAGCTGATCGGGTCGATACAGCATCCGCCCAGGCCGGCAACTCGCCGTGTCCGGAACCCACCTCGACGGCACGACCATCCACAATGCCGGTGACGCCGATCCCCGCCTGCTCGCGTACGTCGGTGGGAACCGGAAGGGTGCAGCCTCGCGACTTCGCGAATTGCACGATCGATTCGGCGAGAACATGAGGTGAGAGTTGCTCGACGGCCGCGGCGAGTCGGAGAATCTCGCCCGGGTTGCCGCCGGGAGCGGCGACAACGTCGAGGCCGGATGGCCGGCCGGAGGTGAGGGTTCCGGTCTTGTCCAAGACGAGGGTCCGTGCTCGGCCGAGTGTCTCGAGGACCCCGCCACCCCGAATGACCACTCCGATCCGTGACGCGCGCGACAGCCCCGACACGATAGCGACAGGTGCGGCGAGCAGCAGCGGACACGGAGTCGCGACGACGAGCACGGCCACCGCGCGCACCGCGGACCCACTCAGCCACCACGCGACACCCGAGACGATGAGGGCCAGAGGCAGGAACCAGGCGGCGAAGTGGTCCGCGAGCCGCACTATCGGCGCCCTGTCGGAAGCTGCGTCCTGTGCCAATCGGACGATCCCGGCGTACGTGCTGTCCGCCGCACCGGCGGTCGCGCGCAGCGAAATCGTCGAGCCGACGTTCACGACCCCGCTGCGGATCGGCTCCCCGTCCCGTCTCTCGACGTGGAGAGATTCGCCGGTGAGTGCGGACTCGTCGAGGACGGCGAACCCCTCGGTAAGGACGCCGTCGACGGGAACGACCTCCCCCGTCACTACCACCAGCAGGTCGTCGGGCTCGACCTCGTCGAGTGGCACGAGAATAATGTCGCCGCCGACTCGCTTGTGCGCTCGGTGAGGTGCACGTTCGAGCAGGGCACGCAGATCGCGTGATGCGCGCTGCTCCGCCGCGGACTCGAGCGTGCGTCCCGTCGCGAGCATGAACCCGATGAGGGCTCCAGCCAAATATTCACCGACTGCGAGTGTTCCGGCCAAGGAGAGGACCGCGATCAGGTCGACCCCCGCTTCTCGGTGTCGGAGCGACACGACGACCCATCCGAGCGCCGGTACCAGCGAGACCACCGTACCGATCGCCCAGCACGCATCCGCGACTTCGGGCCACCCCAGGGACGACGCCACCACTCCCGAGACGAGGGCAGCCGAGGTGACGGCCAGCAAGGTGGGTGCCAGCAGCCTGGTCAGGCTCTCGTTCCGGGTTGCATGGTGGGTGTCGGGCATGGGCCTTCCCTCGTCGAGGGTGGACGCGCCGGGGCGCGTCTTTCCATCGTTGCAGCCGGCCCTCGATTTGGGAGGGTGCGGCGGCAAGAGAGGACCAAGGTCCCTTTCACCGCGACGATCGGTGGCGCACCGTCGGAGAGGAACCGCGTCGGTTCCCGTCCTGAGTCATCCGTTCCGGAACGGCCCGACGACAGGAGAACGGTGACGGCGACAAAGACTGTGAGACCGGACGAGTCGGTCGACCCCCAGGAGTCGACCGACCGGCTGTTGCGCGATCTCCGCACGAGACGGGATGGCCTGTCGGGGAGGGAGGCCGAGCGGCGAACTCTCGTGTACGGGCCCAACGAACTGGTTCGGCACCGCGGCCGCGAATGGCCTCGACAGTTGCTTCGGCAGTTGACGCACCCGCTCGCGCTGCTCCTGTGGCTGGCCGCCGTGCTCGCGGGGATCAGCGGTGCGGCGCCGCTGAGCGTCGCGATCGTCATCGTGATCGTGATCAACGCCGGCTTCGCGTTCGTGCAGGAACGACACGCCGAGCAGGCTGTCGAGGCGTTGTCGGCGTTTCTCCCGACCCGGGCACGGGTCGAACGTCAGGGAGCGAGGGTGACGGTCGATGCCCGGTCGCTTGTGCCGGGCGACGTGATTTACCTGACCGAAGGCGACCGGGTGTCCGCCGATGCGCGGCTGCTGTCGGGATCGGTCGAAGTCGATCTGTCGACCCTGACCGGGGAGTCCGTTCCCGTTCTCATACGGTTCGACACCGGGTCGACGTCGGGACCGTTGATCGAGGCTCGGGACATCGTCTTCAGCGGGACCAACGTCGTCGGCGGCGAAGCCACCGCAGTGGTGTTCGCGACCGGGATGCACACCGAAATCGGAAGAATAGCCGCCCTTGCGCAACGTGGAGGGCATGAGGAAAGCCCTCTCGAGAAACAGGTCAAACGTGTGGCATGGCTGATCGCGGCGGTCGCGGTAGCGATGGGTTTGGCGTTCATCCCCCTGGGGACGCTGATGGCGGGGCTCTCACTCGACGATTCGATCAACTTCGCGATCGGACTTCTGGTCGCCAATGTGCCGGAGGGGCTTCTGCCCACGATCACCTTGGCCCTCGCGGTGGGCGTGCGCACTCTCGCCCGACAGGGCGCCTTGGTGAAACGGATCTCGGCGGTGGAAACGCTCGGATCCACCAGCGTCATCTGCACCGACAAAACCGGCACCTTGACCATGAACCGGATGAGTACCATCCGGATGTGGACCCCTGACGGTGTCGTGTCCTTCGACGGCTCCCTCCCTGTCGCGTCGCCGGGCTCTGCGGCAAGCCGGGCCGCCCGAACCATCGTCGCCTCGTGCAGTGCGGGGACCCCGAACACCGGTGCCGAGATCGGGGATCCCACGGAAGTGGCGTTGATGCACGCCGCGGAGGCGTTGGGGGCCACACCAGGGGCCGTGGACGGAGCTCGGGTATTGCAGTTCCATTTCGATCCGGAGCTGCGCCGGATGTCCACCGTCGACCGTGTCGGCGATGTGCTGCACGTCCACACCAAGGGGGCACCCGAAGAGATCCTAGACAGGTGCACCCACATTGCCGGTCCGACCGGTGTGGACGCGGTCTTGACCAGCACCGCACGCGAATCCATCGAGACCGTGGTGCGCGACTGGGCTCGAGAGGGTCTGCGTCTGCTCGCCGTCGCCGAGCGGGAAGTCGACGCCATCATCCACCCTGCGCCTGCTCGGGACGAGGTGGAGAGCGATCTCACCCTGCTGGGAATCGCTGCGTTGCTCGATCCCCCGCGTCCGGAGGCTGCCGCGGCCGTGGACCGGTGCCACTCGGCTGGGATACGGATCATCGTCGTCACCGGTGATCATGGTCTGACCGCGCGCGGGATCGCACAGAGCGTGGGCATCGGGCAGGCGGGACTGCGGGTCGTCACCGGCGCAGAACTCGAGAAGATGCCCGAACCCGATCTCGACAGATTGCTGGCCACCGACACTGAACTCATCTTCGCCCGCAGTTCACCCGAGGCGAAGTTGCGGATCACGGACGCTCTGCGTGACAGCGGTCACATCGTCGCGATGACGGGCGACGGGGTGAACGATGCACCTGCCCTTCGTCGTTCGGATATCGGTGTGGCCATGGGGAAGTCGGGCACGGATGTCGCGCGGGAGGCGGCGACGATGGTCCTGACCGATGACAATTTCGCGACCATCGTCAGCGCCGTCGAGGCGGGGCGGAGGGTGTACGACAATGTTCGCAAATTCATCGTTTACATCTTCGCGCATGCGACCCCGGAAGTGGTGCCGTTTCTCGTCTACGCGCTCTCCGGCGGCCAGGTTCCTCTTCCTCTCACCGTGATGCAGATTCTCGCGATCGACCTCGGTACCGAGACGTTGCCGGCTCTGGCGTTGGGCCGGGAGAAGGCCGAACCGGGTCTGATGGACAGACGCCCGCGCGAGCCCGGCCAGAACGTGGTCGACAGGTCCATCCTCGCCCGGTCGTGGGGGCTTCTGGGGGGTGTGTCGGCGGTGCTGGTGATGGCGCTCTTCTTCGCGACGCTCGTCGAGGGCGGCTGGTATTTCGGTGCAGATGTGGGTGCGGGAAGCCTGCACAATACCTGGCAGTCGGCCACGACGATGAGCTTCCTCGGTATCGTCGCCTGTCAGATCGGCACGGCGTTCGCTTCGCGCACCGAACACTCGTCGCTCGCCCAGGTGGGGGTCGCGTCCAATCCGTTGTTGCTGTGGGGGATCGCCTTCGAGGTGTGTTTCGCCGCGCTGGTCGTCACGGTACCGCTGCTTCGGCAGATCTTCGGAACGGTGACTCCGCAGGGACATCAGGTGCTGTGGCTCGTTCCGTTACCTGTCATCGTCTGGGGATGTGACGAAGTGTGGCGGTGGTGGCGGCGACGGACCGCGCGGACGGAGGTCGCACCGTAGTCGGGTCGTCGATCAGGTGTCGGTATGCGAGGCAATGTAGTTGACGATGTCATCCATCGTCACCAGTGTCGCGTAATCAGCTTCCGGGATGTCGACGCCGAACACGGCGTGCAGGCGCACGAGGAAGTTCAGCCAGTCCATCGAATCCAGATCGACCTGATCGCGCAACGGCACACCCGGGGACAGGTCCTCGTCCTCGGTCTCGGGTGCGATGTCCTGTAATGCACGGAGGGCTCTCGATTCGATCGTGTCGCCGTTCATCTCGTGTCCTCACCACTGGTCCGGTTGTTGGAGCAGCTCGCTGATTCTGGTCAGGAACCGTGCGCCGCGTGTTCCGTCGCTGGCACGGTGGTCCGCGGCGAGGGTGGCCGTCACGACCGTGGCGATCTGCAGTTCCCCGTCGACCACCCAGGGGCGGTCGCTGGGCCTCCCGAAGCCCACCAAGGCCACCTGAGGTGGATAGATCACACCGAGGACCGACGTGGCTCCTCGTTCCCCGAGGTTCGTCACGGTCAGCGTCGGATCGGACATCTCGGAGCTGCGAAGGGAGCCGGCGCGGGCGCGGGTCACCAGATCCCCGAGTTCGGCCATCAGCAGTGGGAGGGGCTTGTCGGCGGTGTCGTGGATTGCGGGGGCGACCAGGCCTCCGTCTCGCAGCGAGATCGCCACCCCGACGTGCACGTCGGGCGCGGGTGTGAACTCGCCGTCCCGCCAGAACCCGTTGAGGTCCGGGTACTCCCGCGCTGCGAGAGCCACCGCCTTGATCTGCAGGGCCGCGAGGAGTACTCGTTCGGTGATCGGGCGGGCGGCGTTCTCCGCTCGGAGCCACATCGTCGCCGCCCCGAGCGGAATCTCCTCCGTCAGGTAGTAGTGCGGAATGTCCCGTTTGGACCGGCTCATGGACGCGGCTATCGCGTGACGCATGTCGCGGGCCTTGGTCTCGGCCGGTCCGCGCTCACCGGTGTGAGCTGCTGTGCGCTGAACGTCGTCGAGTGTGATCGCAGCGTCAGCGCCGGTCCCGGTGACACCGGCGAGATCGATCCCGGCTCTTTCCGCTTCCCTGCGCGCTCTGGGCGAGACCTTCCGTCGTGGTGCCGGTTCCTCCGCGGGGGTGGCGGCGGTTTCCGGCTCCGTGGACGGTCGCGTCGGCGTCGGTGCTGTTTCTCCGGGACTCAGCAGGGTCGCCAGCGCGGTTCCGACCGACACGGTCGTGCCGGGCTCGACAAGAAGGCGGTGAACAGTGCCGCTCTGCCAAATCTCGACGTCCACGGCCGCTTTCACAGTATCGACTGTCGCTATTGCCTGGCCGCGCTCGACCTCGTCCCCGGGTTTGACCAACCAGTCCGTCAACGTTCCCTCGTCCATGTCGGCGCCCAGCGACGGCAGAGTGAAGTCAAACATGAATCTGCCTCGTTCCTATCGGTCGCCGATCACATTCCATGCCGTGGACACAATGGTCTCGACCTGTGGAAGGGTCGCGTATTCGAGATGCTTGGCGTAGGGCACCGGGACCTCGGCGCTGCACACGCGGCGAGGTGGCGCGTCGAGCTCGTAGAACTCGCGTTCGATGATCTGCGACATGATTTCCGCCGCGAGACTCCCAGTGCGCCAGCCCTCGTCGACTACCACAGCCCGATGTGTCTTCCGGATCGACGCAGCGATCGTAGTGGTGTCGAGGGGGCGTAGCACCCGGAGGTCGATCACCTCGGCATCGATGCCTTTCTCGGCCAGGACGTCTGCGGCGGCGAACACCTTGGGCAGCGAACCGCCGTAGGTGATGAGGCTGATATGTGTTCCTGTCCGGCGCACTGCTGCCGAGTCGATATTTACGGGAACCGGACTCTCGAGGTCTTCCGACGAGTTGTACAGCTGGGTGTGTTCGAAGATGATCACCGGATCGGGGTCGGCGAGTGCGGGTTGGAGCATTCCGCGTGCGTCTGCCACAGTCGCGGGCGCCAAGACCCGAATTCCGGGGATGTGTGCGTACCAGTTCTCGAGGCTGTGCGAATGCTGTGCGGCAAGTTGCCTCCCGGCCCCGGTCGCCATCCGTACCACCACCGGGACGGAGAACTGGCCGCCGGACATGTGTCTGAGTGAGGCTGCGGTGTTCACGATCTGATCGAGGGCGAGGAGGCTGAAGTTGACGGTCATCACCTCGATGATCGGACGCATCCCACCCACGGCCGCGCCGATCCCCACTCCGACGAAACCCAGCTCCGACAGCGGGGTGTCGCGGATTCTCTCGTCCCCGAATTCGTCGAGGAGTCCTTTGGACACCGCGTATGTGCCGCCGTAACGTCCCACGTCCTCTCCCATGAGGAACACCCGGGGATCCGAGTGCATTGCTTCACGGATTGCTTCCCGCATCGCATCTCGGTAGGTGATCTTCACGACGCCTCCTCTGCTCGTGCCGGCGTGAGTACGTCGCGCAACAGATCCCCGGGGGCCTCCCAGGTACCGGCCTCGGCGAAGGCCACGGCGGCGTCGACCTCCGACATGACGCGGGCGTCGATACGGAGGAACTCCTCCTCCGTCAGCAGGTGGAGCGATTTGAGCCGTGCGGAGAAGGTGTGGATCGGCCCCCGTTCCTTCCACGACTCCACTTCGGCCTTGTCGCGATACAGTTCCGGGTCGAACATCGAATGGGCGCGGAAGCGGTAGGTCTGGAATTCGATGAAGAAGGGGCCGCCGCTGGTACGGACGTGGGCGGCGCCGGAGCGCGCCGCGTGCAGGGTGGCGATCACGTCCATCCCATCCGCTTTGAGTGTGGGGACGTCGAACGACGCGGCTTTGACGCACAGATCGGTTTGCGATTCCGAGCGAGACAAGGCTGTCCCCATGGCGTAGAGGTTGTTCTCACAGCAGAACAGCACCGGCAGCTGCCACAGCGATGCGAGATTCATGGTTTCGTGGAAGGCGCCCTCGGCCATCGCGCCTTCGCCGAAAAAGCAGGCCGTCACTCGGCGCTTACCCTGCATCTTGTCGGCCAAGGCCAAGCCCGCGGCGAGAGGGAGTCCACCGGCCACGATCGCATTGCCCCCGTAGAATCGGGTGGCGGCATCGAACAGGTGCATCGATCCGCCCCTGCCCCTCGAACATCCTTCTCGTTTGCCGAACATTTCGGCCATGATCGAGTTCATGGAGACTCCGTGCACCAGCGCGTGGCCGTGTTCGCGGTAGGTGGCGACGACGGCGTCGCCCGGTGTCAATGCATGCAGGGCCCCGACCGCGACCGCTTCCTCCCCCACATACAGATGCAGGAATCCGCGGATCTTCCGGGCGCCGTATAGTTCTGCCGCCTTTTCCTCGAATCGCCGGATTCGGAGCATGTCCGTCAGCAGTTCGAGGGCGAAAGTCTTGTCGTAGGGAAAGTCCGGGGCAGTCATCCGCCCACCTCCAAAGTTGATGTGTCGCCCTCCGGCAGACCGAGTTCGCGGGCTTTCAGAAGCCTGCGCATGATCTTTCCGCTCCGCGTGTGTGGGAGGACATCGACGAATTCGATCTCTTTGGGGGCGACCGCGGCCCCGAGCTTCTTGCGGGCGTAACCGAGAAGTTCTCTGCGCAGGGTGTCGTCGGCGTCCCATCCCTTGTTCACCGCCACGAATGCCTTGACCACGGCCCCCACCGTGGGATCCGGTTTGCCGATCACTCCGGCCTCGGCGACCGCGGGATGCTCGGTAAGGGCGTTTTCCACTTCGAAGGGGCCGATGAGATGACCGGCCGACTTGATCACGTCGTCGGCGCGACCGACGAACCAGTAGTATCCGTCGGCGTCGCGTCTGGCCAGGTCGCCGGTGAGGTACCAGTCGCCGACGAAGCAACGCCGGTACCGTTCGTCGTTGTCGAGATAGCCCCGGAACATCGACGGCCAGCCTCGCCGTAGCGCGAGTTCCCCCTCCACGTCCGGTTCGTCGACGACTTCGGTGCCGCCCTCCTCCGTGCGTCGCATGATGGAGGCGTCGATACCGGGAAGTGGGCGGCCCATCGAACCGGGTTTGATGTCGAAACCGGGTGTATTGGCAATCATGATGCCGCCCGTTTCGGTCTGCCACCAGTTGTCGTGGATGGCCCGTCCGAGTACGTCCCGCCCCCAGAGCACGGCATCGGGGTTGAGGGGCTCGCCGACGCTGGCGATGAACCGCAGGTCTGGGTAGGAGAATTTGTGCGCCAGTTCCGGACCGGACTTCATCAGCATGCGGATCGCGGTCGGTGCGGTGTACCACACCGTGACGGCCTGTTCGCCGAGGATGCGGTACCACCGCTCGGCATCGAAGTCGTTGCCGTCGACGATCGATGTCACGGCGTGCAGTAGCGGCGTGATCACCCCGTAGGAGGTACCGGTGACCCAGCCGGGGTCGGCCGTACACCAGAAGATGTCCTGCGGGTGCAGGTCGAGTGCGTACAGTCCGGTCGCGTAGTGAGTGGCGACGGCGCCGTGGACGTGGACGGCACCCTTGGGGGTTCCGGTCGTACCGCTCGTGAAGTGCAGCAGGGCGCTGTCCTCGGCGGAGGTCGGCGTGATGTCGCTGTCGTCGTCGGCTTCCTCCATCATGCGGTGGAAATCGAGCGTGTCCGGAATGTCGGAGATGGCAGCGGAATCGCCGACCAGCAGTACGTGACGCAAGGTGGGCAGCGTTCCACGGATCTTCCCCACCCGGCGTCGATACAGTTGCTCCGTGGTGATCAGGACCTGGGCGCCGCCGAGCCGAATTCGCGTGGCCAGCGGTTCGGGTCCGAAGGCGGAGAACAACGGCGAGACGACGTTCCCGTTGCGCAGGGCGCCGAGGATGCCGACGTACAACTCCGGGATGCGCCCGGTGAACACGAAGACGGGGTCGCCCTTGACGACACCCAGTCTGCGCAGCACGTTGGTGAACTTGCGGGCACGGTGTGCGAATTCCCCGTAGGTCACCTCGGTCGTGGACAGCTCGCCGGCGTCGGTGTTCGGACCGACGAATCGGAAAGCGGCCTTGTCGCGGTGTGGCCCGCTGTCATGGCGGTCGACCGCGTAATACGCGATGTTGCATCCACCGGGGGCCGGGCCGAGTTGTCGCTCGATGCCCGACCACGAGAACCGTGTGCGCTCCTCGTCGTAGTCGGTGAAGTTCGGAGACACCCCGCTGGTGGCGGGAACGATCGTCATGGCCGCTGATCACAGTCGACGTCCGGCGTCGGGAGCCCGAGAGTGCGCCGGTGTGCGACCGCAGCCGCGTCTTGTGTGGATGCCAGCTCGAACAACTGGTGCGCCAGGTCGGCCAGCGCACGAGCTGCGGCCAGCTGGCGACTGACCTGCACTGTGTCGGCGTGCCGAGAGCGGCAACCGGCTTCTCCGTGTCCTTCGAGGGTTTTGTCGCGAGTGCGCAACCGTGCCGTGGCCTGTGAACAGGACTTCTCTGCGTCGTGTTCGTGTATCTCGATCTCCACAGGCCAGGTGGCCGCGGGCACCGGTCTGCTCACCTGGGACCGGGATTCCTGCGATTGGGGAGCTTGCCACGGCGTTGTCATGGATCATCCATTTCGGTCGGTGGGTGGAGCTCGACGATCGCACTGCTACCCCCGGCGGGGAAGCCTCCCGAATGATCCGCAATGGTGCCCTCAACCGTGCGAACAATCGCGTCCCGGGTGAAGTTCGCCCCGAACTCGAGGACGAACCGCCGTACCGCCGCAAGTTGCGCGTGCGGCATCGGGTTGTCGTACGTGTCAGCGTTGGTCGTGGTCATAGCGATGCGATGTTCCTTCGATGCGAAGTGTGCGCATTCGCACTGTCCTCAGCATCGCGACCCGCCCGAGCCTGCAATAGAGGCAAAGGACCGTAGTCGAGGACCAAAGGCTCTGACATGCCGGGACGTACTCGCGATTGAATGGCATTCCGACGAGATGGACGGTGACGGGGATGAATGTCATTCGATCACGCGCGGTCACAAACAGCGTTCTCGTGCGCTACCTCGAATCAACCGATAGTGCCGCTGTGCAGGATCTGCACGAGCAGCTGGATCAGCACGACGCTTACATGAGGTTCTTCGGTGCCCGTCCGAAGCATTTCGAGGATCTCGCCGAATCACTGTGCCGGCAGGACCCCGGGCATTGTGCGCTGGGCGCGTTCATCGGCGGCATCCTGGTGGGCGTTGCGAACTACGTGAGCCCGTCCGATCAGGCGCACAACGACTCCCCGCTGGTCGAATTCGCTCTGGTGGTGAAGCACCCGTATCAGTCGCACGGAATCGGGACGATGCTCCTGAATCGGCTCGTCGAGGCCGCGCGGGCGCATGGCGTCCGGCGCATGACCGCTGAGGTGCTGGTGGAAAACTCACTGATGCTCGAGGTGCTCCGAGACCAGGGGTGGTCCCATGCGCTGCGTCGGCATGGGACCACGCTTCACCTCGACCTCGAGTTGGATGCCGGCGGAGCGCACGCTGACATCTGTTCGGGGCCTCACCGTTCCGCCGATGATGATGTGACGCGGTCCGATGTCGGACTCCACTAGCGCGCGGTGCCCGCGCCGGTCCGGTGAGGAACCCGACGTCGACGGCGCCGAGACGCACACCGCCTACGTCGTCATGGTCGGTGAGGTCGTCTTCAAGGCGAAGAAGCCGATCCGGACGGCGTTCGCCGACTTCGGTACCGCCGAACAGCGGCGGGCCGCCTGTGAGCGTGAGGTCGCTCTGAACCGAAGGCTCTGCCCTGACGTGTATCTCGGCGTCGCCGAATTGACCGATCCGTGCGGTGGACCGAACGAATCGATCGTGAAGATGCGCCGGATGCCGTCGGACCGACGGCTGGCCCGCCTGGTCTGCCGGGGTGCCGATGCTACCGCGGAGGTGGATGCGATCGCCGCTGTTCTCGCCCGATTCCACGCCCGAGCCGAGCGGGGTGACGAGATCGATTGCGACGCGGCACCCGACGTGGTTGCCGCCCGTTGGCAGGCCAATGTGTCCGAGGTGACGAGCTACGGGTGCGGGGTGTTGCCTGCGGCGGACCTCGACGAGGTTCAGCGACGAGCGAACAGATACCTGAACGGTCGAAAGAAGCTGTTCGACAGTCGCATTCATGACCGTCGGATCGTCGACGGTCACGGCGACCTGCTGGCGGACGACATCTTCTGCCTCGCCGATGGTCCGCGTATTCTCGACTGTCTCGACTTCGACGACCATCTACGGCACGTCGACGGCGTCGACGACGCCGCATGTCTGGCCATGGACCTCGAGTACCTGGGGCGCGAAGACCTGGCGGGACGGTTCCTCGATCGCTACTGCAGCGAGGTGCTCGACGAGCCAGCGGTGTCTTTGCGGCATCACTACATCGCGTACCGGGCATTCGTTCGCGCGAAGGTAGCGTGCCTGCGGTACACCCAGGGATCTCGTGCTGCCCGCGACGATGCGCGGGGGCACTGTGATCTCGCGTTGCGGCATCTGCGGGTCGGCACCGTGCGAATGGCAATGGTCGGCGGGCTGCCCGGTACCGGCAAGTCGACACTCTCCCGCAGACTGGCCGAAGTCACCGGATCCGCAGTCATCTCCAGCGACCGCGTCCGAAAAGAACTCGCCGGCCTCGATCCACGATCCCGCCAGGTATCCGGATTCGGCGAAGGCTTGTACAGCGGCAATATGACTGATCGCACCTACACCGAGATGCTGCGGCGCGCTCACGAGCATCTCTCGGAGGGGAGATCGGTCGTTCTGGATGCGTCGTGGACACAACCGGCGTTTCGGCAACGCGCCGTCCTCGCCGCGTCCCGCACCCACAGCGATCTCGTCGAACTCGAATGCAGAGCACCCCGCGCCGTGGCGGTGGAGAGAATCGGCAGCCGCCCGCCCGGCGACTCGGACGCAACCATCGCGGTGTACGACGTGATGGCCGCGCGAACCACGGCCTGGACATCGGCAACGCCGGTCGATACGGACACCTCCTGTGAGGAAGGCGTGAAGACGGCGGAACTGGCGTGGCACTCCACCTCAGGGTGGCGAGATGACCAGTGACAGCACACGTTCACCGAAAGCGGTCCGGCTTGCCAGACGACAGGAGAGCCCATGCCCACGATCGTGACGTTGACGATGAATCCCGCGCTGGACATCACCACGAGCACGACCCGGGTGATCCCTACCGACAAGGTGCGCTGCGGCGCGCCTCGCCGCGATCCTGGCGGCGGTGGACTGAACGTGGCCCGGGTACTGCACGTTCTCGGCGCCGATGCGACGGCGGTGTTTCCGTCGGGCGGCCATACGGGCCGAGCTCTCGAGGACCTCGTCGTTACCGAGGGCGTCGAGATTCGGAGTTTGACGATTCGCGGCTCGACACGGGAAAGCCTGACAATCAACGAGAACGAGACGGGTTTGCAGTACCGATTCGTCCTCCCGGGACCGGCAGTGACCGCGAGAGAGCAGATCGCCTGTCTCGACCTGGTCACCGAGGTCGCGTCGGACGCTGACTACATCGTGATGAGCGGGAGTCTGCCGCCGGGTGTGCCCGCCGACTTCTACCAACGCGCAGCGGATCTCGTCGTCGACCTGGGTGCGCGCGTGATCGTGGACACTTCCGGGCCGGCCCTGCGACAACTTCGGGGCGGTGTTTTTCTCGTCAAACCCAGCATCCGCGAACTCCGGGATTGGACCGGTCGGGAATTGTCGGTGATCGACGACCAGGTCGCCGCGGCAAGGGACGTCATCGATCGGGGGGTCTGCGAGGTCATCGTCCTCTCGCTCGGCGCCGAAGGTGCGCTGCTGGTTACCCGGGCCCACGACGAATACTTCCCGACGGTCGACGTCGACGTCGTCAGCGGGGTCGGTGCGGGCGACAGTATGGTCGCGGGCGTGGTGTGTGGTCTTGCGTGCGGTCGGTCGTTGAGCGAATCGGTGCGGTACGGGATCGCGGCGGGAGCGGCCATGCTGTTGACACCGGGGACCGCTCTGTGCCGACGGGCCGATGTCGAGCAATTCTTCGCGCTTCTCACCGACGGTTCCGCGGCCGGAACCGTCGCCGGATAGTCCCGCGCGCGAGGTGGAAACCGGTGGCGCTGTTGATCAGGGTCGCCCACGTACGTTCATCGCGCTCCTCGACGGCCCTCGTCTGAGGATGTGCGCAGATCCGATCTCGCTCGGTCGAGCAGGATCCTGCGCTCGGCGGCCGACACGTTGCGGCGGGTGGTAGCGGCGACGTCCGGTGCCACGGACACCGAGGTGATGCCCTTGCGTACGAGATGTTCCGCCAACGCCGGATTGGTCGACACGGCCTGCCCGCACAGGGATGTGGTGAGACCGGCACGGGTGGCACGGTCGATGATCACGTCGATGGCATCGAGTACGGCGGGGTCCATTGTGTCGAACAGATCGCGGCAGATCTCGGAATCGCGGTCGACTCCGAGCACGAGTTGGGTGAGGTCGTTGGTACCGATGGAGACCCCATCGATCCCGAGGGCGGCGTACTGCGGAATCCAGTATGCGACGGAGGGGACCTCCGCCATAATCCATCGGTGCATGCGGCGATCCGAGCCCAGAGGATGGGTGTCGAGGTCGGCGAGGCACTGCGCGAGCTCCCACCGGGTGCGGACGAACGGGATCATCAGATGCACGTTCGGGTAGCGCTTCCGGACGGTGAACAGCACGTCGAGGTCGAGGCGGAACAGTTCGGGTTCGCGCACGTAGCGGAAGCAGCCGCGGTAGCCGATCATCGGGTTGTCTTCGTGAGGCTCCACGTCGCCACCGGACAGGTCGGCGAATTCGTTGGTGCGGAGATCGATCGCCCGGTAGATGACGGGGCGCGGGGCGAAGGCAGCGGCGATGCGCTCGACTGCTGCGGCCATCTTGGCCACGTACTCGTCGCGGCGTCCTTGCGCGATCATCGCCGCGGGGTGCGTCCCGCCCAGCGCGTCCATGATCATGAACTCGGCGCGCAGCAACCCCACCCCGTCGACGTCGGAGGCGGCCACCCGCTCGGCGGCGTCCGGTGTGGCGAGATTGACGTAGACGGAGGTGGCCGTCACCTCCGGTGCGACCCCTCCGCCGGGCCGGGCAGATACTGGGCTCGGGGTGGCGGCGGCACCGTCATCCGAGGCGTCCGGTGCAGACGTCGATACCGCACCGTCGTAGACAACCCCTGCATCGCCGTCGACGGTGACGACCGCACCCTCCACCAGGTCGCTGGTGGCGGTCCGGGTACCGACGACCACTGGTCGTCCCAGCTCACGCCCGACGATGGCGGCGTGACAGGTGATCCCACCGCCGTCCGTGACGATCGCCGCCGCACGCCGCAGCACAGGAAGCCAATCGGGACGTGTCATCGGTGCGACCAGTATCTCCCCGTCGGACAACCGATGAGCATCCGATACCGACCGCAGTACGCGGACCCGGCCGGTCGCGGTTCCGGGGCCTGCGCCGAGCCCGTGGACGAGAGCCCTACTCGTCGATTCGTGGGGTTCCCCGGTGTGAGTGCGGGGCTGCCCCAGCGTTGTGATGGGACGCGTCTGGACGATCCACAACCGATCTGCGGCGAACGCGAATTCGAGGTCTTGGGGCACGTGATAGTGGTCTTCGACAGCGACGGCGAGCAGCGCGAGCCGTTCGAGCTGTTGGTCGGTGAGAACGCGACGCCCTCGTGCCGTGGCGGGAATCTCTACCGAATGCTCCCCGTCCGCATCCGCGGTGATGGAGAAGGACTGTGACCCGATGTGGGCGTCGAGCACGGCGAAGCCCGACTTCGCCACCACATACGTATCCGGCTCCACCTGGCCTCCCACCACCACCTCACCAAGACCGGTCGCGGCTTCGACAACGATTCGGTCGCGTGCGCCTGTTCTGGGATCCGCGGTGAAGACCACGCCCGACTGGTCGGCGTCGACCATCAACTGGACGACTACCGCGATCGACGGTTCGTCGCTCACGCCCTGGACACTGCGATAGGTGAGCGCGCGCTCGGACCACAGCGACGCCCAGCATTTGCCGATCGCCTCGATGAGCGCGTCGTCACCGGATACGCCGACGAAGCTGTCGTGGATACCGGCGAACGACGTATCGGCTGCGTCTTCGGCCGGAGCGGATGAGCGAACCGCGACCCTCGGATCCCCGGCGCCGAGCTCGCGATACGCACCGAGAATTGCCTCGCGCAACGCAGCGGGCATCGGTACGCCGAGCACGGTCGACCGCAAATCGCGCGACGCCGCGGTCAGGGCCTTGTCGTCGGCTCCGGCGGGCGGCAACCCGTGTTCCCGAAGCGAATCGCGCACTCCTGCTTCGTCCATCGCCTCCAGATAGCCTTCCGCGGTGACCGCGAATCCAGGGGGAACCGGATAGAGCGCGTGCGTCAGCTCACCGAGATTGGCCGCCTTACCTCCTACCGAGGGCGCGTCCGACAATCGGAGTTGATCGATCGGCTCGACCCAACGGTGTTCGACCGCCGCATGTTGCACGTTCATGAGGTCTCCTCGTCGTCATGATCCAGCGAACACCGTCGTCCGCGGACCGCACAGGGTCCAAAGTCACCGCCGGTCCGCACGGGTGTCGAAATACCCTGTCGAGCTCTGGACGGCGACCCGATGATGGATCTACCTCGACCGAACGGAGCCGCGAAATGAGAATTCTGGTCCGCACGGCGAGCGAGCACGGGCATGTCACGGCGGTGACGCGTGCGCGGGTCATCCGGCAGTCCCTCGGCGGCGCGGTGTTGATTGCGCTGCACGTGATCCTGACGAAACCGCTACGCCGGCGTCGTACCACGTGGGGTGCCACCGCGGCGGAAGCTGCGGTGGCACTGCCGGGAGACGAGCTGATCGCGCATCCGCGATGGCGCTACACCCACGCCGTTACGATCGAGGCTTCCCCGGACATGGTGTGGCCCTGGATCGTTCAGCTGGGTCAGGGCCGCGGCGGCTTCTACAGTTATGTCGGTCTGGAGAATCTCATCGGATGCCGCGTGCGCAACACCGAGAAGGTGCTCGGTGATTACCAGAACCTGAGCGTCGGCGACGGGGTGCGGCTGCACCCGAAGGCGCCCCCGCTGACGGTCGCGTCGGTCGAACCGAATACCCGCCTCGTTCTCCATGCCCGCGACCCGCGCACCGGCAACGCCTCGATCTGGGCTTTTCATCTCCGCCGCGACCAGTCCGGGCGCACCCGGTTGATCGAGCGGGGCTGTAGCACCTACGGCCCAGGCCTGGTCAGCCGGCTGTTCTTCGGACCGCTGCTGATAGAGCCCATCGGCTTCGTCATGAGCCGGAAGATGCTCCTCACGATCGCCGTCCTGGCATCGGCCGGCGGTACCGACGCCGCACGCCCGGGCTGACGCGACAACCACACCGCACCTATTCGGAGGAGAACGTCCGTGCGAACGCGTGCATGCCCGACACACATTGCCCTAGTGCACTTTCTGCCGACTCTCCTGCCGACGTCGTCGACAATCTCGAGAGTGCCGCCACGTGTCCCCGAGATTGGGGCCCTGTGATACTTGTCGCAGCGTCCGTGGCCGGACGAGCTCGAATCAGATCGCTCATAGGAACGGCGACATCGGGGACGGAGAACCACCATGGATGCAGGTGATGCCCTGGTCCTCGTTGCCGGCTACCAAGAACTCGGCCGTGCCTGTCAGGACTTCGATGCACCCGCGGCTCAGGTACGCTCCCGGCAGTTCAGGCTTCGGGGCGCGGTCCTGATAGCAGAGGACTCCGACGGGAACGTCGCGGTGGTCGACACCGGCGACCATCTGGGCCGCAAAGGTGCCGACTGGTGGCGCGGACGTCGGCCTCGCAGTGGGATTGTTCGCTCCATGTCGGCCGCGGCAGCGGTCGGAGCCGGTGCCGGTGCCCTGGCGGGCATGTTCGCGTCCCACCGGGTCAAGAGCGAATTGAAGGCCGAGATCGGCGAGGCTCACCTCCGGTACGGGTATGGTGATCGTCGCGCTCCCCACCACCAGCCGGCTCCCTGTCGAGCAAATGCTCGGCGGGGCTCCGACGCTGGACGCCCTACGCCAACGAGGCGAACGTGCACATACCCGATGACGGCGCAGAGGGCGTCATCGTCGCCAAACGCCGACTTCATCGGCGGAGCAGACGTCCGAGCAGAAGCTTCCGACCGGTGACGTTTCCGTCAAGATGCTGTTCGAGGGCGACGAACCCAAACCGGGCAGTGGTGGGCACGTGTCTCTGTGGGCGAACGGTGAACTGATCGGCGAAGGTGACATGCCTCGAACGGTGCCCGTGGCTGCGATGCAGAGGGTGGGACACGGCGCGGCCGGCTGACGAACGACTCCCTTTACCCGGCGCGTGTACCACCGCGGGTCGGGTAGAGGAATGGTCCGTCGTCCCGGCGCCGGTGACGGATGAACCGTCGTCGTGCGGGTTCAGGGATGTTCGCTGTACAGCGCCGCGCCAGCGGTGATTCCTGCCCCGGCGGCGATGATCAGGACTCGATTGCCTGCAGGGATACCACCGGTCCGACGGTCCAGCGCTGCCACCAGCGATGCGGTGTGCATCCGTTCGTCATCTGCGACCATGATCCGCGATACCGAGACGCCCAAACGTTCCGCGATTGCCGTGCGGAACTTCCGCCGGGCGGGTGCGACCGCGATCAGGTCGACGTCGTCGAGTTCGAGGGCGGATTTCTTCAGGCATTCCCGCGCTACCTGCGCTCCGGCACTCGCGAATCGCTCGTCCATCGACTCCGACTCCCGGAATCGAAGTACGTTCTTGGAGTCTTCGAGTCCCACGGTGGCGCTGAAGCTTTCACCGGCATCGGGGAGGTTCACCCATTGGACGGGCCCGAGGCCGAATTCGTCGTCGGTCCAGCGGCAGAGGATCGCCCCACCCGTGGCTGCGAAGGGGAAGTGCTCGCTCATCCCACGTCCGGGGTCGGCGTCGCTGGCAACGACCAGCGCCCAGTCGATCGTGCGGGCTCGCAGGAAGCCGTCGACGATCTGGAGACCGGTGAGGGCCCCGCAGGATCCGTTTGCGACATCGAACGAGAAGGTCCCGTGCGTGTCGTCGTGTGGGTCTTCCGGGTGAGCTCCGATGTCTTCCTGAATGAGTGCCGCGAGTGCCGGCTCTCCCAGATTCCTGTCGCGGTACAACCCGACATTGACAAGCAAGTCCAGGTCAGCAGCGCTCCGTCCCGCGCGCTCGAGGCAGGTTTGGGCAGCCGACACCGCGAGATGCAATGCGCTGTGACGAGTACGCCAGCCGCCTCGGGCGACGTCGAGCCGATCAATGACTGTGCCCATAGCGTGCCACCAATTCCTCGTCCAGAGTCAACAGAACGACGCCGATCTCCAAACCCGATGCGAGCGCGATCAATGCCACGGTTTCACCCGGTCGTATGCGTCCGGCTTCGAGTTCCTCGATGAGTGCGACGGTGTGGGTCGTCGACGCCGTGTTTCCGTAACGGTCGACGGTGATGACGGCGTCGTGCCGCGGGGAATCGCCGAGAGTGGCAGTCACTTCTGCCATCCCTTTGCGGATCGCTCGCGCCGAGGTCTGATGCGTGATCACGTGGTCGACATCGTGCAGGGAGATTCCCGCGACGTCGAGCACCTCGTGCAACAACAACGGGGTGTCCGCGATGGCCGCCCGCTGGATGCCCCTCGAATTCGTGAACATCCGGGCTCCGGGATCGTCGCCCTTCGGGTAGGCGAGGCAGAGCCGACTGTAATCGGCGACAGTGGTGAAGCCGGCAAGGTCGATACCGCCCGATCCCGCGGGAGCGCGTTCGAGGAGCAGCGCGGCCCCGGCGTCGCCGAGCGTCAGGGAGGCGAGTTCCTTGCTCATGATGTTCCGGATGTGCTGGGCAGCATTCTGTCCGAGCTGCGAAATGTACTCACCACTGACCACCAGCGCGCGTTCGATGATTCCCTGGCGGATCCAGTTGTTCATCACCGTGACACCCGTCAACATCCCGGCGCACGCATTCGACAGATCGAACGTCATTGCCGTCTCCGCGCCGATCGCTTGGGCCACAGCACTACTCATGGTGGGTTCGAGCCATTGCGTGAGACCACCGTGAAACTTGGTGATGCTGCAACTGACCACCACATCGATCGACCCGGCGTCGCGGCTCGCTCGTTCCAGACAATCCAGTGCCGCCGAGATCGCCAGTGTGTAGGAGTCCTCGTCCCCCACCGATACCCGCCGCTCGCGAATCCCGGTCAGTCGCTCGAGGTCGATGTGAGTCGAGTGACGGGTGGTCGACATCAGATCCGTGGTGGTGAGGTGTGTCGTGGGTAGATGCCGGCCCGCCCCGGCAACGCGAGTAGCGAACGGCATCCGCACGTTCTCGTGCTCGGACTCGATGACCAGCCAGCGCTTGACCATTCTTTCCACCTCCGTGCTCACTCCACAATCGCTCACCGCCGATCTCGTCACCAGGGCATTTGGACCCTTCCGAGGCTCGATCGCGTCGCGACCGAGTTTTCGATGATGTGAGGTCCTATGACCCTTGTCCTGCGGCGGTGGCGCGCCGACGCTGATGAACGAAGAGAGGAGTCGTCATGCAGGCACGACATGTCATGAGCAGCCCGGTCACCACGGTGGACCAATCCACCTCGGTGGACGAATGCCTTCAAATGGTCGGCCAGTCGGGCTTCACGGTTCTTCCGGTCGTCGACGAGCGGAAACATCTCGTGGGCATCGTCTCCGAGGGCGATCTCCTGCGTGCACGATTTCGTGAGCTGGGCGGATCCTCCGCCCCGGTGACGACGAAGCCTGAGGTGACCGCAGGCGACATCATGGCCAGTCCTGTCGTGGCGATGACCGCCGACGCCGAGGTCAGCGAACTCGCATCCGCCATGCTTCGGTCACGACTGCGGGGCATCCCTATCGTCCACGATCACGACATCCTCGGGATCGTCACCCGCCCCGATCTCATCGCCGTCCTCACCACCGACGACACTCAGATCGCCAAGGAAGTGCAACACCGACTCGACATCTATGGCGGAGCGGGCCGATGGCGCGTCGACGTCACCCACGGCTCGGCCTCGATCTTCGGTGTCACGCCGGAGGACCCGGAGCGGAATGTGATCGCTGCACTGGCCGACACGGTGCCGGGCATCGCCGAGGTGCACTTCCCGCCCGAGTAGCTCGCTGCGTCGTGTGACATCGACCCTCTTCTTTCTCTGACAGGAGGTGGCAATGCAGGCAAAGTCTCTCGACGCTCAGGACCTGCGATGGCCCTGGGTGACCGCCGCGGCCCTCGCTGGCCTCGCCGCGCTGTCGGTGGCCACTCCCCTGAGCGTCCTGGGAGGCGCAGCCGCGATCATCTTCATCGGACTCGGCGTCTTCCGTAATCCGCACCATCGTGTCGCCGGCGGCGCGATCGTCTCCGTCGGTGTCGGATTGATGGTGCCGGGATTACCCGCCCTACTTCTGCAGGGCGTGAATTCGCTGTGAGCGGCCCCTCCACGGTTCCGCGAGGGCGTTGTGCCCTCTCGAGACGAGCACGCACGACCGCATCCCCGACGTGGCCGGCAGGAACGATCAGAGACGAGCACTCGACATGAAACCCAATTCGCCGATCGTGGTGGGTGTGGACGGATCGGCGCAATCGCTCGACGCCGTGCGCTGGGCCGCCGACACCGCGGTCCGCCATCGCGCTCCACTACGTTTGGTGTCCTGTCTGCTGACCGCTCCCGGTACGTTCGGAGACGCTGTCAACCTCTCCGCGGGCGCGTTCACCGGCGTGGAGTATGTGGGCACCCAGCGGCTCGCCGCCGCTGCGGAACTTGCTCGACACAGTGTGTGCGGCACACACCTCACGCTTCGAACGGCGCTGCATCACGGCTCGGCGGTGTCGGTCCTGCTCGACGCTGGAAAGTCGGCTCGCATGCTGGTTGTGGGTTCCCGTGGGCTCGGGGAGTTCACCGGTGGCCTGGTCGGATCGGTCAGTTCCGCGGTCGCCAGTCATGCGCCGTGCCCGGTGGCGGTGATCCGTGGATTGCACGAAGTGGATGGCCCACCTCTGGACGGCCCGGTGGTGGTCGGAATCGATGGTTCACCCAACAATGAACCCGCCATCGCGTCGGCGTTCGAGGAAGCCTCGATGCGCGAGGTCGATCTGGTAGCGGTGCACGCGTGGAGCGACTTCAGCCTGTTGACCGTTGCCCGCACCGATCGCAGTCACGAAGAATTTTCCTGGCCGGCAATCGAAACCGCTGAGAATGCTCTCCTGTCGGAGAGCCTTGCCGGATGGAAGGACAAGTATCCGGACGTGTCCGTCCGCAAAGTTGTCGTCCGAGATCGACCGGTTCACCACCTACTCCGGCAAGCACAGGAGGCGCAACTGGTAGTGACCGGTAGCCGGGGGCGTGGCGGCTTCGCCGCACTGCTGCTCGGTTCGACGAGCCGTGCGCTTCTGCACTCCATCACTTGCCCGCTGCTGATCGCTCGCCGATGATCGTCGTGGAGAGACCAGCGTAAGGAAGGAGCCGTCATGCGTGCGCAACTCATCATGAGTAGCCCCGTCACCACCGTGACTCCATCGACCCCGGTCGACGAATGCCTCCGCATCATTGCGGGCACTGGATTCACGGTTCTGCCGGTCGTCGACGAATCTCATCACCTGGTGGGCATCGTCTCCGAGGGTGATCTGCTCCGTGAAAAATTCAATACGCTCCCCCGAGCCGATGCCTCGGCGGCCGAGACTATGACCAGCCCGGTCGTCGCCATGACCGCGGACACCGACGTCAGCGACCTCGCGTCCGCGATGCTGCGCTCGGGCCTGCGCGGGATCCCCATCGTCCACGAGCACGATGTCATCGGAATCGTCACCCGGCGTGATCTTCTCGAGACTTTGACGATGGACGACACAAGAATTGCGAAGGAAATTCAACACCGTCTCGACGTGTACGCGGGAGCGCGGCGGTGGACGGTGGGGATCGCAGACGGCAAGGTGTCGATCGCCGGGCTCGCGCTCGGCGACCCCGAACGAGGGGTCGTGACGGCCCTGGCCGAGACCGTGCCGGGCGTCGCAGACGTTCAGTTCGCCCAGTCCTGATACACCTCAGGCACCAGCGTGGCGGGTTCGGAGGGTGCGCTGCCCGGGATGTGGGTTACGGGCGATCGCGTCTTGTACCGCGGAGATGCGGTGCCGTTCGTGAGTGTCCTCCCGGTCCTTCTCGGCGGCGGTCACCACGTGCGCGTCCGGTCCGGGGAATACGAGCGCCTCGTGACCGTCCCGAATCCATCTGACGAGGTACGGCGGCGCGCCGTCGGAGTGGCGTACCTCGATGATGTGCCCGACCTCGTCCGGGCTGTCGACGATCGTGCCTTTCACCACCAGCCAGTCCCCTGGTTCTGCGTGCATGTCGATCTCCATTCGTGCAATCCGACACGGCCGATCCGTAGGTGTGTCGCGATTCGATTGTCGCTGTTCCGTGCAATTTCCGTGAAAGCTGGTATTCCCGAAGCGGGTGAAGTAGTGGTTGCCGACACCTCAGAGTCCACTCGCCCTCGAGCGGTGACGGTAGGGCCGAGGGTCATCGGTTCGTGGACCCACGCCATCCTTGTCGCGACGCGGTCAACAGGGCGCTGAACGGTCTCGCCCTCCCGCGACCGGCCGGACGCCCGGCCGAAATGGAAGCCGAGCGCGTGCGGATGTCGCGTACTCCTTCCGGTTCTGTGGCGTGAGAGTTCGCGTCTGTCGCAGCGGTCGCGGCATAACACCGTGGGTGGATCAGTCCGGGCGTCGTGGCGCCTCGAGCGTCTGCAGCGTCTCCTCCATTCCGCGAGCTACCACATCGACCTCGGGACATACGGCGGTGTCACCGACGACCGTGATCGTGAACTGCCCCGCATACGAGAACGCACCGGCACCCACCGCGATGTTTCCCATCAGGGCCACCACCGGGACGATCTCGCGCACGATGGCGCCGAGGAGGTAGAGCGGGACGGGCGGGCCGGGTACATCGGCGACGTACGTGTTCATCATTCGTTGCCGAGACACCAAAGTCGGCGCCATCCACCGGACCACCCGGCCGCCGATCACAGCCCCTCGGCGTGGACGGACACCCCGTTTACGGGTGGCGGTGTCAGCTGCTATCGACGCAAGTCTGTGGACAGGATCGTCGATCCCGAGTGGGAGGGCCACGATCATCTGCCCAAGTAGATTCCCGCGCGCCGGCCCCGGCTGCTCTCGATGCAGTGACACCGGAACGACCGCCCGCAACTCGAGGTTGTCGACAGGTTCTCCTCGACTGCGCAACAGTTCCCGCAGGCCACCGGCGAAGACGTCAAGGAGCACATCGTTGACCTTCACACCGTGCCGGTCGGAGATCCTTTTCATCGTTGCGAGTTCGGTCCGTACGACCGCGAACTCACGCGCGGCACCGATCGGCCGATTCAGACTGCTTCGCGGTGCCCGGCCCACGGAAACCATCTCCCGCATCGATAACCACGCACCTCGGGCATGACACACAATCGTCGCAGGCCGTGAACACGCCGCCAGAACACGGGCCACCTCGGCCCAGCGACGCCGCAGGTTGTCGACGATCAGCTCGCTCCCCGCCGGAACCGGTGCCGGCACCCACTGCTCGGCCCGGGGAACCGGACCGTCGGGCCCGGCGTCGAACAGGGCGCCGAGCATGGCCACCCCGGCCGGGCCGTCGGCGATCACGTGGTGCACGCGGAGATAGACCCCGATCCGGCCGTCCGCCAGACCGGGTACGAACCACATTTCCCACAGCGGCTTGCCGCGGTCGAGCGGACGTCGACGCAACTCCTCGACCACCTCGAGAAGCCGCGCCTCGCCGCCGCGATGCACCGGCGAGACGGCACGCACGTGGTCACGAACATCGAAGCTGGCCGCGTCCACCCACAGTGGCCGTCCCAGACCCCACCGAGGCTCGTAGACCACCTGCCGCAGACGCGGCACCCGAGGCAACCGTGCCTCGATCGACCGCCGGACGTCCCCGAGCAGGAACCGGCCATCCGTGCCGACGAAGTCACCGGCGTCGAGTACGGCCACGAGACCGATATCCTGCGACCACCCGGCCCGGTCCGGCCACAGAGTCATCACATCTTGTGCGGTCAACCGCTCCACGACTCTCACCTCTCCTCCGGGCCGGAAGACCCACTCCGGCACGGACCACGACCATCATTGCCTCCCCCGGGTTGCCGTCTTCTCAGTGTCGATGCGGAAGCGCGCGAGAGGTAGGGTCACAAGTCAACCCGACAGACCTCGAGGCAAGGTTTCTCTCACCTGCATGAGGGCATTTCGGCCTCCACGAACAGCGGATAGTGAGCCGATCACGGTGACGGGTAACGCATCCCACACGCGTGCCCGATACGTCGCTGTCACGTCGCGCCGCCGGCGACCACCATGAGCCGGATGAGAAGGACGATCTCAGCCGAACGATTCGCTCGTGGCCCTCGCAGGTCGTTGCCCGCCGTCGATGCCCCATCTCGGCGCTCAACTGTGCACATCGGTGGAACGCGGTCGTCATCGATGACCATCGGCCCTTACCTGAGCTTCTCGCGCGGTGAACACTGAAGGCGGAATCCCCGAGTTGTCAAAAGCTCGGGCAGGCGAGGAGATGCCGATGCAGCCTACCGTCCCCGCTGATGATCTCATTCGGCGCGCCGTGGACCTTGCCTGTCGAGCGCCGTCGGTCCACAACACCCAACCGTGGTGTTGGAGCTATGACGGCGGTGTGCTCGATTTGCGTGCCGATTTCAAGCGCCGACTCGCCTCGGCGGACCCGTCGGGAAGGCAATTGGTTATCAGCTGTGGAGCTGCCTTACATCATCTGAGCACCGCATTGATTGCGCTGGGCTGGATGGCCGACATTCGCCGACTACCCGACCGGGCGAGCCCATCCCACCTCGCCCAGGTCCGGTTCCACCATTGCACCCGAGGGCCCCAGCCGCACGATCTCGATCTGCTTTCCGCGATTGGTCTCCGTTATTCGGATCGGCGCCCGTTCGATCCGGCCGATCCGAATGCACCGTTGCCAGCCTCGCTGAAGAACACGGTGCGTCATCACGGCGTTCATCTGACGATATTGCCGCACAGCGCCCGACCAGTGCTCGCGGCCGCCACGGAAATCACCGGCGCCGCCCGACGGTTCGACGTGGCTTACCAAACCGAACTTTACTGGTGGGCTGGACATTCCCTACCCGAGGACGGGATCCAAGTGGAGGCACTGGCCACCGCAGACAATCAGGCCCTCGTCGACATCGGACGCCAGTTTCCCGCCGGCTCCGACAGCGGTTCGATCCTCCATCCCGATCTGTCGACGGTTCTGGTCCTCAGCACCGACGCCGATGACAATGGTGCGTGGCTGCGCACGGGCGAGGCCCTGTCGACTGTCTTGCTCGAAGCCACCGCCACCGGACACGCAACCTGTCCGCTGACCCACATGACCGAGTCTGCGCAGAGTCGAGAAATGATTGGCAGCCTGCTGCCGGACTCCGGTGTACCGCAGGTCCTCATTCGAATCGGCTCGACCGACACGGACGCATCTTCGCGACAAACACCCCGCCGCCCGATCGAGTCGGTGCTCACCATCACCCCGCGACCCGGTCAACGGTGCTGACCGGCGGTTCCTCGGCCCCCAGATCTCGTCCACCGACCGTGGCGGCGGACCCCACCCCCACCCACTCCGGCACGGTTCTTTGTGTGGATTCCCCTCAGAGGTCACCGAGAGCAGCCTGGAGTGGCAACGACGTCGATTCGGGGATGATCCTGTCCCGCGTTACCCCACACCACGAGGATCGGGAGACGACGTTCGGCGAGGGCCGCGAGTTCGGGGCGAGGTTCGCCGTCCGAGCCAGGTGGCCGACCTCCCACACCGCGGCAGTCGGCCCATGCGGTGCCACCGATGGAATTCACCAGCACCAGACGTTCAGCCAGATCCGGCGATCGGTGGGCGGTGGTGATCGCGACACCGCCACCGAAGGAATGCCCGACGACGGTCACCGGCTGGGACAAGCCGATCGTGTCGGCGAAGCGGCCCACCCAGTTGCCGTCCCGGCGAGGGTTCTCTGCTCCACCGGGAGACGGGCGGTACCGCCGAACCCGGGAAGAGCCGGGGCGTAGACCCGCACGCCCACTCAACTCTTCGAGTGGGCGGGTATAGGCCTGTCCGCTCAGGCCCCAGCCGTGCAGGAAGAGCACCCGTGCCCCGAAGCCGCCGACCGCGTAGCGGGCGGCGCGACCATCGACCACTACCGCATACCGGTGCAGCGCTGCCGGGACGACTCGATCGCGTTCACATCTTCCATCACACGTCGATCATCCCCGGCCGCCGAGAGTCCCCGGACCTCCCAAATATGGACGACGGTCATCACATTCGGACTCCTCCGCGAACGCTGATCGCAGGCGCACCGAATCGAGGACCAATTGCCCTGTGCGGCGGAGACCCCCGCACGTAATCCTTGCAGAGTGGAAGAGCACCCGGGCGCCGACGCTACCATCGGTCGACCACAGCGGGGAGCAACAGTTGCCATCGCAATTGAGCGCTGCGGCGACTGCGGGGATTGTGGCAGGTGCGGGGACCGGATCGACGTTGGTTGCGGTCAGCGCCGCCATCCCCATGTTGGGTTGTGCCGTGCTCGCCGCAGTGCTGGTCTGACCACGTCGTTCATAGGGTCTTCACACGCACCCCCCAGACCGGAGGCCTCCATTTTGAGCCACGCGATGCGCCGACTCGACCGGCTTCTGCCATCGCGCCCATCCATCAACCGCGGCTGCGGCCGGTAACTGCTCCCCCGGGAGCATGAGCACGGTGTGATTTCACCTCGGAATCGGGCGCCGGAACGGAAGCCGGATCCGGTCGAGGGCAGCCCCGGCGGTGATGACGAATGGCCAGAAGCCCCCACCTCGCCGCAAACGATCGAGTTCGCGCAGTCGACTCGGGCCGCTGCGCATTCCGCTACGCTCGACAGCTGATCGACTACCGCCACCTGGACTCGCTGCGACACGCCTAGATCGCGGTCTCGTAAACCACTGCAGTGCAATCTATCACGTTGCCGTGGATTGCCACGACATCATGCAACTGGCTCGTCGCGACCGCGAGCGGGCTTCGTCGGCGGCGAAGAGGTGACAGGAGACCCTACCGACCCAGCTTCCCACCGATGTTCACTCAATCCGTGAGAACCGTTCGACGCCGAACCCAGACGACGCTGGGAGCGAGAGCATTGGGGGCCGAATCTCGCCGCCCTGGGAGTGCAACGTCTGGCGTTTCGACGCCGGAGCGTCTCGGCCGCAAGCCAGATCGACTACCAGGAGCCTCTCATGGCGAATCACGTGAACCTCACTTTTCATGGTGCTGCCAAGACAGTGACCGGCTCATGCATGGAGATCGAGTCGGAGAGCACACGCATCCTGGTGGACTGCGGCCTGTTTCAGGGATCCCGCACCCTCGAGACATTGAACTACGGTGCCTTCGCCTTCGCGCCGGACACGATTGACGCAGTCGTTCTTACCCACGCGCACATCGATCATTGCGGCCTGCTGCCCAAACTGGTGGCACAAGGCTTCGAAGGGCCGATCTTCTGTACCGCCCAAACCTCCGACCTGCTGCAATACATGCTCGCCGACGCTGGGCGTATCCAGGAGTTCGAGGCGCAGCGGCGAAACCAACGACGCGATCGTGCCGGAGAGGCGACAATCGCCCCGCTCTACACCGAACAAGACGCACGGACAGCGTGGCGGAAGACACGTCCTGTGCCGTTGGAGGAATGGGTCGAGCCCGCTATAGGCTTTAGAGCACGGCTGTGGAACGCCGGTCACATCCTGGGCGCAACGTCGGCGGAGGTCGACGTCGGGGGTGTGCGCCTGCTCTGCTCCGGTGATCTCGGTCCTCAGAACAAGGCGTTCCACGCCGACCCGGAGGGCCCTTCGGGGTTGGACTACGTCATCTGTGAATCGACGTACGGTAGCCGAACCCGCACGCAAATGAGCATCGACCAACGGCGTGCCCTGTTGGAAGAGGAGATCAACAAGGCCATTTCGCGTGGTGGAAATCTCGTGATTCCTGCCTTCGCGCTGGAGCGCACTCAGGAGCTGCTGCTCGACATCGCGTATCTCGCCGATGCGGACCGAATTCCCAACGTGCCGGTTTTCGTCGACTCACCGCTGGCCAACCGCGCGACCAGTGTCTTTGCCAGGCATGCAAACGAACTCGAGGATCTCGGTGGCAAGGACATCTTCCATCATCCCGCGATCCACTATGTCGACGACGCTTCCGTCTCGATGCGGATCAACAGCATGTCGGGAGTCATCATCATTGCGGCTTCGGGAATGTGTGAAGCGGGACGCATTCGCCATCATCTTGCGCACAATCTGCATCGCCGGGATTCGACGATACTGTTCGTCGGATTCCAGGCTCAAGGTTCTCTGGGACGCATCATCCTCGAAGGCGCACGGCAAGTGAGAATCTCGGGCACCGACATCAATGTTCGAGCCCATATCCGGCGGATCGACAGCTATTCCGCACATGCGGATCAGGCCGAATTGCTGGACTGGATCAGGGAGCGGAAGCCTATCTCGGGCAGCCTGTTTTTGACCCATGGTGAGCCGGGAGCACTCTCGGCACTGACCGAACTGGTATCGGAGGACGATCCCTCGCTCTCGATCATCGACCCCGACATCGGGGAGAGTTACCAGTTGCAGTCCGGTACCCCAGCGAAGCTGACCGGCACCGCACGCACGGATGCTGCACAACTGATCGGGCGCGACTGGCAGAACGACTACGCCGATTTTGCGGTGGGCCTCAAGCGCAAACTCGCTCAGATCCCGGATCCCGTGAGCCGCCAGAAGGCCGTCGCGGATATGCGCAAAGTTCTGGACCGGTACGCCGACAGCGGCGACACGCGGCACCGAGGGGTTCGGGATTGACAGACTTCGGCGCTGCGCGCTCCGGTGGGATCGACTGAACATCCACGACGAACCGCTCAGACGTTCGGGATGTGAGGACCTTCTCCTCTACGGCATCGATCACGGTTGCGGCGACGATGGTGATAGTCGTGATCCATGTTATCCCGAGGAGACATGATGACAGCCCACCGCTCGATCGTGGTCGGAGTCGACGGATCCCAGTCGTCCCTGCAGGCCGTGTCGTGGGCGGCGCACGAAGCTACATTGCGGAGTGCACCGCTGACCTTGGTGACCACCATGTTCGTCCCCGGCGCCCACGGTGTGCCGGTCGGGGTGCCTGCCAGTTTCTTCGAGAAGGAGGAACTCGAAGGTAAGAAGCGGCTCGTCCGGGGCGAGGAGGTGGCTGTTCGGGCCGTATCAGAGCATCCCCTCGAGGTCGAGAAGGTGTTCAGTATGGGCGCACCTTCGGGTGAGCTGATCGAGCGGTCGAAATCTGCACTGATGGTGGTCGTCGGCGCAAACCGACACGGAATCTTCGATCGAGCTGTGCTGGGATCGGTGAGCGCAGCAGTCGTGGCGCACGCGCACGCACCCGTCGCGGTCGTGCGTGGCCTGCCGCACACCGAGATCAATGACGTCGGAGGGCCTGTCGTGGTCGGTGTCGACGGCTCGGCTCACAGCGAGCCGGCGATCTCGGCGGCGTTCGAGGAGGCGGCGTTGCGGAAGGCTGAACTTGTCGCAGTGCACGCGTGGTCGGATGTCGATTTGTACGCTCCGTTCCCCAGTGACGTCGACTGGTCACAGGTCGAAAGTCGCGAGCGGGCGTTGCTGTCCGAGAGTCTGGCAGGTCGCGCCGAAGAGTTCCCTGATGTGCAGGTTCGCCCAGTCGTGGTCATGGACCAGCCTGCTCGGTATCTGCGTGAGCAGGCCGAGAACGCTCAACTGCTGGTGACCGGGAGCCGTGGGCGTGGCGGATTTGCGAGCCTACTGATGGGTTCGACCAGCAGAGCACTGCTACACACTGTCACGTGCCCCCTGCTGATAGTCCGTTAGCGCTGTCGCGCACGAACAACGCAGAGCTGGGTGTCGGCGTAGCCGACCGTCGATGTCGAACGACCCGGCGGGCGGGTAGGGCTCGGTGCCTCGATTCGGGGTCTTCCGCTCTCCAGAGTAGCTCTCGGAGAACACCGTTCGCTGGATAGGCCACAGCAATTGCGGAGAAAGATGGCACAGATGACCGAGCAGGGACAGACGCACCGAGCTGGCGTGCTCCACTCCGCGTTGGAGGAATTGATCGAGGGAACGCGCGCCGTGGCCCATCTCATGGACACAGTGGCGCGAGGCGGTCAACGCGATATCTGAGCCAGTTGCGGTGCCGATGACCCGGATGCTGGAGTCGCTTCAGAAGTTGAACGAGTTGGTCCCACCGCTGTTCGCCGAGTTCGACGCCCTGGTCGTGGAAGTACGCGCACAGCGGTTGACAGTGCATGCACCGCAGGCAGAACTGTCAGCATTGGACCATCAGATCGAAGTAATCGAGAATGCGCTGACCCCCTGCAGAGCCGGACCCATCAGTGGTCCCGCTTGCGTCGGTCGCTGATCCGGACGCCACACGCGCATGCGGAACCCGGCTCGCCGAGAGACGTGCGGCCATCTCGCGTGCGATCTGGCCACTGATCTCTAGCCCGACACTCCGCGAGGAATGCGGGTTGGTCGGTGTGGCGATCGGTTCGGTTGTGTCCGCGGGACCACCGGCGGGAGTGTTGTCTCCAAAATGGTTGCACTACATCATGTTCAATGGCCGGGTCCTGGTTTCAGCGGTGTCCGGACCCGGCGACGGCACTGGCCAGCAGCGGCATTCGCGGGGGCGGCGATCTACTGATCCTTCGTGCCCGAACCGCGTTCGTTGTGCTCCTTACCGGGCGCAGCAGCCTTCTTGACCTCGATGTGCTTTTCCGGTGTCGGGGATTCGGTGACCGGCATCGTGACGGTAAGGATGCCGTCGGAGTAGCTGGCGTCGATGTCGTCTTCCTTGGCGCCGGCCGGCAGGGGCATGGACCGGTAGAAGCTGCCGTAATGAAATTCCGACCGGGCTCCCTCTTCATGCTGTTCGGTGCGTTCGGCTTTGATCGTCAACTGTCCATCGCGGACGCTGATGTCGACGTCCTTGTCCGGGTCCACCCCGGGAAGTTCGGCGCGCAGCGTATAGCGACCCTTGTCGAGATGTTCCTCCACGCGGATCATGTGGCCTTCGAGCGAGGTCCACGGTGGCATAGACTCGAATCTGGCCATCAGGTCGGACCAGTCCGGCAAGGATGGCCAGGCGGGGAGGGCCTGGTGGGGGCGGCGGGGGGACAGAATGCTCATGGCTGACTCCACAGAATTCGGAAATTGTTGCTGACCTTTTCGATTCCACTCGTCATCGGGTGATGACAGTAGGGCCTAGGGTCCTCAATTCGAGTACTCATGCCAGCGGCAGCATCGGTCGGAACCGGGGAACCCGGAGTCCAGGTGCCGGTTCGCGGCACGGAAGTCTGGGCCGGGCAGCTGCGGCGTGCTGATGCATGCGGCGTGCTTCGTCGTCGTCGGTCCGCACCGCTCCGTCCGGTATCCGGGGAACTGATGGTGGCGGCCAGCGCGGACCGGCCGGAATACAGTGATGAGTCCGCCGCTGAGAACAAGCCGTGCGCTCGGTTCGTCATCATCGCAGGGCTTGGACTTCGTCGTTCTGGATGCGCTGGACCAACCATCGGCACGGTCGGGTTTCGTGAGGTTCACCCACTGGGGACGTCGCCGACGAAAGAAGCGGGTATCGGCCGTGCCCACGGTCACATCACCGCGCTCGACCGACGCGAACAATCTGTGTGTCACACTCTCGAGCCGTGCGTTTGCATCCAGTCCGGTCATCATCGCCCGTACCCGTAACGACGGTTCGACATCCAAGCCGATTCAGGCGGGCACACCACGTTGTCCATCCTCGCCGCACCGGGGCGCGAGGGATGGGCGCCTCCGCGCTACAGACCCACGTCGTCGAATTCTTGGGTGCCTCATGCGCCACGAAGCACTGGATTACCCGATCGAAAAGGTCGAGGTGTCGGCGTTCTCGCCGCTGCCGGGCGGGTGCTCCCGACGCCAACACCCTGCTGTGGCATTACCACCGACCGGGCAGTTCTCGCCAATCCGACGCCGGAACGGCGGCTCGTCCCGCACCGATCTCATCTCTCATCGCGCTCGGAATTTCCGCAATTCGATGCGTTTCGGCGGGAGGTCATGCAGAGTGCGGGGATCGGCTCACCTGACCGATTTCCACCCGCGTCTCGGCCGGGCTGCGGCGAGCCCGACGGAAGTACGCGATCGGGCCGATGAAGTTCACGGCGATCACGGCGGCCCATTTCGTTCGGCTCCCCCGGATCTCGCCAGGATCACGCCGTGCCAGGTCCGTCCAGGCGGCCACGGCCAGTCCCAGTTGCACTGCCGCCGCCACGACCAGCGCGGCGCGCTGCAGAGGCGTCAGCCGAGCCCACCTCACCTGTGTCGTCAACGAACTCATGATGCACCTCCGATGTCATCTCGCCGCCGGGCAACGGGAGGGTGGCCCCTCGGTGCCGGCCGCTGGATTTACGTCCGACGTCCGTCTTTTCCTACCCCGTCCGATAGGGTGGCGATGGTGGCAGCCCATGAGCACACGTCCGTCCAATCCCGGGCGTCGCCGTAGTGCCCGCCCATGAGTGTGAAGACGACTCGTCCGAAGCCCGGCCAGTCACCCGGGGAGATCGCCCCGGCGAAGAATCGGTGGTCGCGGACATCAGCGGCACGGCGCAGCATTTGCACTGCCCTCGGCTCCGGGGTCACCCGACTCAGAATGCGCGCCAACCGTTTCGACAGCGTCGTGCTCGTAGCACCCACCGACGAGACCGAGAACGCCCATACTTGTTTTCCCTGGAACTCGGACCACAAGCGCTCGACCGCGTCGGAGGCCTCGGCGAGCCATTGCCCGCCATGGATCGCGCTACCGAGGACGATTACGTCGTAGGAGTCCAGATGTGACACATCCGACGCCGGCCGCACCGCGACCAGCTGCCCGAACTCCTCGAGGGACGACCCGAGCCGCTCCGCTATGCCCCGAGTCGAGCCCTTCGCGGTCGCATACGCCACCAAAACCGTCATCCGGGTGGTCCTTCCGAGGAGGTGCCGGGACCAGGATCCCCTTCGCAGGCATCCGGGATGAGCTCGCCCGGCTCGAATGGTCCTTGATCGAGGCGGAACGGGGGGTACTCGTCGCGCATGAGAGTCACGTAGGCGGCGACGCGGAACGCCCAACGGTTGATGCCCATCACGAAGTCGAACAGGCCACGTGGGTACCGACCGGTGAAGAGGAGTGCGATCGCCGCGAAGGTCACCGAGATGCCGAGTAGGGAACCGAAAATCCAGGGCGGTCGGAAGTCCGCCCCGGCGGTGGCGGTCGCTCCGGCACGCCAGCCGCCGAACCAGCCTCCCGCGAGTATCGCGAGGATCACGTAGTGCGGGATCGCCAGCAGCCACCATTTCACGAGGACCAGTCCCCGGGACAGTCGCGCGGGGTAGTCGACGTCGAAGTCCGCCGGGTAGTCGGTACGTGCGAGGGTGAAGGGTGGGTAGCGGTCGGTGGCCAAGGCCGAGTAGGTGTAGAACTGCACTCGCCACCACCATCGGAGGACGCCGACGTTGAAGTCGAAGAGCGCGCGCGGGTATCTGGTGGTGAACAGAATCGCCACGCCGGACACCAGGGTGGTGACGACGAAGGCGATCCCGAGGAAGAAGAGCACGAAGAAGTGCGGGATCGCCAGGAGCCACTTCACCAGCCATAACCATCGTGACAGTGGTTCGTCGCCTCGACCGATGAGTCTTGCGGGATAGACGGTCCACGGAACTTTCGGGTGCGTGGGCTCGCCCATGATTTCGGTGTCCGCTGCCTCCGCGACGGGATGTGGTTGAGGCGGACCGTGCCGCCCCAACCCGATTGCGCCTGCCACGATCAACGGAATTCCGATGATCAGAAGAACGACTGCTCCGATCAGGACGCTCAGAGCAAGTGGTCCGAGAAACGTCAGGCGCGCTCCGGCCTGAATGTCGACGGACAGCCCTGGCGTCGCGTCGGCCTTCATCACGACGGCCGTCCAGGACCCCGGCTGCAGCTCCCAGCGCACCTCTTGTGTACCGGGCCCCGATGACGAGACCGACCAGAACGACTGTGTGCCTGGTTGTTCCGCGGTTCGGGTGCCGGGGATCTGCCGATAGGTGGGCCGGAACGGAGCGAATTGCACCTCCGTGACCTCGGTGCGAGCAACGTCGGTGAAGTATTTGTCGACCTCGTCACGGGGGCCGATCCCGATGAAGATCTCTTGGCCTGGATCGGTCGCGGTTGCACGCAGAAGTATCCGGCCGAGGTTCTCGGTGCTGAATCCTTTCGGAAGGTCGGCGCCCTCGAAGAGATCGACCTTCTCCGAGACGAGGGCACTCTCACTCGTCTGATAGTGCTCACGCGGCGAGGTGAAGTGCCCGCCGTCGCGTTGCATGAAATATGCCCACCCGAGAAACGCCGAGGCACTGAGCAGAGCAAATCCGGCCAGGGCGCTGAGACATCCCAGGACCAGGACAGCCACTCTGCCGCTTCGCATAGGCACCTCCTCCCGGTCCGGTGTCCCCGAAGTCTCAGTGTGAGGCGGCGCTCCATCCGTGCGTCAGGGTCATTGGTCACCACCTCCCCCACCCTCTCGCGGAGTCGCGCGGCAACGGCAGATCGCAGACGAAAGGCCCTAGTACAGCCCCGATCGATCGGCGACAGTGGAGCAGGACAGAAGCGGACATGCCACCCTACGGCGGCCGATCTCGCGAAGTTTGCGGCGGCCACCGCAGCCGGTCCCGCCCAGATCGCGATGTACGGACCGATATTCAACTCCAGCACCGGCGCGGTGACGATCTGGAATGCCGGCGCGCTGTACACGATCATCGCTGTCGCGGTGATCCTGACCGTGATCCGGCACACCCGGGCCGAGGAGGAAACCGGGCGCGCCGAACCAATTAATTCGACCTCGGTCCGCCGGTACGCCGGACTGACGGTCGCGATTGCCGTCGCCGCGGGCGCATCGATCGTGACGGGAGCCTTCGGCGTGGTGTTGCGCATGTTCGACCTGCCCCTGGCCGGCTCTATCGGCTACGGAGCCGGCCTGGCCGCCAGCGGTCTGGGTTCACCGCGGTGGCCGCCGTCGCCGCGCAGTTGACCACCGCGGCCCGCACCGCCCGCGGCATCGCGCTGGGCGCGTTCCCCCGCGTCCATTCTCGCTGACCGCTGCACCCACCATGGTCTCAGATTTCCCTGGTAGCGGTAGCTGATATCGACTGGTGAAGAACCGAATTCGGTGACATCGGTACGGAGTTTTCAGCGAGCGCAATACGGCTTTGCACATCCTCTACCATGCAGATTCCCCGAGGTCGAGCACAATGATCCGCACGCTCGTAAGTGCCCGGAGCAACTCGACAGCGAACTGGCAAGGCCCCCATCCCGATGACCACCGCGGTTGAACCGGGCGCAGTTCGTCCTTGGCGGCATTGATGGAGTGGTAGGGAACGAGGCCGACGTCAGGGAGGACCGCCGCCAATGCGGGGTCGAGGCCCGTCGGCGGGGACGAGGGCAGAAGCGGGACCTGTGACGAAATCGGCCAATCCCCCGGTCGACGGAGATTCCGCGGGTGGCAGCGGGATACATCCATCCCCCTGTGCTCAGGCAAGCGTTCTCCCGTCCCGCGACACACTGCCGGCAGCGGTCGCAGGACCAGACTGGGTGTACGACGACGAGGTCCCCGACCGACGGTCTATCCACGCCGTCGACCCGCTCGACGACATGACCGGCGATCTCATGACCGAGCACAACCCGTGGGGACCATCTGCTCGGAGGCTGCGCGATCATGAATGTCGGTTTGGCAGATACCGGCAGCGGCAACACGCAGCGGAACGTGTCCGGGCGTGATCGTGGGTCTTCCGACTTCATTGGATTCGACTCGGTTCACATCGAGATATGGATAGCTCGCATAGCTTCATCGCCTCTGAGTTACGCAGCCGTGAAGTAGTCGAATTACCGCTGGAGGTATGTCTGCGTCGGGACATCCCAGTTTCGTGGGTTCTGCGTGACCGACACCAGTACAGGCTATGGACTCGTCGGGGTTACGAGACCACAACCTCCACTGGATCAGCGGTAATCGAGTTAGTCTTCACTCAGTGTGATGGCTCCCTCGGGACAACTCTGAGCGCCGATACGGGCGGATTCCTCATGTTGGGGCAGCACTTCCCGTTCGACGTCGCGGTTCTCCGAGAAGCCGTCGTCGTCGGGTGTGTACACGTCGGGGGCGATGGAGTAGCACCGTCCGTGTCCTGTGCATAATGCTCCGTCGATCCTCAACTTCATGGTCGTCAGCCTTTCGCTTCTTGTTCGACATCGAAGGTGATTTCCAGTGATGTCGTCGTCCTGAGTTGGCCCGTTTCGGTCTTGGCCGTCGTTCCGTCGGTGATGTGGAAATTCGGGATGCGGCGGAGGAACTCCTCGAGGGTGACCTTGAGTTCGAGCCGGGCGAGGTGGGATCCGAGGCAGCGATGCGGTCCCATGCCGAACGCCGAGTGCACCACTGCCTTGCGATGAATGTTCAGGGTGGTGGGGTCTTCTGTGGTGGCGGGATCGCGCGACACCGCCGCATAGTTGAGAGCGATCCAGTCACCCTGCTTGAGCTCGAGGTCGCCGAGAACTGTGTCCTGGGTGACGTAGCGGGCCGGTGCCACCACGGGGGCGAACAGTCGAACGAATTCCTCGACGGCCTGCGGGATGAGGTCGGGGTTGTCGCACAGCTCTTTGCGCACATCATCATGCTGGGCGAGGTAGTTCACCGCCGCCGTCATCGCGTGGGTGGTGGTCGCCAGTCCACCGAACACAAGATCCAACACGATCGCGACCTTGTCCTCCCACGGTGCCGGCTCTCCGTCTTCCGTCGTGACGCCGGCGTTGACGATGTCGACGACATCGCCTCGAGGAGCTTCCCTACTGCGCTGTTCCATGTAGGTAGCGAGGTAGTCCCGCACTTTCACGAAGTACTGAGGCCTTTGCTCCACGGGGCCGAAGGTCCCTTTGTCGATTCCTTCGAAGAGCTCTGGGAGGTCCGCTTCGGGCACGCCCATCACGCACCGGAAGAACACCATGCCCGGCAGGTGGGCGGAGAAGTCACTGACGAAGTTGCAATCTCCCTTCGCCTCGAATTTGTCGATCAACTCATTCGCGATCGTCCGGATCTGATTTTCGAACTCGGCGATGGCCGTCGGCGAGAAGAAGGGATTGAGTACCTTGCGCCACTTGTCGTGGTACGGAGGATCTGATTCTTCGGGCAGGATCGTGGGCGTTCCTTCGGGACGGTTGACCGCGTAGCCCTTCGCCGAACTGAAGGTGCGCCAGTCCTGTGCGGCCTTCTTCACATCCTTGTAGGTATTGATCACCTTGTAACCATGCCCAGTGGTGCTGTGCGCGACCGGGCATCTGGCGGCCATTTCGTTGAGCACTTCGTCAAAGCGTTCATTGAACTCCGGGTCTTCGAAATCGAAGTCGGTGAACATGTCTCGCTTGAACGGATTCGCTTCCGGGGTGTGCGTCATGGTGAACCTTTCACTCGGGTGAGGGTCGTTCGTGCATATGCCCCATCAGGGCTGTGGGGCGCGGACTGCCCGGTCCAGTTGCCGGACGTCTTCGGCCTAGGTCAACACGCGGTCACGGGTCTCCGGCATCCGTGCATATACGACTACGCCCACCAGTGCCGCCGCGGCGACGTAGAGCCATACCCAGTCCTGCAAACCGTTAGTGGCCAACCAGGTGGTGACGTAGGGTGCCGTTCCGCCGAACACGGCAACCGCGATCGCGAAAGGGAAGCCGATCCCGGTGGTGCGCACCTCGGCGGGGAACTGTTCGGCCATGACCGTCGCGATAAGCCCTGCATAGCAGGCCAACAGCGTGACACCTACGATCTCCACGGCGAACAGTGTCCAGAAGCCGCCGGTCTCGAGCAGCCGGAATGCCGGGTACGCGAAGACCAGGAATCCGGCTGCGAACGTCAACATCACAGGTTTGCGCCCTACGCGGTCGGCGATGATTCCGACGAAGGGAAGAAGGCACAGGAAGTAGGCCAGCGCTATCGTGTTCGCCACCAGCGCCGTCTGCAGCGTCATCGTGCCGATCACCGCGCTGACGTAGCCCGGCATGTAGTTGATCCAGATGTAGTAGATCAGCACGCCGGCGGCCGCCATCCCGATCACGCGGAGCGCCGCCCGCGGGTGCTTGCGGAACACTTCGGTCAGAGGATTACGCGGAATGCGGCCCTCCTCGTGCGCGGCGCGGAAGCTGTCGGTCTCATCGAGACCGACACGCAGCCATAGACCTACCATGCCAAGAAGTCCGCCCGCGATGAAGGCGGCCCGCCAACCCCAGGACGACATGGCCTCAGGTTCCAGGGCGGACGTCAGCACCAGGGCGAGCACGGCAGCGATCAACACACCCAGTCCTGCCGACACCTGTTGCCACGATCCCGCGAAGGCGCGGCGCATCCCGGTGGCCGATTCGACGAGCAGCGCGGAGGACGAGCCGAATTCACCTCCGGCTGAGAATCCCTGAACAAGGCGCGCCAGCAGGAGCACGATCGGCGCCACCACGCCGATCTGCTCGTAGGTCGGGCACAGCGCGATCACGAAGGCGCAGCCTGCCATCATCGTGATGGTCAGTGTCAGCCCCTTCTTGCGCCCGTAGCGATCGGTGAAGGCGCCGATGACAGCCCCACCGACCGGGCGCATCACGAAACCGACAGCGAAAACGGCAAGCGTCGCGAGAAGGCCCGCAGCAGGCGCGGCAGGCGGGAAGAATTGGGTGGCGAACACCGGTGCGAGCGCGCTGTAGAGTGCCCAGTCGATCCATTCGACGGTGTTGCCGACTGATCCGGCGAGCAGCGCCTTACGTTTCTTGCGGGACTCGGTTCGAGCGGCACTCGCGCGAGTGCGACTGTCTTCGACGGACAATGTCCAACCTCCTGTTGGGGTTCCACGCTCAGAGTCTTCGGCTATCGCGGTAGCCGCCGTGATCCAGGTTACTAAGGATAATATATGCATCTTTATCCGATCCCCACGGGTTGTCAACCCTACGCCGAGACATGAAATCAGCGCGGTATGTCGTTGTCCACCAACCACATTTGAATACAGGGCGGAGCATTGGGCACTACCCTCCACCCGCATTCTCGATTCGCTGGCGGACGGTCAGCTTCCGATGAAGTGCGCCGTCCGCTTCTCGGTCAGGGCGCGCCGGGCCTCGCGGGAATCCTCGGTAGACATGACGACCGCGTGGTGGGAGGAGATGAGGTCGAGCGCCGTTCGCAGGTCGTGCTTCTCGCCCAGTTTCGCGCTGCGCTTGATCATCTGAACCGCGACGGGGGGCTGATGAGCTATTTCGGTGGCCAACGCAAGTATGGCCTCGTCCAAGTGGTCGTCGGGGTGGACGGCGCTGACCAGTCCCAGGGAGAACGCTTCCTGCGCGGCGACGACCTTGCCGGTCCACATCAGCTGCAGGGCGGTGGCGGTGCCGACGATACGAGGTAGCAGATAGCATCCTCCGTCACCGGGTACCAGGCCCACTCTGATATATGCCTGGGAGAACCGGGCGGACTCGGATGCCAGCCGGATATCGGTGAGCAGCGCCATGTCCATTCCGGCGCCGAATGCGTCCCCGGAGACTGCGGCCAGGTAGGGCTTGCTGAGCGCTTCAGCAGCGTGGGCGACGCGGTGCACGTGCTGGGTGAGGAGGTTCTTGGCGCCGAGGGGTGTTGGTTCGATGGTGTCGAGCACCGCGAGATCGACACCCGAGCAGAATGTTCCACCGGCACCGGTCAGGACGACGACGCGGACATTCGGGTCGTGTTCGGCCTCGATCAATACGTTCGCCCACGTGTCGATCATCTCCAAGGTGAAGGCGTTCTTGCGCTGCGGCCGGTTGAGTGTGATGGTGGCGATGTGGTCGGCCACTGCATAGTCGATGTCTGCCATGATGGTTCCTTCAATGGGAGCGGCCGGCGATTCGGCGGCCTGCTTGCGGGCGACGGTCAGTCCGCGGCTCCGAGGACGAGGACGTTGTAGTACTGGGCGCCGGATCCGGCACCGGCGACCAGACCGGTCCGGGCTCCGGGTACCTGCCTGCTGCCACCGTCTCCGCGGATTTGCCGGACGGCCTCGATGATCTTCAAGGTTGGCGCGCCCCAACCGATGTGGCTGAAGGACATGACGCCACCATCGGTGCAGGTGGGTAGTCCTCCGTCGATTCCGATTCCGGTGTCGAGCGCGAACGGTCCACCGTCACCTTGTTTGCAGAACCCGAGTGCCTCGTACTGCCTGAGGACTTCGGCGGAGTTGACGTCGTACAACTGGACGAAATCGAGGTCGCGTGGTTCGAGTCCGGCGGTCGCATAGGCCCGGCGTGAGGCGTCGGCTCCGATCATCCACACGTCGTCGTACCGGGGTGGGTCGACATACTGCTGCCGCATCCATTCGGCACCTCCCCCGAGAATCCGAACCGGTGTGGACGGGAGATCACGGGCTCGTTCGAGCGTGGTCACGACCAGTGCCGCGGCGCCCTCGTTGGCCAGACATACTTCCAACCGGGTAAAGGGATCGACGAGCTTTGGTGCGGCGAGGATGTCCTGGGCGGTGTACGGGCCGCGGCCGGCCATCACTGCGTCGGGATTGACCGATCCGGTGTTCCGGATGGCGGCGGCGACTTCGGCCATCGCTTCGCGGGCATGCGAATATTCGTGCAGGTAGCGTTGCGCCACAAGCGCGAACTGAGCTGTGGTGAACGACCCGAAAGGTTCGACGAACTCGTTTGCGGGACGAGTGTAGGAGGCGACGCGTCCGGCCTCGGCGCTCATCACCCCGGCTTGGCCGCCGGTGATCAGCACCGTGTGGCACTGACCCGTCGCGATCGCGGCGGCGGCGTCGAGGACTGCGGGCACTCCCTGTGGGTAGGTGTCGCCGATCCATCGCACCGGGATTCCCAGCAGTCCGGCCCAGTCCGCCGATCCGGGCTGGAAGACGGTGCCACCAGGACCTGGCCAGCGAGCACAGATGCCGTCGACCCCGCTGCGATCGATACCGGCGTCGGAGAGGGCCGCCTTGGCGGCGCGCACACTGGCGGTCAGCGAGTTCATCTCCAGTCGGCGGGCCTGCTCGGTCATGCCGACGCCAACGACCGCGATGTTGTGAAATGGGTGGCGAGTGGTCATGACACACCGGCCGGAGACACCAACGTGTCCCGGACTTGGGCTTTCGTGATCTTGCCGACCGCATTGCGGGGGAGCTCGTCCCATACCTCGATACGCTCGGGAACCTTGATGCTCGGCAGGCCGCATTCTCGGCACCATTGCCTGAGTTCTTCCACCGAGGGCGCATGCGTCCCGCTCGCGACAATGACCGCGGCGATCGCCTCACCCCATTCGGGATCGTCGAGCCCCACGACGGCGGCCTCGCGGACCTGTTCGTGCAGGGTCAGCACGTTCTCGATTTCGGTGGGCGCGATGTTGAATCCGCCGCGAATAATGAGGTCCTTCTTGCGGCCGACGATCTCCAGGAAGCCGTCGGGGGTCCATTGCCCGATGTCGCCGGAGTGCATCCATCCGTCGACGAGCACCTCCGAGGTCCGCTCCGGTTCGCGGTAGTAGCCGACCATCGTGTACGGCGTGCCGAACACGATCTCGCCGCGCTCCCCCGGTGGAACGTCGGATCCGGTTTCGTTGATCAGCCGCACCATCACCGCCATCGACTCTTTTCCACAGGTGGAGAACAGTTCCGGACGACCGCCCGCCGCAGCGGCGTGGTCGCTCTTGCGCAGCATGGTGCCGATCGAGGCGATCTCCGCCATCCCGTATAACTGGACGAAAATCGGACCGAATCGTTCGACCAGGGCAGCCACCCGGTCGGGGGCGATCGGCGCGGAGCCGTAGCCGATCGTCTGCAGGGTCGGGATCGCATCGGGGCCGAACTCGGATTCGAGGAGCCTGATCAGCATGGTCGGGACCAGAAAGGTGTGGGTGACCGCGTTCGATTGCACGTCTTCGACGAACCGCGCGGGCTTGAAACCCCGCGAGTCCGAGAATCCGATCGCTCCACCGAGGAGGGCGAGCGGGGCAAGGGTGATCTGCATGCTCGAGTTGTGCGGGATGGTGATCATCCACCGCGTCTGTGGGGTGAGTTCGTATTCGGTCACTGCCACCGCGGCGTGCTGCAGGGTGGCGCCGACACTGAAGAGGATGCCCTTCGGGCGACCGGTTGTGCCGCTCGAGTACACGATGCAGAAGTCGTCGTCCGCGCCCACCTGCCGCTCGATCTGCGGGGTGATGTCCGGTGAAGCGCTCAACTGGGCTTCGTACTGGCTCTCGTCGATATCGAGCACGACGATGTCGGTTCCGTCGGTGAGCCGCCGTGCCATCGGCGCCAGCTCCGTATCGGTGAGAATGACTTTCGGGGAGCAGTTGGTGAAGATGTCGGCATATTCGGGCTCGCCCAGCCGGAAGTTCAGGCCGACGTAGACGGCCCCCGCCTTGGCGCAGCCGCCGACGAGCTCGAGCACCTCCATGCGGTTGGCGACCAGGACCGCGACGCGGTCACCGCGGGTCACTGCGTACCGGTCGGAGAGGAGATTGGCCAGGCGGTTGGCCCGATCGTTGACCTGCGCCCAGGTTCGCGACCGGGTTCCGGCGAAGCACGCGATGGCCTCTGGGGTCCGGCGAGCGTTTCTACTGAAGGCGAGTCCGATGTTCATCGCGGATCCTCTGTGTCGATGGTGCGGAAGGCGGGGAAGGTCCAATGTTCGTCGATGTCGACCCAGCTCACTTCGACGCGGGCACCGATCCGTGCCGGCCCCGGACCGGCGGGGACGATGTTGGTGAGCAGTTGCCATCCCTCGTCCAGGTCGACGATTGCCAGCTCGTACGGTGCCTGCAGCGCCGGAGACGGGGACCGGTGAACGACCGTGCTGCTGTACACGATTCCGCGGCCGGTGCTGATCTGGTAACTCCACTTCTCGCCGAGGCAGTGGGGGCAGATCAGCTGGGGTGTGAAGAAGCTGCGCAGGCAGTCGTCGCAAACGGGACGGACCAGGCGATGCTCACGAGCGGCCGCCCAGAACGGCGCCGTCAATTCGCTCGAAGTGGGCAGCGGCCGCGCATATTGCACCTCGATCATCGGCCACCAACGAGGAGGAGATGAGCGGCATCCGCGACGGACATGCCGATGGTGACACCGCGGTCGCGGGCCGGTCCGTTGCAGGCGCTGATCAGCCCTTCGCGGTAGCCGCGGAACGCGTCCCCGATCGGCGCCGTTCGCCCGTCGATACACGCACCCGCGAGACCGGCGTCCTCCGCGGTGCGCAGGCCGACGATGCCGGAGTCGTTCTTCGACATGCCTCCGTCGTGGCAGATGAAGGCCCACGGATCGGCCTCGAGCAGGAACTTCGCGCCACTCCGGCCGGTATGGCCCGCGGTCACCATGACACTGCGGCCGGCGTCCTCCGGCAGAGCCCACACGATGGAGTCGGTGACCACGATCCGGCGACCGTCCTCGAGTTCCTCGACGATGTCCCGCCGGATCTTGTTTCCGACGGTGGCGTCAGCCAGCTCCTTGTCTCGGAGCAGTTCGGCGGCGTCGCGAACGGGCATTCCGACCGTCACTCCCAAGCTTTCGGCGTGGTAGTTCACGTGGGAAATCAGGCCGTTGTCGTAGAGGTCGCGGCCGTTGCCCATTTCCACGGTCATCCCGTCCGCGGTGGCGGCCGGGATTCCCAGGGCCTCCAGGTACCAGAGTCCGGCGATCCCGGCCCCGTCCTTGCCGACGCACGCGTCGTGCCCAATGACGCCGCGGGGACGGTGGATGGCACACATGCGGGCCGGAAGGACGCCAATGTACGACGCCGGCAGGACGACATCCCGATCGGTATTCCGCTCATCTACCCACCGCGCGGAGTCCATGATGATGATCCGTCGCCCGTCGCGCTCCGCGACAACTTCCTGGGGATGGTCCTTCTCCCGCTCCAGCAGGGTCTCTCCCACGTCACTTCTCCTCGCCAGTTCGGTGCTCGTCACAAACCTGAAACGTTATGTGGTGATATCATAAGCATATTTAAAGCCTCCTGAGAAGGGCCTTTGACATTGAGCCGTACGCCCGGGGACCGGCTCGGGGTCTCGACCAGCGACGTTAATCATGCTTATATTATCTACGTTAAACCTCTGCTTCTGTCGAAAAGAGTCGACCGGGGCTTCGAGACGAAGGAAAATCGTATGAATCTGAATGGAACATCCGCGCTGGTCACGGGAGGGGCATCGGGCCTAGGATTGGCCAGCGCGCGCGCACTGGCCAAACGGGGTGCGCACGTGACCCTCCTGGACTTGCCCAGCTCCGCCGGCGAGAAGGTTGCCGCGAGTTTCGGCGGGAGCGCCAGCTTCGCTCCCGCCGATGTCACCGACGAGGAATCGGTGTCCGCCGCGCTTGACACCGCGCAGTCCTACGGCACGTTGCGTGCGGTAGTGCATTGCGCCGGGCGTAGTCATACGATGCGCATCCTCGACAAAGAAGGGCGACCCAACTCGCTCGAGAACTACTCGGGAGTCATCCAAACCAATCTCATCGGCTCCTATAATGTGCTGCGGCTCAGTGCCGCCCGAATGGTAAGCAACGAACCACTCGACGGAGACCGCGGCGCGATCGTGATGACAGCATCGGTCGCGGCCTGGGAGGGCCAGGTCGGGCAGATTCCCTATGCTTCGTCGAAGGCAGGCGTGGTCGGTATGACGATCGTCGCCGCGCGAGACCTCGCCACCCATCAGATCCGGGTCGCGACAATCGCGCCCGGCATCTTCGACACCCCGCTCCTCGCACGGCTTCCGGAGACCGTGCGCGACAAGCTCGGACAGGCGGTACCGCACCCCAGTCGCCTCGGTGATCCGGCGGAATTCGGCGAACTCGCCGTCCACATCATGGAAAATTCGATGATCAACGGTGAAACGATTCGACTCGACGGCGCGATTCGGATGGCGCCGCGATGAGCACCACCGAAGCCCGGCCATCGTTGACGGTCGATCGCCTGGCGAGTGGGGTGGCGGTTCTCACGATCAACCGGCCGGAAGCCCGTAATGCCGTCGATCTGGCCACCGCTCGGACAATCAGCCGCGCCCTCGACACGCTTGACAACGACCCGAACTGCCGAGTGATCGTACTTACCGGCGCCGGTGGACACTTCTCGGCGGGAATGGACTTGAAGGCATTCCGGGCGACGGGCGAACGCCCGGTCGACGAAAGCCGCGGGCCATTCGGGCTGGTGCGCAAACCTCCCGTCACGCCGATCATCGCTGCTGTCGAGGGCGCCGCCGTGGGCGGAGGCTTCGAGATCGCGCTCTCGTGCGATCTCATCGTCGCCGCCGAGGACGCCGTGTTCGGCCTCCCCGAAGTCCAGCGCGGGCTCACCGCCGCAGGCGGTGGGCTGCTACGACTGCCGTCTCGCATCCCTTATCACCTCGCAATGGAAGCAGTCCTGACCGGACGGCGCCTGACCGCCCGCTGGTGCGCGGAAAACGGATTGATCAACCGGATCGCACAACCAGGCCGTGCACTCGACACTGCGATGGAGCTGGCCGAGGAAATCAGCCGCAACGGCCCGCTGGCCGTGCGGGCGTCGAAGGAGGTAATCGTCGAGTCCGGCAACTGGGCGACCGGGGAAGCGTTCGAGCGTCAGGAGGTCATCGTCGACCCGGTGCGCCGCTCGTCCGACGCCCGAGAAGGCGCCGCCGCTTTCGCCGAGAAACGACCGCCCGAGTGGACTGGCCGCTGAGCAACTCGCTCGCCCTTTGCGGCTTCATCAGCGGCACCAGGCACAAGGCGCATCGGATGCTGGAAGCGAATGCCCCCGAGGAGTTCCGAGGTGATCGCACAGCGGATCATCAAGGACATCCGGACTCGGGGCTTCGTCCCGGCGATCCACTGGCAACGGAAACCGAGATGTGAGTCTTCTACAATGCCGGCCGTAGCACGCTTCGAGAAGGGCTGCGAATTCCCGAGCTTCTCCGGCGATCGAGATCCGGCCCGTACGCGGTGGCGAACCTGTCGTGGCCGCACCCAATTCACGACATCTCGCGAACACCATGGAATGTTGATGCAGTTCTCGGAGAACACGTTCCGCCCTGTCGTGGAGCTCCGGGGATCCATCGAGCCGATCGCTGTGGCCATCGGACTCGCGGTGCACGACACGATCTCCCAGACGGTCGCGGCGGGAGAGGCTATGAAACGTCACATGGTCGAGTCGGTGAAGTACTTCGAGAAGAAGTTCTCGGATGTCATGCGTCAAGTGGTGTCGTGGGAACTCTACGGCCTCTGACGTGCCTGCGACACAAGTAGACCGTATCCGCCCTCCTCGGGCCGGATACGGTCTCTTTCGCTGCCGGGTAGATGCATGTTCCTGCGACGGCGGGCGATGTCGAAATGCCGCGACCACAGCAAACCAGAGCGGTGGTGGGGAAGAGTTCACCGACTCTTCCCCACCACTCCGTGGCAAGAGGCGCTATCCCGAGTACGCCCCGCTGAGCAGAATCTGTTTGAGTTCGGTGAACTCGAGGATCCCCTCGGCACCGCATTCGCGACCCCACCCGGACTGCTTGACTCCGCCGAAAGGCTCGGTGAGCGAGCAACCCGCGAGATTGAGCGCCACTCCGCCCGACCGGATCCGCTTCGCGATTTCGAGCGCCTTGTCCCGATCCTTTGCGTAGACCGAGGCGGCGAGCCCGAACTCGGTGTCGTTCGCGATCCGAACCGCATCGTCGAGGTCATCATAGGCGATCACAACAGTGATCGGGCCGAAGACCTCTTCCTGCGCGATCTCCATGTCGCTGGTGACATCACGCAGAAGAGTCGGCGCGAAATAGAAGCCCCGTTCGAGACCGTCCGGCCGCATGCCGCCGGCGGCCACCACCGCGCCCTGCTCGATTGCCTTGGCCAGCATCCGTTCGGTCCGCTCGACGGAACGCTTGTTGGCCAGCGGCCCGAGATCGGTGCCCGGGTCGAAGGGGTTGCCGACCTTGATGGCATCGAACGCCTCGGCCAGCTTGGCGACAACCTCATCGTAACGGTTGCGGGAGACGAGAATTCGCGACAGTGCAACGCACACCTGTCCACAGCCGCCGGTGGCGCCGGGTACGAGGGTCGCAAGCACCTCGTCGATATCGACGTCGTCGGCGATGATCGCAGGCGACTTCCCGCCAAGTTCGAGTGCCGTCCGCGCCAGCCGGTGCGAAGTCTGCTGGACCACTTCCTTCGCCACCGCCGTACCGCCGGTCATGTGAACCATGTCGACATCGGGATGCTGAACGAGGTGCTTGCTCGTCTCCAACTCCGCCGCAAGTCCACTGATTACGCCTCGTGGGAAGCCGGCCGACTTGGCGGCGTCCAGAATCAGCCGGGACGTCAACTGCGATTCGGGCGCGAACTTGACCACCACCGTACAGCCGGCGAGGAGGGCAGGGATGACCTTCATTCCCATCAGCGGAACCGGACCGTTGTAGGTGAGAATCGCCAGGACGGTGCCGACGGGCTGACGTTGAATCAAGACTTCACTGGCGGCATTCTTGCGAATCTCCTCCCAGTTCAGGGAGGGGGCAATTCCAATCGCATGGCCCCAGATCGCCGGTCCGGCACCGGAGTTGATCATCTCGCTGTGCGCGAGGGTGTATCCGGATTCGAACATCCACGCGCGATTCATCGCGTCCAACCGCGCCTCGAGTTCGTCGGCGAACACGCGGCACACACGCGCGCGCTCCTCGATTGTCATGCGCGGCCACGGTCCCGCATCGAACGCCTCACGAGCAGCTGTCACCGCAGCATCGGCATCGGCAGTAGTCGGGGCGGGCACCGTGGCCACCACTTCCTCCGTCGAGGGCATGACCACGTCGATGGTTCCGGAATCGGTGGAGGTGACCCACTCTCCGGCGATGAACACCTTGTCGAGTCCAGGAACTGCGATGTCGAGTTCGTGAACGGTCTCGGTGGTAGTTGTCATCGGAACCTCTCAGATTGAAGTACGCACGGAATTCTGTGATGGAGATTACAGCTATAACAGAGATAACATAGTCATGTTTAATCGTCAATCGCCCGCCCCCGACCCCACGGACCTCGGCAGCCGGACGTTGTGATGCAGGTCTCGACATCCCTCCCAGCCATCTGTAAGGTACATAACATAGCACTATTTTACGAGCCACCGTCGAAGCGAGGAAAGTGCCCATGAGCACCGCGTATGCAGTACAACAGGCCACTGAAAAGAAGCAGTCGTTAACGATCATCGACTCCGACGTCCACCCCTATATGGAGAACGGACTCGCGACTCTGGTGCCCTACATGAGCCAGGCGTGGCAGAAACGCATCGGCAGCGGATTGGGCGGCGGCCACACGGTGGCGTCTCAGTTCCACCTGCCGTTGGACTACCTCTACATCAACTCCTCCGGCGGGATGCGTGGCGATACCTCCCGCCCAGGCATGTCCCCGGCGACCGACCCCGCATTCACCGCAGCCCAGCTCCTCGACGGAGCCGGCATCGATCGCGCGATTCTGCTGTCCGGACACCTACTGGGTATCGGAGCGATGCCCGATGCGCAGGTCGCCGCCACCATCGCGTCGGCGTACAACGACTGGATGTGTGAACGCTGGCTGCAGTTCGACGAGCGGTACCGCGGCGGCCTCGTCATCGCCCCTCAGGATCCCGAGCTAGCCGTCAAGGAAATCGATCGAATGGCCGATCGTCCCGGAATCGTCGAGATCTTCATGCCACTGCACGAAATCCTCATGGGCGAGAAGCACTACTACCCGATCTACGAGGCCGCACAGCGCCACGGGCTTCCCATCTGCGTACACCCGAGCGGTACCGAGAACGTCTACGCTCGCGCCCCCCGGATGGCCGGCACCCCGACCTACTACATCGAATGGCACGCTTTGCTCGGCCAGATCCATCAGGCGAACACCGCGAGCCTGCTGTGCCACGGTGTATTCGAACGCTTCCCGGAGCTGAAGATCGTCATCGCCGAAGGCGGTATCGCCTGGATCGCGGAGCTCACCTGGAAGCTCGACGCCGACTGGCACGGGCTGCGCGACGAGATCCCCTGGGTCAAGCGGCATCCGAGTGACTACCTCAATGAGAACATGCGGTTCACCACGCAGCCGTTCGTCGAACCGCCCAAGCGCCAGCACCTGACCGCGCTGATGGACATGATCAACGCCGAGAAGGTGCTGATGTTCAGCTCGGACTACCCGCACTGGAACTACAACGACCCCACCAACGCCCTCGCCGGCCTGCCGGAGGACCTCCAGCGCCGGATCATGTTCGACAATCCACGGGAGTTTTACGGTGACCGCATCAGCTGAGTGGGATACCACAGTCATGAATCTGACTACTGCCGCGAACGACAACGGGGTCGATCTCAGTCTCGTTGTCCACAACCGACGGATGCTGACGGCCGATATCGTGGCGTTGGATCTTCAGGCGAATGATGCTGAGCTGCTTCCCCCGTGGGCTCCCGGCGCACACGTCGAGATGAACCTCGACAACGGCCTGTCCCGGCAGTACTCGCTGTGCGGCGATCCGGCCGATCGTCAGAGGTGGACGGTTGCGGTGCTGCGTGAACCGAGCAGCCGGGGAGGTTCCGACTACATCCACGACGAAATGCCCGCGGGAGCAAAGGTGCAGTGCCGGGGTCCACGCAACAACTTCCCGCTCGAGCCCGCGAGTGCATACAAGTTCGTGGCCGGTGGTATCGGCATCACCCCGATGCTGCCCATGATCGGCGCGGCGGAAGCGTCCGGCACCCCCTGGACGCTCCTGTACGGCGGGCGCTCACTCGACTCGATGGCCTTCAAGGACGATCTGGCTCGCTACGGCGACAAGGTGCGCATCCATCCGCAGGACACCCTCGGGCTGCTCGACCTGGCGACCGAGCTGGCCGATCCCTCGCCCGGGACCGCGATCTATTGTTGCGGCCCCGAGCCGCTGCTGGCCGCGATCGAGAATCACTGCGCGTCGACATGGCCCGCGGGTGCGCTCCATGTGGAACGGTTCCGCGCCGATTTGCCGGACTTGACGGACGCCCGCCAGATCGAGATCGAACTCGCCCAGTCGGGCATGACGCTGACGGTGCCGGCCGACAAGAGCATCCTCGAGGTCTTGACCGAGGCCGGTGTCGAAGTGGATGCCTCGTGTGAGGAAGGCACCTGCGGAACCTGTGAAGTGATGGTGCTCGAGGGCACTCCTGAGCACCACGATGTGGTTCTCACCGAGAGCGAGCGCGAGAGCGGCGAGTGCATGATGATCTGCGTCTCACGCGCCAAGAGCAAATGCCTCAAGTTGGACCTGTGAAAAACTCTGCACAGCAACAGATATATCCTGAACGGCCCGGATTCGGAGCCGACAACGCCTGGATAGACAAGGAAAATTGATGGCTTTTGAATTGGACCAGAAGTACCTCGCTATTCGCGACGAAGCGGCCGCGGCCGCAGCAGCGGCCGAACCGTTCGCCATCGAGGCCGATGCGATGAGCACCGTGCACGAGGGTATGCGGAAGATCCTCGCCGACAGCGGTCTGTGGAGCCTGACGGTTCCGGCCAGATGGGGCGGGCGGTTCGAGACCGTCGACCCGCTCGCGGTGTGCGTCGTTCGGGAAGTTCTCATGGGAACCTCGGCGCACCTGGATTCGCTCTTTGCGCTGCAGGGCATCGGCAGCTTCGGACTGGCGCGGGCCGGTAGCGACAAGCTCCGCGACGAATGGCTGCCCAAAGTCGCCTCCGGAGACGTACTGGCCGGTCTCGGTCTCACCGAGCAGGACGCCGGCTCGGACCTGAAGAACATCGTCACCGAAGTACACCGAGACGGTGAACGTCTGGTGCTCACCGGCAACAAGTCCTTCATCTCCAACGGCGGCGCGGCCGGCTTCTACTGCGTGCTGACCCGGGAGGACGAGGGCCTGAGCTTGTTCCTCGTCCCGGCTGACGCACCCGGCCTGGCGATCACCCCCACCCCGGAGATCATCGCTCCCCACATCCTGGCCGAACTCACCTTCGACAACGTCGAGGTCAACGGGGACAACCGCATCGGCGAAATCGGCAAAGGACTCGAGCATGTGCTCGCCACCCTCGCGGTGTTCCGCGTCTCGGTCGCGGGTGCATCGATCGGCCTCGCCCAGGCGGCCCTGGACGAAGCAGCGCGGCACGCGGGGACACGTGTGCAGTTCGGGCGGCCCCTGGCCAAGCTCGGCGCGGTCGCCGACATGCTCGGGACATCCTGGGCCGAACTCGAGGCGGCCCGCCTGCTGAGCTACAAGGCTGCCGACATGGCGCGGGTAGACCCGGCGGCATCGCTGCACTTCAGCTCCATGGCGAAATTGGTTGCCAGTGAGACCGCCGGTCGCATCACCGACCGCGCGGTGCAGATGTCAGGACGCTTCGGGCTGGTTCGCGACTCCAAGCTCGAGCGACTCTACCGCCAGGCCCGCCCCATGCGGATCTATGAGGGTTCCTCGGAAATTCTCCGCCTCGGTATCTCCAAGACGCTCGTGAGCGCCGTCCTCGCCGACGACGCGGGCCGGGCGGCGACGACCCAGGAAGGACTCCGACGATGAGCCATGATGCGGCGCATCAGGCCGTCATCATCGACGCAGTGCGATCTCCGGTGGGCCGCGGTCACGCCGACAAGGGAGTTCTGCGAGACGTGCACCCCGCGGATCTGCTCGGGCAGTGCTACGAAGGTGTCGTGCAACGCGCGGGCATCGATCCGGCCGCCGTCGACAACGTGATCACCGGGTGCGCCAATCAGATCGCGCAACAGTCCTCGGGCATCGCCCGTACCGCATGGTTGCAGAAGGGACTGCCGGCCACCACCGGCGCGACGACGGTGGACATCCGATGCGGTTCCGGCCAGCAGGCAGCCCACTACGCTGCATCGTCGATCGCCGCCGGCATCGATCGTGCGGTGATCGCCGCCGGCATCGAACATATGGGCCGCAACGGCTTCCGTGTACACCATGGTTCGCAGGAGCAGTGGGGTCAGGCGTTCACCGAGGAACTACGCTCGCGGCACCCCCTGGTCTCCCAGGGCGTGGCCGCCGAGCGGTTGGCCGACCGGTATCAGATCAGTCGCGCCGAAATGGACGAGTTTTCCGCCTGGTCTCATCAACGCGCCGCTGCGGCCGCGCGGGACGGGCACCTGGCACGCGAAATCCATTCGATCGACGTCAGTGGCACCAAGATCGACACCGACCAGGGCATCCGGGCCGCGTCGACAGCCGAAGGGCTGGCAGCGCTGAAACCGGTCTTCGCGGACGGTGGGAAAGTGACGGCCGGCAACTCCTCGCAGATCTCGGACGGAGCCGCCGCCGTCCTACTTTCCAGCGCCCAGTTCGCGCAGGAATACGGACTCCGGCCCCGCGCACGGGTCGTGGACCAAGTTGTTCTCGGGGTCGACCCCGTCGACATGCTGACCGGCCCCATCCCCGCGACCACGCGCATCCTCGAGCGCAACAACCTGAGCATCCGTGACATCGACGCCATCGAGATCAACGAGGCATTCGCGTCGGTCGTGCTCGCTTGGCAGCGCGAATTCCAGCCCGACATGGACCGCGTCAACTCCTGGGGCGGAGCCATCGCGATCGGGCACCCGTTGGGCGCCACGGGTGCCCGGCTGCTCACCACGATCGTCAACCGGATGGAAAACACCGACGCCCGCTTCGGTCTCGTCACAATGTGCTGCGGCGGAGGCCTCGGCACCGCCACGTTGATCGAGCGGAACTGACCCCTACCCCCACCGTTCCCGTCGACGGGAACGGCCTCATCGCACGACTGGAGCACCACAATGACACGCCACGTGATCGGCAAACTGGACGAATTTCCCGACGACACCCGCCGCGTCGTCGACATCGAGGACGTCGAAATCGCCGTCTTCAATGTCGGCGGCGCCTTCCACGCGATGCGCAACGCCTGCCCCCACAAGGGCGCCTCGCTGTGCACACTCCCCCCCACCGGCATGATGCTCGAAAGCGTACCGGATGTTTACGAGTGGGGACGCGAGGGCGAGATCGTGCGGTGTCCCTGGCACGGCTTCGAATTCAACCTGTCCGACGGCAAGTCGGTCGTAGCGCCTCAGCTCAAGCTCCGCGCCCGTGTCTACAAGGTCGATGTCGAGGGCGAAGAGGTGGCACTCTACGTCTGATCGATTCCGTCGCCCGCTGTAGTCGCAACCGATCTCCAGGAGGACGGGCGACACCGCTGAACGATCTCGGACATCACGCGACCCGGGCCGGTGAAGACCGACCCGGGTCGTATTGTGCTCCGAACAATCGGTTCAACTCGGCTTATCCACGACCTGATGGGTAGGCACGCCTCGCGGTGGAATCGAAACGGCCCTGGTCCGATCTCTGCGCGAGATCGAACCAGGGCCGCTGGTGACAAAGGACGGAAGCCTCCGCCTGATGTCCTACATGACCAGGACTCCGCGCTCCGCGATCTTGTGGTCCGCAAGGCCTCGAATGGCTTGATTGACCACGTCAAGACTGTAACGCGTGGCGTCGGCGTCGATTCCGTGTTCCTTCCACAGGTTGATGACCGTAGCCAGGTCTGCACGCGATCCGCGAACTCGTGCTCACCTGCACTTCCCGGTTCGGGCTCGTGTAGCCGAATGCGAGAGTGCCACCGGCGATCCCGGCCAGAACGATCGCACCGCAGGGTGCGGTCACGCCCTCCCCTGGCACATGCACGTTCAGGCAGTGAACCGGTACCGAGCCAGACCCCGCACCCAATAGGACGGCATCCACTGCGGATCCGACTCCAGCGGCTGCAGATCGGGGAAGCGAGCGAGCAGCCCGCTCACGGCCTTCGCGCACATCATGCGGCCGAGCGGCGCTCCGATGCAGTGGTGGGCACCAGTGGCAAAAGAGAGATGCTTGTTGAGATTGGGGCGGTCGAGGACGAATCGTTCCGGCTGGTCGAACACGGTGTCGTCGTGGTTCGCCGACGCGATGTATGCGAACACCATCGAGTCGGCGGGGATGGTGACACCCGCAACTTCCACATCTCGGGTTGAGGTCTGGAAGACCATCTGGACCGGTGAATTCTGCCGCAAGGTCTCCTGCACCGCGGCCATGGCCCTGCTCGGATCACGCTTGACCTCGTCGAGGATCTCCGGGTGGGTGAACAAGTTGTACACCGTCGAGCTGATGAGGTGGGACGGCGTCTCGGAGCCACCGAACTGCATCAATGCGACCAGACTCAGGATCTCGGTGGCGGTAAGAGTCTGACTTTCTTCCTCAGCGCGCACAAGATCAGAGACCAGATCGGTCCCGGGATTGGTTCGACGGTATTCGATCTGCTCGGTGAAGTAAGCACGGAGCTCGGCGACACTCCTGCGGATCTGGTCGAGTTCTTCCTCGGGAAGGACTCCGCGGCTGGGCGACTTCAACATGTCCATCGTCCAGCGCTTGAAGTCCTCCCGCACGTCCGGATCCTCGACGCCAAGCAGGTCCGCTGTGACGTTGACCGGAACGTAGGCGGCGAAATCCGATACCAGGTCGAACTCCGAACGCCTGTTTTCCAGATTGTCGAGTAACCGGTTGACTACAGCATCGACCTTCGGCTCCATGGACTTGATGGCGCCCGGGCGGAATCCGGCATTGGCGAGGCGGCGGATGCGTGAATGTTCCGGCGGGTCCGTGGCGATGATCGACTTCACCTCGGGCACGGGGTCGAACTCACCGAATGCGCTGGTGGTGAAGTCTTTCGCGGAGAAGAGTTCAGGACGCTTGAAGGTGCTCTCCACATCGGCATACCGAAAGATTCCCCACGCGCCCACCGAGTCGATGAACTGCACAGGCACGTTCTCGCGCTGCTGCTTGTAGAAGGGATACGGATTCTGTTGAACAAGGTATGTGAGGGGATCGAAACCCGTTGCGGTTGTCACCATGACCTCCAGATCAAGACCGGCCGACTTCGCTTGGAGCGGGCGGCGGGCTTATTGTGTGATGCACGACACGTGCACTAAACAACGTAACTATATTCATGTTTTAGCGCAAGGGTGACGACAATTTTCCGCGAATTTCCTCAGAAGGGCCTTTCGCGATGGGTGTCGTCGCGGGGTCCGCCGTTCGTCGCCACAACGCATTCGGTCGGGGAGATGGACGGTGGCCCACTCCCCGACCGACGGTTCCTTTCACCTGATTGGGGTCAGGCAGGGATGTTCAACAGAGCCGCAAGATTCTGCCCGAGGATGTGATCGACGTCGTCGTCGGCCAAACCGAGGTCTCGTACCGCTCGGATCTCGCGGCCCTGGTCGGCCATCGGCCAGTCCGAAGCGAAGACAATTCGTTCGGGCCCGTGCTTCTCGATGACCTTGCGGACCTCGGCAGGGTCGAGTTCGGCAAGACTCGGCGGCCACGACGTGTCCAGGTACACCGGCAGCCCGACGACCGTATCGACCGCCGCCTGAAACTGCCGGTAGCCACCGAAGTGACAGGCGATGACGTCGAGCCTGGGAAATTTGCGGACCAGGTCTGCCAGCATCGCAGGACTGCAGACACCCTCGGAACTGGCGGTGGAGATGGATCCAATATGGATAATGACGGCGAACTCACCCTGCATCGCGTCGAACAATCGGTCCATGCGCGGGTCGTCGAGAGCGTACTTCTGGAAGAAGGGATGAATCTTCACTCCCTTCAGACTGTGTCGGCGAAGACTGTCGACATTCTCCTCGACCGATAGCTCGGGGTGCACCGACCCGAATCCGATGAAGTAGTCGGGATTGAGCGATCCGGAGAACTTGTTGGCCTTGTCGACCGCCTCTCCGTCGTTGGCCACAGCCAGGCAGACTGAGCGGTCGATCCCCGCTGCGGCCATCGATTCCTCGAGACCGTTCGCGGTTCCGTCACCGCGCCGCTCGAGATCCGGGACCGATCCGGCCAGCGCGCGTTTTGCGACCGCGTCCGGCCACATGTGTGTATGTGCGTCGATGATCATGGAAACCCTCTCAGAGCCGGCTGACCTCGCCGCCGTCGATGACGGCGACCGAACCGGTGACGAAATCGGACAATGGGGACGCCAGGTATGCCACCAGCGGACCGAACTCCGCCGGGTCGCCCATACGACCGGCGGGGATCTTCTTCAATCGCTTCGCGAGCACGTCCGGAGACTCGGTGACGGCGCTCTGCGCGTCCGTGGAGAAGGCGCCCGGGGCGATGGCATTGACCTGCACCCCCCTCTTCGCCCATTCACCGGCGAGCGCCTTGGTGAACTGCAACACGGCACCCTTGGACGACGAATAGGCGACCAACGTCGGTTTCCCCTTGATCCCGGACGTGCTCGCCACGTTGATGATCTTGCCCGAACCCTGGGGCAGCAGATACTGCGCCGCCGCGCGCGTCAACACAGCCGGCGCACGGACGTTGACATCGAACACCTCGTCCCACAGCTTCTGCGGCTGTTCATCAAATCGACCGGCGGGAGCGATACCGGCGTTGTTCACCACGATGTCGAGTCGCCCGAAGGCCTCCACTGCGGTATCGGCGAGCGCGGCGACCGCATCCATGTCACGCATGTCGCACGGTTGCACAGTCGTCCGCTCGGGATACCTCTCATGAATTTCTTCCAGGAGTTCTCGCGATCGCGCGACGAGAAGAACGGATACACCCTCTTCGAGAAGGGCTTCCGCCGCGGCCTTACCCAATCCGCGGCTTGCGCCCGTCACGATCGCAACTTTCCCACCAAGTCGCAGGTCCATGTAGTCAATCCTTTCGCTGTCGGGAGTTTGTCCGGTCCCCGATCATTGGAGAATCGGCCCGGCACTCCCCCGTGGCCCTTGCCATGACCAGTTAACCTGATTATATTTGTCATATTAAACGCAGCGGAGCTTATGCGCCAGACCCTGGGCCACTCGCGGAGCGGCACCGAGGTGGCACCGGAAACAGGTGGACGCTGACGTTTGATTCGAAACCGGTTGTGACGCAACGAGGAGAGCGATATGAGCGTGCAAATGACGATCAAGGAAACCGCCCATTACACCCATCCGACGGAGGACATCTGGGCGCTGTGCGGCGCCCCGGGTGGCATCGACAAGTGGCTTCCGGCTGTGGAGAAGTCTTGGTTCGACGGCGACGTCCGGTACGCAGAACTGGCGGGTGGCGCGGGGCAGGCACGCGAACGCATCACCGAGCACAACGACGCACTCCACTACTACGACTACGACTACATCGACGGCCCCTTGGTGCTCGAGGCCTTCAGCTCGCGTTTCGCGGTCGTTCCCGCTGCAGACGGGGGCTCCGACATCCTCTGGACAGCGCAGTTCGAAGCCAACGATGAGACCGGCGGTGCAGAGCTGGCGCAGGCCGTCAGTGGCATGTATCAGGGCGGTCTGCAGAGGATCGGCGAAGTTCTCGACGCCGGTCGGGCGTGAGCGTCCCGAACCCCATCCAGCCGCTACTTCCCGCACACCACCAGCTCCCGAGGAGAATGACGTGAATTCGAAACGGTTATTGCCGCGGACGGTCGACGATCCGGACGACCATGCCGGGTTACGGGACGAGGTGCGCACTTTCCTCAGGGAGAGTAAGGAATCCGGAGCGTTCACTGCCGGGGTGGACACCTGGCTGACCGACTGGAATCCGGAGTTCTCCCGTCGCCTCGCGGACCGTGGGTGGATCGGAATGACGATTCCCAACCAGTACGGCGGCCACGGCCGGTCACACGTCGAACGGTTCGTCGTCACCGAGGAACTCCTCGCCGCGGGAGCACCGGTCGCTGCGCATTGGATCGCCGACCGTCAGATCGCCCCGTCGCTGCTGAGGTTCGGAACCGAGGAGCAGAAGCACAAGTACCTACCCGCCATCGCGAAGGCTGAGTGCTTCTTCGGGATCGGAATGAGCGAACCCGACTCCGGATCCGACCTCGCTAGTGTCCGCACGAAGGCGGTGCAGGTCGACGGTGGGTGGCGGATCACGGGCACCAAGGTGTGGACCTCCGGCGCCCATCAGGCCGACGCCTTCTTCGCGCTGGCGAGGACCTCGCCGAAAGATTCCGCGGCCCGGCACGCGGGTTTGAGTCAGTTCATCGTCGACCTCCGCGCGGAGGGGGTGGAGATGCGCCCCATCGTGTCGATGACGGGGGGCCACCATTTCAACGAGGTGATGATGGATGACGTGTTCGTCCCGGACAGAATGGTTCTCGGCGGTATCGGCGACGGCTGGCGTCAGGTCACTTCCGAACTCGCCTACGAGCGCAGTGGTCCCGAACGATTCTTGTCGACGTTCCCGTTGCTTGCCGGGACCGCGGAGCACGCCGCTGCCGGCCGGATGAGCGACGGCGGCATCGGTCGCTTGATGGCCCGAATCGCGGGCCTGCACCACATGTCCTCCGCCATCGCCGGAGCTCTTCGGCGCGGCGAACGTGCCGACAGCGCCGCCGCTGCCGTCAAGCTGCTCGGGACGGTGACCGAGGGCGACATCGCCGAGTACGCCGATCTCCATCTCGATCGCGATGCGGAACCGGAACAGTCCGGTCGTTACCGAGACCTGGTCGATCGCGCCCTTCTACAGCGGCCAGGCTTCACCTTGCGCGGTGGAACCACCGAAATACTCGAGGGCGTCGTAGCCCGCGAACTAGGACTACGCTGATGAATTCGACAACACTGATCGATCCCGATCTGGTCGCCATGATGGAGTCGGTCTTCGCCGCACACCGGAAACCCGACATCGCCGCGACGGGCACCGTCGAGTTCGACGGGGCATTGTGGAAGGTTCTCGACGAAGTCGGTTTGGTGCGGCTGACCGGCTCGGACTCGCACGGTGGCAGCGGCGCGGATTGGCACGCCGTATCAGCGCTACTGGCCGCAGCGGCCGGCGCCGCCGTGCCGGCACCCGTCGTCGAACACGACCTGCTGGCGGGTTGGCTGCTCGAAACCGCGCAACTTCCCATGACCGACGGGTTCCGGACGGCGTTCCTCATGCGCGAGTCCGGTACCACCCCCTCTGTGCCGTGGGCGCGCCATGCCGACTTCGTGGTCCCGCTTCGGCACGACGGTTCGCACTGGCTGGTGGCCGACATCGCCGCCGACCGTGTCCACGTCACCCCGTCCCAGAATCTGGGCGGCGAGCCGCGGGACACCGTGACACTCGAGGTCGACACCGTGACGTGGTCACCGGTACCCGAGGGTACGGCCGAAACCTTCCTGTTGCGGGGTGCGCTAGCCCGGGTCCTCCAGGTGTGCGGGGCCATGGACCGCATCGTGGAGCTGTGCATCGAACACGTCGCGAGCCGCGAGCAGTTCGGCCGGCCACTGTCGAAGTTTCAGGCCGTGCAGCGTCTCGTCACCGCGACCGCCGCCGAGGCCGCCCTGGCTCGGGCAGCGGCCGACGCTGCCGTCGCCCACGTCGAACGCACCGCCTGGGACGACCACAGGACGACTTTTGCCGTGGCGGTGGCCAAATCCTGTGCGGGACACGCAGTGTCGACTGTTGTCCGCAACGCGCATCAGGTACACGGCGCAATCGGAACGACCTTCGAGCACGACCTGCATCGATACACCAAACCCGTACTTGCGTGGCGTTCGGAGTTCGGGTCTGTCGGCCGATGGGACCGGTTGCTCACTCAGACCGCGGTCGAGACCGGACGTGATGGGGCATGGAGTTTGATCACCGACGGACGAGCCGTCCCTGGATTACTCGACCTGATGAAATAGAGGTCCATCGACGACCGGCTGTGCCGACTTCCCTGTCGACACAGCCGGTTCCAGTCCAGTGGTACTCGGAGTTCAACGAGCATACTGTTCCACCGACGCCACCCGCTCCACCGACGCCACCCGCGCGCCCCGACACTCTCCAGAATGCAGGCAACCGAGCAAAGTACGTGTCCGGCGAAGTACCGAATTCGAGGAAGATGTCGGAACTACTCCCTCCGCGCCACTTGACGGCGAACGCCAGCATGTCGGCGTCTCCGGTCATCCGCGTGCCTCCTCCGGCGGCCAGTCGTCGACCATGTGCAGACCGCGCCCGAGATGAGCGGCGCCGTCGATCTGCAACAGTTGACCGGTGATCATGCGACCCGCCGGCGTCGCGAGGAACGCGACGAGTTCGGCGACGTCTGCAGTCGGTGTGGGCCTGCCGGCCGGCACGGACTCGGGAACAACGTGATCACGCAGGGTTGAAGCGATCGAGTCGGGTAACGAGTCCGAAATCACCACCCCCGGCGCAACGCAGTTGGCGCGGATGCCCAGATGAGCCCATTCCAGCGCCATTGTCTTCGTCATTGCCAGCACGCCCGCGCGAGCGGCCAGCGAATGCGCCAGACCCACGCTTCCTCGCTCGACACCGGACAGTGAGATATTGACGATACTGCCGCCCCGCCGGGCGAGAAACTGCTTGGCTTCGGCAATGACGGTGAAGACCGCATTGAGGTTCAAATCGACCACCGATCGGAATCCCTTGTCGGAGATTTCGTCTGCTGCAGCGTAGAACTGGCCGCCCGCGTTGTTGACGAGAATGTCCATGCCCAACTCGGCTGACGCTTCGGAGATGACGGACCGGATCTGCGCGCACTCTCGAACATCGGCCGAATACCACCGGAAGCTGCCTTGTGCACTCGCTGCGAGCTCCGCCGTCCGCTGCAGCGCAGAGTCGTTACGACCGATCCCGGTTACCGTCGCACCGAGCTCGGCCAAGCGGACACAAATGCCCTGCCCGATGCCGCTTCCGGCACCTGTCACCACAGCGTGAGTCCCCGTGAGAATCATCGGCTGTAACACTTTGACGTCGGCACCCTCCCAGGCCCTGCCCATTTGGCGCGGATGCGGCCGATAGGTTCGCATGCGGACTCCTTTCGGTCACGACTGATGACTGATGTCGCCTGTCTCTCGCGCCCACCAAGAATCCGGGTGAGATGCATAACATAGCTATGTTTGCAGAGGTGGATTCGTTCAGTCAACCCCGCTAGACGTCCAACCGCGGCTGCGACGCCGCTATACCCACAAGACGAGCACAGGCGAGGCTTGCGATGTGCTGTTCTGAACGCCAAGAACGGCTCGGCACGGCGGGAACACCTACTTCCGCCGCGCAAATGTATGATGAAGATATGCCAGGTAAAAAGACGGCCGGGTCGACTACGGCCAGTAGTCGCACACGCACCGGTCGTTCGACCGCCGGCGGCGGCGAGACCGTCACTCAGATTCTGCCGCTGTTCCGGGATGTCACCCCGCTGACGCGGCCCCCTGGCATGCCGCCGAAACGCGCTGAGATGATCGCTCAGCGCATCGTGCACATGATTCAAGAACAGGGCCTGAAGCCCGGCGATCCACTCCCCGTCGAGTCGGACATGTACGAATCGTTCGGGGTCGGGAGAAGCACGCTTCGTGAGGCGCTGCGCGTGCTGGAGCAGCAGGGCGTGATCGTTATCCGACCCGGCCGCGGAGGCGGTCCTACCGTAGGGCTACCGGATTCGCGTCACCTAGCGAGCACACTTGCCCTCTTGATGCAGTTCTCGGACACGCCGTTTGGATCCGTGTTGGAGACTCGTGAATACATCGAGCCGATCGCCGCCGCACTCTGCGCACAGAACGGTGATGATCGGGTCATCGACGGCCTCCGTCAATCGGTCGGAGCAATGCGCGCGAACATCGCGGACGAGAGTGCGTTTCTCTACGAGAACCACAGGTTTCATGAACTGATTGCCGAAGGCGCTCAGAATCCGCTGCTCTCCTATTTTCTCAATTCACTGGACTGGATCATCGACGGCGCGCGCCTAGGGGTGGTCTACAGCCAGGCGTCTCGCAAGCACGTCGCGGTGATCCACGATCAAATCTGTGAAGCGATCGAGGACGGCGACAGTGACCGCGCGCGGGATGCTATGACCGAGCATATGAAAGAGACTCGTGCTTTCTTCGAACGAAAGCATCCAAAGGTGATGAATCAGACCCTGACTTGGGAGATGTACGGCCAGTAGAGACACACACCGCCGACCACACTCGGTACGGCCGATCTCGGCGGCCGGGTTGCGCTGGATCGGCGGAGGAACAACCGCATCCGATGTCAGCGGAGGTCACTCACCGCGTGTCGACGCATCCACGATGCAAGTTGTTTAAGCGAGGTGACACCGAGTTTCGCGAAGATCCGTTCTATGCACCCCTGGACCGCGCCGGAAGAGATACCAAGGGATTCCGCAATCCCCTGCTTGGACCGACCTTTACTGACCAACTCGGCGACCCGCCATTCGAGTGGGGTGAACTCGATGCCGTCCACGTCTGGGTCTGTTGCAGATTTTAGACCAGATTCGGTGCGGGTGAGGGCGATGACCTCTTCTGTCGCCAACCGCGAACCCTTGCGCTGTCGTGATCGAAATTCTCTGTCGCCGAGGCTGTTGCAGGCCGATTCGGCGCATTGAGTGTGGTAGGTACGAAGTTGATGGAAAAGGAGAGGTGAGCTTCCCACCTCAGACCCCAACGAATCCGCCGCGCCCATCAGCATGGCGGCTCGTCCGAAGTCCTGATCACGCCCGGCGATCCAAGCCAGGGCTTCCAGACAAACTGCGGTGACGAGTGGCTCGTCGATCAGATGACACAACCGTAGGCACTCCCTCAGATACTCTTCGGCGCGAGGAAGGTCGCCCTGCCGAAAGACCGCAACACCGAGTCCCCACAGTGAATACGAGCGAAAGACCGATTCCCCCTGCGATTCGGTGATGTCGATTACCTCGCGGTGACATGCGACCGCGCGTTTGCTGTTGCCGTCCAGGTCGTAGGCCACTCCCAGCATCATCAGAATCCACACGCGCACCCCGACATCACCGTGTGCACTGAAGATCCGTAGAGACTCTTCCAGTCTCTCCGCTGCCTGCACCGCGTTGCCGCTGTAGAGCGCGAGAATGCCGTTCGCGTGAGCGATGCGCCCGGTACTGATTGGATCCGATAACTCGGCCACGAGCACCTCACCTTGAGAAGTGAGGTTGAATCCAGTGGAAAGGTCACCCTGAATCCCGGCGAGCACGCTGCTCGCGTAGAGGGCTTTGACTCGCTCCTCCGACGCCCGCACCGGTCGCGATCCTAGGGCGCGATCGAGCCAGAATCGTCCCTCACTGAGCAGGTTGCGGGAAAGCCAGAATGGAAACAGTGCCGCCGCGATTTCAAGTACGGACCCAAACTCTCGTTCGTCGAACTCGAGCACCGCGAACTCCAGAGCCTCACGGAGATTCGACTGTTCCCGCCCTAGTCGTGCGATCCACCTGAGTTGACGAGGACTGATCCAGTCCCGCTCGGCGTCGAGTACCAATTGCCGATACCAATCATGGTGGCGACGACGTAGTTTTGGGTAAACGCCGGATTCGCGCGCTTTCACTCGTCCGAATTCGCGGATCGTTTCCAACATCCGGAATCCGACAGAGCTGCCGTGCTCCTGCCGGATGAGAATCGATTTGTCGACCAACGAAAGGACGCCGTCGAAGAGTTCGTCTCGATCTATTTCCTCACAAATGAACTCCGCCGCATCAAGTTCGAAGCTGCCGACGAACGCGGACAGATTGATCCAAATCTGCTGTTCCTGCGGCATGCAAAGGTCGTAACTCCATTCGACGCACAGACGAAGCGTGCGCTGACGAGCCGGCGCGGCGCGGCTTCCATGGGTGAGAAGCTTGTATCGGTCGGTCAGCCGCTGAGCGATTTGGTCGAGCGACATCGCCCGTAATTGCGCTGCCGCCAATTCGATAGGCAACGGCAGGCCGTCGAGTTGTCGGCAGATTTGCACCACGATGTCGATGTTGTCGTCGTCGAGCTCGAAACCCGGCACCGCGGCGGCAGCCCGTTCCTCGAACAGGGCAATCGCATCATAGTTCGGCGATACCACCAATGCGGGCTCGTGATCGGCGTCAGGTGTGCTCAACGACGGCACACGAAGAACGGACTCGCCGGCAATGTTCAGAGGCTCACGAGTCGTCGTCAAGATCGAGATGTCCGGGCAGGTCCGAAGAACCGTCTCCGCGAACCGCGCCACCGGCGTAATCACGTGCTCGCAGTTGTCCAGGACGATCAGCAGCTTCCGGTCGATCAGGAACTCGACGATCTCCTCCATGGGCTCCGAACGACTGATTCTCAGACCGAGCGCACGTGCAATGACGTCGACGAGAAGCGACTCGTCCAGAACCTCGCCGAACTCCGCCAGCCATACGCCGTGCGGAAACTCGTCCCGCATGTCTGCAGCGAGTCGCAATCCGAGCCGGGTCTTCCCGACCCCTCCGATTCCCGTCAACGTGACCAGACGTGCAGTGTGGAACATGCGCTTGGCTTCGGACAGCTCGTCCTGGCGCCCGACGAAGCTGGTCAACTCGAGGGGGAGATTTCCCGCGCGACTCTGACGTACGGTTCGGTGACCTGAGCTCTCCTCGCCGGATGTTGTCGCGACCGCATCGCGCCGGCCGAGCGGTGCCACTCGCTGCTCCATCAGAAGCGCCATTTCGTCCACCTCGAGCCCATTCCGCGCCTGGATGGCACGCAGCTCGTCGCCGAACTCGACAGCACTGCCAGGACGGTCTCGGGGCTCGCGTGCCATGGCATGTTCGACGGCTACGGCGATGTCGTCGGGAATTCCACGTTCCCGCAGATCAGGGACCGGATGTCTCGCAATACGGACGAACTGCGCAACCACCTGCTCACCCGACCGGCGCTCGAAGGCTGCGTGCCCGGTCAAAGCACAGAACAGGGTCGCGCCTATGCTATACACGTCCGACGCCGGGGTCGGCGGATCTCCTCTCAAGATCTCAGGAGCCGTGAAGGCCGGCGAAGCCGTGATCAGATCCTTGGACGTCTCGAAACCGCCCGTAACATGTGCGATACCGAAGTCGGTGAGCGCAGGTTCGCCGTAGCTCGAGAGCAGAATATTGCCGGGTTTGATATCGCGGTGCAGGATCCCGAGTCGGTGGGCGGTCTCCACTGCACCCGCGATTCTGACCCCGAGTCTCAACACCTGATCTGGCGCGAGGGGGCCGTCGTTCCGGATCAGCGTATCGAGCGAGTCCATGGGGTGATATGGCATGACGATGAACGGGTGGCCGCTCGTCGTGGAACCGACTTGCAGGACATTGACAATGTTCGGGTGGCCGGTCAGGCGACCCATGGCACGCTGTTCCCTGAAGAATCTGATTCGATTCTCGTCGTCGATCGCGCCGATGAGCACCTTGACCGCGACCGTGCGATCCAAGGACGGCTGCAAACACCGATACACCACTCCGAACCCGCCACGGCCGATCTCGGAGGCTTCCGTCAACCCCGACGCGCTCAACTCGCGTTTCACGGCGGCGTCGTTTCGTTGTGTCGTCAACCGACCATCCTCACCATCACATCACCGACAGCCTGCACGTTCTGGGATGTGACGAACGACCCGGCGGAGCGATTACCGCATAGTGAGATCGTCGTCACAACGTCAACCCGATTGTGAATCTACCCTTCGGCTGAAAAGCAGCGACGGCTACCAACCGGCGACATCTTTCTTCGCTGTCATACAGTCGTCATTGAAAGGTGCCACTGCGGAAAGACCGTACGAAGCGTCGTACCGCTTGCAGCTTTTGGTGTCTCGCCTGGCCCTCGCCCGCACGGACCGAGAACCGCCGCGTGACCGCCGGCGTGCTGCACTGCGGGTCCTTCGCCCTCTCACTTTCAGGACAAATAGCACCTACCGCTCATCGGTCTCGTGGGCCCCATCTATGTGTTCCTTCCCCCACGTCATGCACCGCCGAATTCCTCGCGCGGTGACCCCACCGCCGGATTCCGAAACTCAATCGAAAAGGAGGGAAGCGCAGAAACGCCAACATGCTTCGAGGCTCTGCGAATGCTGACTCCGATCGGCATGACTGACGGCGGCCGACTCGATCAAGAGATTTCGTCGATCAGTCCCCACGCGAGTGCGCGCGGGGCCTCCAGCGCGGCGCCGGTGACGAACAGGTGCAGCGCCCGCCATCGTCCGATGCGGCGAGGCACGCTCACCGTGCCGCCGGCGCCGGGGATCAACCCCATCGTGACCTCCGGTAGCCGGAAGATCGTGTCGGCGGCGGCAACAATCCGACCGGCGAACGCCGGGACCTCGATTCCGGCACCGACGCAGTGGCCGTGCACCCGCACCTCCGTCCGGTCCGCCAGCCGCGCCATCAAACGGCCGGCACCACCGCGGGTGCGAATCAGGTGCGCGGTCGCAGTGTCCGGGGTGTAGCCGAATTCGTCGAGGTCACCGCCCGCACAGAACGACGAGCCGGCGCCGTCGACAACCACCGTCACGATCGTGTCGTCGAGCAGCGGCAGGCGCAGCGCCTCGACCAGGGCGTCGCGCAACGCGGTGCCGTACGCATTACGGCGCTCCGGCCGATTGAGCGTGATCCGCAGGGTGTCACCGTCGCGGTCGATCAGCACCGGATCCGTGGCCGGCGGCGGTGGCAGCGGCCGCCCGAGCGTGCGGCGCTCGTCCAGCCATCCTTTGAACTCGCTGCCGCCCTGCAGGGTGGAGTAGGCAAGGGATTCGACGTCGACCGCCTCGGGCACCGGGAGCGTCTGGGAGATCCGCACGACCTGTGCGGCGACCAGCGCCGACTGCGGACACCGAGCCACCCCGTTCACGAACTCGGCCACAGTCGCATCGACGTTCTCGGTGCCGACCACCGCGCGATCCGTGGGATCCGGACCCGTGGCGTAGGTGAGGTCCAGCGCGGCGGTCAGCGGTGCGAGCGCGGCCGGGACACCGCCCGTGCAGCGACCGACGGTGATCCTGTCCAACACCGGAATCCGGGCGGCCGCCCTCGCGATCATTCCCGAGTCGGCGTCGGCGTCGTCGAGGTCGACAATCAGCACGGGTTCGAGCAGGGCGGCGGCGTCGCCGAGTACGGGGGTATCCGCGGCGCCGTCCGCGAGCTCTGCCACGGTGATGGTTCGTACGCCTGCGTCCATAGTTTGCCGTCCTGGAAGTCGTTGTGCGGAATGTAGCATCGGCAGGGTGTGGACCACCGTGCACCCCGACCCGATACGAGATTGGGCCGAAAGCGGAATCGCCTCTCTCACCGGTCGTCCCGACGGTCCCCTGCTGATTCCGCCGGGCCGCGCGGCAACCGTCGCACGGGAGCGAACCGCGTGGATCGCCGACGTCACCGGCGGCGCGGTCGCCCTCGACGGTGCGCGACTGCTCGCCGAGCGCGCCGCCTTCACCGGGCACCGCCGTTCCGGAGCAACATCGCCCGGGGGATCGTGCCGGCTTCTGCCGACGGCCGACGGGTGGGCCGCCGTCTCCTGCGCCCGCCTCGACGACCCACTGCTGCTGGGCGCCCTGGTGGGTGCCGACATCGGGGACGACCCGTGGCCGGCGGTCGAGGCCTGGCTGCGCGAGCACGCCGGGTCCGAACTCGAAGAGCGCGCCGAACTGCTCGGGGTGGCCGCCGGACCCGTCGCAGCACCACAGACCCCGGCCCCGGAGCCCTACCGGCCACTCGCGCCGCGGCCGGTGTCCGGCCGTCTGGTCGTCGACTTCAGCGCGTTGTGGGCGGGACCGCTCTGCGCGCATCTGCTGAGTCTGGCCGGTGCCCGCGTGGTCAAGGTCGAGACCCCGTCCCGACCGGACGGTGCGCGCCGCGGAAACCCCGACTTCTATCACCTGCTGCACGGCGGCCACGACTCGGTGATGCTCGACCCCACCCTCCCCGGCGACCGCAACGCGCTCGCCACGCTCGTCGCGGCCGCCGACATCGTGATCGAGGCCTCCCGACCACGCGCCCTGATCGGATTCGGTCTCGACGCCGCCGACTTCGTCGCGAACGGGGGGACGTGGGTGTCGATCACCGCGCACGGACGCACCTCGAACCGGGTCGGTTTCGGGGACGACATCGCCGCCACGGCCGGACTCGTCGGCTACACCCACGGCGGCCCGGTCTTCGTCGGTGACGCGATCGCCGACCCGCTCACCGGGCTGACGGCGGCAGCGTTGGCGATGTCCGCGCCCGCCGACGGGGGTGGGGTGCTGTGGGATGTCGCCATGTCCTCGGTGGTGGCCGCGACCCTGACGAGTACGGGCACTGGTGTCGCACAGCCCTATCGATCCCAAGGCCGCTGGTACGTCGACACTCCAACCGTCACGGTCGAGCTCGCCGAACCCCGACCACGCCCCCCACGCGGGAACGTCGCCGAATCGGGCCGGGACACCACCGCGGTCCTCACCGAGCTGGGAATCACCCGATGACAGCCCTGCTGCTGCGCGGAGTCGAGCTTCCGGCCGGACTGCGCGACGTCCTGATCCGCGACGAGTCCATCTCCGCGATCGGGATCGAACTCGACGCCCGCGGTGCCGAGGTGATCGACGGCCGAGGCGGAGCGCTACTGCCCGGACTGCACGATCACCACCTGCACCTGCACGCGATCGCCGCCGACGCGTCCTCCGTTCGGTGCGGCCCCCCGCACGTGCGGACACCCGACGACCTGGCCCGCGCCCTCGCTTCAGCACCAGGGAACGGGTGGATTCGGGGGGTCGGCTACGTCGAGACGGTCGCCGGCTTGCTCGACGCCGCAGCCCTCGACCGCCTGCACGCGCAAAGACCGGTGCGATTGCAGCACCGCAGCGGCGCAATGTGGATCCTCAACACCCAAGCATCAGCCCTCGTCGGGCTCGACTCAGCCGAGCAGCCCGGAGTCGAGCGCGACGACACCGGTCGCCCCACCGGACGGGTATGGCGAGCAGACGCGTGGCTGCGCGAACGACTACCTGCGGCCGGTCCTCCGGCGCTCGACACGGTGGGCGCGGACCTGGCCCGGTTCGGGGTCACCGGGGTCACCGACGCCACACCCGACCTTCCAGCGGACTCGATGGCCGCGCTGATCGACGCGCACCGCTCCGGGGCCCTGCCGCAACGACTACATCTCCTCGGCGCGCCCGTGAATGACGAGTCCCATAGCCGACCGGCGACCGTGACCGTCGGGCCGTACAAGATCGTCCTCGCCGACTCCGGCCTGCCCGATTTTGACACCCTCACCGACACCATCCGACACAGCCACACCCGCGGACGGCCGGTGGCCGTGCACTGCGTCAGCCGCGAGGCACTGCTGTTGCTGCTCGCGGTCTTCGACCATGTCGGAACCGTGCCCGGGGACCGCATCGAGCACGGGGCGCTGATCCCGGCCGAATCCATCGACGAGCTGCGCCGTCTCCGGTTGGTCGTCGTCACCCAACCCGGGTTCCTCGCGCATCGCGGTGACGATTATCTCGACCGCGTCGAGACCAGGGATCTGCCGGACCTGTACCGCTGCCGATCCCTACTCGATCACTCGGTCCCCCTTGCATTGTCGAGCGACGCCCCCTACGGCCCCCTCGACCCCTGGGCGGTAATCTCCGCCGCCACCACACGCCGCGCACCCACCGGCGACGTCATCGGCCCGCAGGAACGAATCACCACCACAGAGGCATTCGACCGGTACCTGCCCCCTCTCGATCGCCCCGGAGGTCCGCCCCGCACTGTCATGGTGGGAGAGCCCGCGGACCTGGTCCTGCTCGACCGCTCACTCACTGACGCACTCGACACTCCCAATGCGGAGTCCCTGCGCTGCACCGTTATCCGCGGCCGGATTCAGTATCGGCGCTAAGACGTGACCGCCGACCATCCATCTATACGCGCGTTTGCATTGTGTTTGGTGCGGACACCCCGCGACTCGAAGGGCGTTTGGCCAGGGCGCGTCCCGGTGTGCGACGGTCCACCACCACCTGACTGAAGGAAACCGAGCAGGCACAGTATGATTCAAAGTTATCCAACAACGGCATACTGATATCGGCGGAGCGATAGGGGCATCGAATGCATCCGACATCGTCGTCGACGCTGAGGCTGGTCTGATCACGATCACCGCAACTCCCGATGCCGCGGTATGTTCTGGGTTCCCTCGCCGCAGCGTGGGATAGCACGTTTGACCTGATACGAAATTGGAGGAATCAGATTCCGGCAGCGTCGAGTACTGCCTCACGATGGTGGTTGCTGTCTCCGAACAGTGCGGCGTCGGAGGTGGCACGGCGGAAGTACAGGTGGGCCGAGTGCTCCCAGGTGAATCCGATTCCCCCGTGCAGGTGGATGTTTTCCCGAGCGCCGTCGACAAACGCACGCGTACACACAACGGCCGCCATCGATGCCGCCATCGCCAGCTGGTCGGATCCTTCCTGCAGCGCCCAGACTGCGTAGGCGACGGCGGAGCGAGCGTCGTCGACTTCGATCGCCAGGTCCGCGCAACGATGCTTGATTGCCTGGAACGAACCGATCTCGCGGCCGAACTGTACCCGCACCTTCACATAGTCGACCGCCATGCGTACGGTCGTTTCCGCACCGCCCAATTGTTCGGACGCCACCGCGATCGTCAGAAGGTGTCGCAGATCGGCGAGGACCGCGTCTGCGATGCCGGGATCACCGACAGGACGGGCCGACGCCCGATCGAGATCGAGGCGGGCGAAAGCCCGGGTGAGGTCCATCGACTCTTGGACCGTGCAGGTGATATTGGGATCGTCGGTGTCGACCGCGAACAGTCTCGGTCCGTCTGCGGCGCGGGCGCGAACGAACACCCATCCGGCGGTGGCACCGTCGAGGACGTACGAGGTGAATCCGGTGAGCGTCCAGGTTCCGTCGGGGTTCGCAGCGGCGTCGAGGGCCTCGAAACCGGTACCGCCGTCACCGAACGCACCGAGTGCGACTGTCGCCGTGCGTGATCCGTCGAGCAGCGCCGGGAGCATCTCGGCTCGGGCGTGGTAGTCTCCGGCCCGGGCGAGCAGACCTTGACCGAGGACGACGGAGCTGAGGATCGGCAGGGGAGAAAGCACCCGTCCCGCTTCTTCGAGCACGATCATCAGACCCGCCGGGCCGATGCCGGCACCGCCCAGTTCTTCGGGTTCCGCAACGCCGGCGAGCCCTAGTTCCTTGCACGCGCGGGCCCATCGCGCCGGGTCCCATCTCGGCTGGCCTTCGGGCGCGGCGGTGATGTCTCCTTCGTCCAGGAAGTCTCGGACCACCTCGCGCAGTGTCACGAGGTTCTCGTCCTCTTTGAGGATCATCGGGTCACCTTTCGCAGCGGGGCGCGGGCATTCAGTTCGTCTCGCAATGCGCGCCGGAGCAGCTTTCCGGTCTCGTTGAACGGCAGTGCATCCCATTCGTGGACGTGTGTCGGTACCCGCGTCGAGCGCAGCCGATCGCGGACCCATTCCTGCAGTTCGGATTCCAGGACGACCGTTCCGGGCGCGGCGACGACGACCGCCTCGACTCGCTCGCCCCATTCAGGGTCGGCGACACCGACGACAGCGGCTTCGGCAACCGCGGGATGGTCGACGAGGACGTTCTCGATCTCGCCGGGCGAGATGTTCTCGCCACCGCGGACGATCACATCGTCGGCACGTCCGTCGAGGAACAGGAAGCCCTCGGCGTCGAGTCGACCGCGGTCCCGCGTCGGGTACCAGCCGTCGGAATCGAGGGCGCTGTGGGAGGTGTACTCGCCCGCGACCTGCTCGCCGCGAACGAACACCTCACCGAACTCCCCGGCCGAGACCGGGGAGCCATTGTGGTCCCGGACCTCCACCTCCACCGAGGGCAGCGGCCGTCCGACCGACCCGAGACGGGCCCGGATCTCGGGGCTGTCGCTGTTCAGCGCGGCGCGGTGATCGTCCGGGCCGAGGACGGCGATCGTCGAGCTTGTTTCGGTGAGGCCGTAGGCGTTGACGAAGTCGACGTGCGGAAGCAGCGTCATCGCGCGTTCGACGGTCTGCTGGGGCATCCGGCCGCCGCCGTAGGACAGTGCGCGCAGCGTCGGCAGCGATGTTCCGGTTTCTTCCAGAACGTCGAGGATCCGGCCGAGCATGGTCGGGACCACCATGGCCTGGGTGATTCTCTCGGCGGCAGCAAGTTTCACCCAACCCTCGGGCGTGAATGACGGCAGCTGAACCATGCGGCGTCCCGCGTACACGGAGCTGAGGATCGAGCTGATGCCGGCGATGTGGTAGTTCGGAACCGAGACCAGGATGGCCTCGTCCTCGTCCGCGTTCCAGAACTCGACGGTGCTCACGATGTAGTTAGTGAGGTGCCGGTGGCGCAGGAGTGCAGCCTTCGGTGCTCCCGTGGTCCCGCTGGTGAACAGGAGCACGGCCGGGTCGTCCGGGTCCACGAAGGGCAGGTCGGCCTCGGCGGCACTCGACGCTGCCTCGCGGATGACGTCGTCGGTACGGCGGATCACCAGGTCTGCCCGCGGAGTGAGGCGACTGGCCGTGTCGGCGCCGGTCACGACCGTCGCCGGGGCGAGCCGACCAACGGCCTCGTCGAGTTGTTGGTTGGTGAGCCGGTAGTTCAGTGGTGCGATCGGCAGCCCGGCGGCGGCCGCTCCGAAGAGGAGGACCGGAACGGCCGGGGTGTTGAGGTCCAAAAGCGCGACGTGCCGATGTTCGGACACTGTCAACTGCGCGGCCAGGGTCCGGGCTCGGTCGAGCAGTTGGCGGTAGGTCACCCCGCCGTCGCGGGATCCGACGGCGACACGGTCGGGTCCGGTGTCGGCGGCCATTTCGAGGAGCATGGTGAGATTCATCGGTCTGTCCTCAGTCCGAAGACGGGAGGGGCTTCGAGGACTTGAGCGTGAGCGGACGGCCGTCGACGGTGAGTGATCCCACGCCCGCCTTGACGCACAGCACCTCGAGCCCGGTGTCCTGGTCTTCGTATCGCTTTCCGACTAGGGTGCCGTCGGTGAGTCCGGCGGCGGGCTGGCCGGCGCCAGTGTCGGGGTCTGCGGCGTCGATCATCGGGTGACCGCCGCAGTCGATGACCAGGTCGCCGGCCGGCCGGACGATGACCACGGACGTGTCGCACACGGTGCTACGGAGTTTGGTTCCCGGTTTCATGTCTCGTCTACTTTCTGAAGGACTGGAGGTTTGCTCGCACGGGTGTCAGCTCGGGAGGAGCTCGTCGTCCGCGAGAAGTTCGCGGAATTTTGTCAGTGCCTGTTCCCGGCGGGCGGGCAGATGGCCGGACGGGAACAGTCCCGGGGCCGGTTTGACGCCGCGCAGCAACTGCTTGGCGACCTGTATCTTGTGGAGCTCGGTGGCTCCGTCGGCAAGTGCCATGTGGAAGCTTTCCATCACCCAGGTACCGAAGGGCATCTCGGTGGAGATTCCGAGGGAGCCGTGCAGTTGTATTGCGCGGCCGGCGACGTCGAGCAGCACTTTCGGCATCGCGGCCTTGACGGCGGAGATGTCGACGATGACCTTGCGGTAGTCGTTATACTTGTCGATCTTCCATGCGGTCTGCAGAACCAGCAAGCGGAATTGCTGGAGCTGGATCCAGGAGTCGGCGATCATCTCCTGTACGAGTTGGTGATCGGCGAGCGTGCCACCGCGGCTCTGTCGCGATACGGCGCGCTCGAGCATCATGTCGAGCGATTGCTGGACGAGACCGACGGTGCGCATCGCGTGGTGAATTCGTCCGCCGCCGAGCCTGGTCTGGGCCACGGCGAATCCCTGGCCCCGGTCGCCGAGCAGGTGGTCTTTCGGGATGCGGACGTCGGTGTAGCGGATGTAGGCGTGGGTACCGCCGAGGCTTTCGTGGCCGGACACACCGACGTTGCGGATGATTTCGATTCCAGGGGTGTCGGAGGGAACCACGAACATCGACGCCCGCTGGTGGCGGTCGGCGCCCGGATCGGTGACTGCCATCACGATGAGGAACGATGCGAAGTTCGCGTGCGAGGAGAACCACTTCTCTCCGTTGATCACCCATTCGTCTCCGACAAGGTCGGCACGGGTGATGAAGGCCGTGGGGTCCGAGCCACCCTGCGGCTCGGTCATCGAGTAGGCCGAGACGATGTCGTTCTCGAGCAGCGGCTCGAGGTAACGCTTCTTGAGTTCCTCGGTCCCGTAGTGCGCGAGGATCTCCGCGTTGCCCGAATCTGGGGCGTGACAGCCGAAGACGACCGGGCCGCTGTGGGTGCGGCCGAGTTTCTCGTTGAGCAGCGCGAGTTTCAGCTGCCCGTAGCCCGGGCCGCCGAGTTCGGGACCGAGGTGACAGGCCCACAGGTTGCGTTCGCGGACCTGCGCCTGGAGCGGTTTGATCAGCGAATTGCGGACCGGATCGTTGACGTTCCAGGCGTGCTCGACGACGCGGTCGACCGGCTCGATCTCGGTGGTGACGAAGTCCTCGACCCAGTCCAGATCTTTGCGGTAGTCGTCGTCGGGTTCGAATCCCCAGCTCATGGTGGTCTCTCTCTTCTGTGGGCTCAGCGGGTGAGCACGGTGCAGGCGCTGATGCCGGGGGCACCGTATACGTGGGTGAAAGCGGCCCGCGGCGACCCCGGAATTTGCCTCTCCCCGGCTTGACCGCGCAATTGCAGGACGTTTTCGTACACCTGACGCAATCCGGTCGCTCCGATCGGCTCGCCGTTCGCGAGGACACCACCGTCGGTGTTGATCGGGAGCCGGCCACCGATCTCCGTGGCGCCGGCGGCGATCAGCGCGCCTTGCTCTCCGTGCTCGCACAGGCCGGTCTCGGCCATGTGCATGATTTCGGCGCCGGATTCGGTGTCCTGGATCTGTGCCAGATCGATGTCTTCCGGGCCGATTCCGGCGGCGTCGAAGGCTGCCGCTGCGGCTTCGACGGTCGGACCGTCCGCGACGGTCGGCGACGTCCATGGGCTGTACACCTCGAAAGATCCGAATCGGCGCGACCGGAATTCGCACGACCGCAGGTAGATCGGATTCGAGGTGTACTGTTTCGCGCGGTCCGCTCGCGCCAGCACGAGTGCCACTGCCCCTTCCCCGGGAGAACAGAACATGTACTGGGTGAGTGGGTAGCTGATCATCGGTGCGGCGGCGATCTCGTCGACCGACAGCGGCTTGCGGCGCCACGCGTGGGGGTTGAGTGAGCCGTTGCGAAATGCCTTGGCTGCCACCTCGGCGAGGGTCGAGGGGTCGATGCCGTGCGTGCGCATGTAGCGCTGGATTTTCATGGCAAAGAATTGGGTGGTGACCATCATTCCGGTCTCGCCGTACCAGGCGCCGAGCCCCAGATTCAACGGATCCTCGTTGAATGCGCCGGGAGGATGCTTGTCGAAACCGACCACCATGCCGAGATCATGGGCACCGGAGAGGATCGCATGCCGTGCCGACGTCAACGCCGATCCGCCCGTCCCGCATCCGTTCGATACATTGATGAACGGCAGTCCGGTCATCCCGAGCTCTGAGACAAGCGTGTCCGCGTCACCGGCGGAATAGCTTCCTCCGTAGGCAAACTCGATATCTTCCCATTTCACCCCGGCATCGGCGAGGGCCTGCCGGGCCGCGTGCGCGCCCTGCGAGCGCCCACTGACACCCGGCGTCCGGCCGAACGGGTGGATTCCGATGCCAACGATGGCGACGTCGTTCGAACTCATCACGCACCCTCCCGGTCCGCGTCGATCGGGGCGAAAGCGAAGGTGAGTACCGTCGTCCCGTCGGGATCGGTGAACGCCGGGATCAACCGAAGTCCGTAGCGGTCCCCGTTCTGCAGGCGATCTGGGTCGTTCTCGGTCAGGATGGATTCGACCAGGACGTCTCCGAGATCGATGTATCCCACTCCGTAGGGAGTGAACGATCCTCCGTCGGAGCGGTACGGCGGCTTCGGTTCGAATCCCTGCACGGTGAAAGCCCACAGTGTTCCTTCGCGAGGCAATTCGTGTGGGCGGGTGTTCGTGCGACTACACCGTGGACACGCGTCATGAAAAGGGAAAACCACTGTCGCGCAATCCTCGCATCGACTCCCGCACAGCGCGGGATCGGTTCCGGCGCCGGTGTCGATATCGTTCGAGAACAGGGTCCGGTCGATCAGTCGGTACGGCATCGCTTTCACGTCCTTCCTTTCCTGGTACGCCTGCGGCGCGATGACGGGGTGGACAAGGTGACCCGGGAAGCGGCGTCACGCCCTGGTGACGGCTGACGCCCGTCGGTCGGGGTGGGATGCGGATCACACCCAATACCGCTCACTGTATTCATCATGAGGAAAATGGGCAAGTGTTGATTTTCGTTGCGTGTGCGGTGTGCCGGCGCACACCGCATCCACCCGTCAGCGTCGGCTCTCACGCCACGCAGTAGTGCGGTCGGTACGCGGCTCGGCAGGCAGCTCGAGCAGGCGTTCGGCGATGATGTTGCGTTGAATCTCGTCCGACCCGCCCGCGATGCGGTATCCCGGCACCCCGAGCACGTGCCGACCCCACGCGAAGGTGCCCCACTCGCCGGAGTCGACCACCAGCCGCGGCCCGAGCGCCGCAGCGACGAAATCCGAGATGCCCCGCATCCGGCTGACCCACTGCATCTTGCGGATCGAACCGACCGCTCCCAGAGGTTCGCCGCGCGTACGGGCGTGCTCGTCACGGGCATGGGCGATTTCCCCCAACCGATGCGCGATGACCACCTCCGCGAGCTGCTGCCGAAGTACCGGGTCACGGTCCGCGCCGGTAAAGCCGGCCAAACCGACCGTCTGGAGCACACTGCCACCCACCCCGGCGGTCGACGAGCTGGCACCACGTTCGAAACCCAGGGTGGTCAACGCCACCTTCCACCCCTCCCCGACGTTGCCGAGTCGCTGACTGTCCGGAATGCGTACCTCGTCGAAGAACACCTCGTTGAAGCTGGTCCCGCCCGACATCTGCCGCAACGGGCGGACCTCGATCCCCGGCAGATCCAGGGGAACCAGGAACGCCGTCATCCCCTGATGCTTCGGAACCCCCGGATCGGTTCGCGCGATGAGCTCACCCCACTGCGCGAACTGCGCACCCGACGTCCACACCTTCTGCCCACTGATCACCCAGTCGTCACCATCGCGCACCGCCCGCGTTCCCAGCGACGCCAGATCCGAACCGGCCCCCGGCTCGGAGAACAGCTGACACGCCAGCTCCCGCCCGCTCAGAAACGATTCGATGAACCGCTGCCGCTGCTCCGCGGTGCCCAGCAACCGAATTGTCGGCGCGATCAGATGGAGAGTGACCGACAACAATTCATGCGCACCACCGGTGTCGAAGGCACGCTCCTCGGCGACGAATGCATCCTCGAACTCCGGCGTAAGTCCACGACCACCGAATTCCTCGGGCCACGTCAACGCCCCGTACCCCGCCTCGAATTTGGTCCGCTGCCATTCCCGTAACCGGTCGAGCAGTGCCTTCTCCGCCTCGAACGACAAATCGTGGAACACCGACACATCATCGGAACCCTCACCCCACACCGGCACCCCCGCCCCCGCAGCGCTGCACCTGGGCACTCCCGACCGGTCCAACCAGTCCCGCGCTGCGGTACGGAACTCCTCGAGTGTGTGATCTCGCATCTGGCACCTTCTCTCTGCCCGCACAGTGTGCGGGCGAAACACAAAAACGCGGAAGCCGGGCGTCTCCGACGCCCGGGGTGTGGGCACCGGCTCGAATCAAGCCAGCAGGTCCCGAGCCCGCCGAGCCAGGGGCGCAACGGCTGCACCCCGTTCACCCATCCGTGCGTCGATGGTTTCCCCTCGCACGAATCGTGCGTAGAGCTGCTGCAGAATGACGACCGTCTTCCAGCAGCCGAAAGCCTCGTACCAGTGGATGTCGTCGAGATCGAGGGTGCTGCGGTGGGCGTACTGCTCGATAACGGCGCGGCGGGACGGCAGGCCCAGCGCGTGCATTCCTGGCACCGCGGTGAATGCCGCGTCCGACCCCGGTTCCACCGTGTCGTCGGGCCAGTAGTTCAACAACGTTCCCAGATCCACGAGGGTGTCACCGACTGTGGCCATGTCCCAGTCGAACACCGAAGTGACCCGATCGGGATCGCTCGGAGCAAACTGGCAATTGTCGACCTTGTAGTCGTTGTGCACGATGCCGCTGCGTTGACTGACCGGTGTGCGGGCCGTCAGGCGAATTGTGACGTCCCGAACCAGCTTTACCGTGTCCTCGTCGCCGACCTCGGCCTCGACCGCCGCCCATCGCTTCTGCCACCCGGTCAGCTGACGCTCCAGATATCCCTCGGGATGACCGAGGTCTTCCAGTCCGGCCGCGACAGGATCGATTTCGTGCAGATCGGCCAGGGCATCGATCACCGCCAGACCGATCCGCACACCGGCGTCGCCGACGGTACTCATGGACTCCGGGATCGAATCCCACACCACTATTCCCTCGCGGTACTCGCTGACGAGGAACTCGGCGCCGATGATGGCGGGGTCCGCGCAGTGCAGCAGTGCCCGCGGAGCGCGAGAATATGCCGTGTACAACCGGGACAGAATCTTGTATTCCCGGCCCATGTCGTGGGCACCGGGCGCCAGCTTCCCGAACGGGGGGCGACGGACCACGAGCGGTGTGTCACCCACGGTGACCCGATACGTGAGATTGGCTGAGCCCCGGGGAAACTGGAGCACCGAGAACTCGCCGCCCAGTTCCGGAAGGTGCTGTCGCAAATACCCTTGCAGGCTCTCCCAGTCGAGTTCTTCGCCGGCACGCACCGGCGCCAGTTCCAACTGCGGCTCCGCCGCGCTTCCGGTAGTCACTGAGCCCCCTCCGCACTCCACCGTGGCAGGACGGTCGGGTTCCCCTCGGGATCGTGCCCCAGGTCCTCGAAGTCGGCGTGCAGGACGGTGTTCTCGTCCAGGTCGGCCCGGCCCGGCAGGTATCCGATCATGCGGACACCGGGGCAGTCGTCGATATCGATGAGAACCACGGTGTACGGGGTGGGAAATAACGGGTGCACCTGATGCTCGACGACGGTCCACGATCGCGCGCGACCGCGGGGCGTGACATCACGCCACTCCATCCCGTGCGCGCCGCAATGCACGCAGCAGGGTCGCGGGAGGTGGGTGCGGCCACCGCAACGGGTGCACGTGAGCACGGCGAGCCTGCCCTCCGCGGCTGCGACGAAGAACCCCCTGGATGCGGGGTCGACGACGGTCGGAGCCAGGCGGGCACTCATGATGCCACCAGGATCAGTGCCGAGGTCGACGGTGGTGGGGCGGAGGTCACCAGGGATACCGAGGCGTCCGGGACCTGGTTGCTCGAGGTTCCGCGGATCTGGCGGACTCCCTCCACGATGTGGTTCATCCCGTGGATGTATCCCTCGGACATGTGACCTCCGCTGGTGTTGAACGGCATTGATCCTCCGATCTCGAGTTCGCCGGAGGCGGCGAACTCCCCGGCTTCCCCTTTGCGGCAGAACCCGTAGTCCTCGACCTGGAGGAGGGCGGTGATGGTGAAGCAGTCGTACAACTGAGCCGAGTCGATGTCCGACGGACCGAGACCGGCACGGCGATACAGCGTTTCGGCGCAGTACCGTGACGGCATGTCCAACGGGTCCTCTCGCATCAGGACGGGATACATCTGCCCCGGCTGGGGGCGGGGACCGCTGGCCATGGCGGCGGCCCGGATCAGCGCCGGCTTCTGGCGCAGATCCCGGGCGCGCTCGGTGCTGGTCACCACCACCGCGGCGGCCCCGTCGGTCTCGAGGCAGTAGTCGAACAACCGCAGGGGTGAGGACAACATGCGCGAGTGGATGTAGTCGTCCAGGGTCATCTTGCGGGCATGCATCTGCGCCCGCGGGTTGTTGTTGGCGTGTCGACGCGCCGCCAGCGCGATGTGTCCCAGCTGCTCGGATGTCGTGCCCGTCTTGCGCATGTACTCCTGCGCGAGGAGTGCGAAGAACTGACCAGGTGAGAGCAGGCCGTAGGGGGCGAAGAACTCGGTCATGGTCTCCGCTCCCCCGGTGGTCTTCGCCAGCTGTGACGACAGCCCGAAACGGTTGCCGGAGCGCCCGTTCAGGGAACGGAAGACAACGACGGTGCTCGCTTGGCCGCTCATGACGGCGCCGACGGCCTGGGCGACCATGGCCGCGGGCCCCGATCCGCCGGGACCGGCCTCGCCGTAGTAGGTGAGGTTGCGGGCGCCGATGGCGTCGGCCAACGCGGCGCACGACACCAGGTCCATGTCGTTGCGGATCACGCCGTCGACGTCGGCGGGGTCCACGCCGGCGTCGGTGAGCGCCGCCAGCGCGGCTTCGGCCGCTAGGGCGGTCACGCTGGTACCCGAGTCCTTCGAGTATTCGGATTCGCCGACGCCGGCTATCGCGCACGCGTCTCGCTGCCACAGGTCAGTCATGGGAGAGCACCGCCTCGGTGTGTTCGCCGAGCAGCGGGGGTCGGGTCGGGTCGCCGTAGCCATTGGAGAATCGATAGGGCGATCCGGGGAACCGGGCCGTGCTGCCGTCTGCCATCGTCACGTCGACGAAGAAGTTCCGGGCCGCGAGATGCTCATCGGCCAGCACCTCTTCCGGCGCGCGCAACGGCCCGATCGGCAGTCCCCACCGCTGGCCGTCGCGGTAGACCGTTTCGGAGTCATGGATCATGAAGAACGCCTCGAGCATGCCTTGGATGTGCGCGAAGTTGTCCTGCCGGTAGGCGAGGGATTCGTAGGCCTCCTCGGTGAGGTCCGCAGCGAGTCCCGTCTCGTCCATCCAAGCGGTGAGTGCCTTCCACGCGAACTGGTCGGCGAGGATGAGGGCGAAGTAGACCCACACCCCGTCGGCGCACTGGAACAGCGCGGGCTGAGTCGGTGAGGGTTGCGCGTGCCGGCAGGTTTGACGCTTGACCACGGCCTGGGGGTAGAACCAGTACGGATTTGCGAGTTCGCCGGTCACTGCGATCGATTCGTGCATCGACACATCGATCAGTTGGCCGCGCCCGGTGTGTTGTCGCTCGATCAGGGCGAGCACCACCCCGCACAGGGCGTAGCTGGCCGCCGTCATGTAGCCCTGATTGCCACCGGGCCGGATCGGCGGAATGGAGTGATCGTCGTATCCGCAGCTGTTGAGGAGCCCCCCGGCTGCTAACCCAATGAGGTCGGAGCTCAGGTAGTTCGCCCATGGGCCGGTGAGTCCGAACGGGGAGATCGACAGGGCGATCAGGTCGCTGCGCTCCGCGCACAGGGCGTCGAGGTCGAGGCCGGCTGCGGCGAGATCCGCGGGCCGGCCGGTGGTCAGCACGATGTCTGCCTCCGCGATGAGTGCGGCGCGCGCGGCGCGGCCGTGATCGTCGTCGGCCAGCACCACCGACTGCTTGGACGTGTTGTAGGTCCAGAAGGTCAGACTGTGGTCGGGGTCCTCGACACCGTGCGCCCAGGGGCCGACGTGCCGGCTGGTGGCGCCGCCCACCGGTTCCACCTTCACGACGATGGCACCCTGATCGGCCAGCAACTTCCCGGCGTATTCGCCTGCCGGGTCATCGGCGATCTCGACGACTCGGAGCCCGGTAAATGCCAGTTCCATCAGATCACACCTTCTGCGGTCAGGTCGGCGATCTCTTCGTGGCCGAGGCCCAGGATGTCGCCGAACACGTAGTCGTTGTCCTCGCCCAGCAGCGGTGCAGACCGCCAGTTCTGCTGCACGGTGCTGGTGAACCGGATCGGGGTCCCCTCGAACTTCGCGACGCCGATCACCGGGTGGTCGAGTTCGAAGAAGGTGCCGCGGTCCGCAATCTGTGGGTCCGATTCCGCCAGGTCTCGGGAGTTCTGCACCGCTCCTGCGGGAACTCCCGCGTGCTGCAGTAGGTGCATCGTCTCGTGGGCCGGTCGCAGCATCGTCCACTGCGACAGCCGTGCATCGAGTTCGTCCTGTCGAGAGGACCGTCCCTGCAGGTCCGCGAACTCCGGGGCGATCGCCCAGTCGGGTCGGCCGAGAACGTCGACGAGGCGCTGCCACTGATCGTCGTCGAAGACCGCGACGGCGACCCAGGTGTCCTCCCCCTTGGCCGGGTACACGCCGTGAGGCGCCGCGGACGGGTGGACGAGTCGGTTTCCCGCCGGGTACCCCGGCCGCCGCGTCGCGACACCGTTGACCGCGACATCGAGCAGGTCCGGGCCGATGAGGTTGACTCCGGCTTCCACGGCGGACACATCGATCTCCTGACCCTTGCCGGTGATGTTGCGCTGCAGGATCGCCATGAGGACCGCGGCCGAGTTATGGTAGGCCGCTTGGTTATCCATGTAGGACAAGCCCCATCCGGATGGTTCCCGGTCGGGAAGCCCCGAGATGAACGACAGGCCGGAAACCGCTTGAACGACAGGGCCGTAGCTCTTGTACTTGTGGTGGGGCCCACTGTGCCCGTACCCGCTCATCCGAGCGAGGATCACCTCCGGCGTGATTTCTCTCAGCGCGTCGTAGGTCAGACCCCACTTCTCCAGGACGCCGGGCGCGAAGTTCTCGGTCACCACCGAGCTGGCACCGATGAGTTGTCGGACCAGGTGCTGGCCCCGCTCAGTTTTCATGTTGATTGTGACGCCCAGCTTGTTGCGGCTGTAGTTGTTGAACAAACCGCCCTTGTTCGGGTCCGGGTTCGGGTCTTCCTCGCCGTATGAGCGGACCTCGCCCTTGTAGATCGGCAGACGACGGGGCATGTCGAGGCGATTCCGCGATTCGATCTTGATGACTTCCGCCCCGAAGTCGGCAAGCATCCGGGTCGCCACCGCCCCGACCCCCATCCAGCAGAAGTCGGCAACGCGCACTCCGGTGAGTGGACCCACCCGGGTTCCCGGGCGCCGCCCGGTAGTCGTCGGCGTGGGCTCGTCGATGGCAGTCACCACGTGCCTCCTGTTCCAATTCGTGTCTCGAGAGGTGGACCGAGTGGGGCTCCATCGAAAACCGATGTAATTCGCGTCACCCACAACTTCAGCTTAAACATCATGAGGAAATAGCACAAGCTTGAGCGCGAGAAAAACCCCGCAGGCCGATGCGTGCGGGGTTCCTCTGTGTCGCAATCTTTCTCAGCGGATCGCGATCGTCGTCATCCTACCGCCATCCGTCCGCCGTCCACCGGAAGAATGGTCCCGGTGGTGAAGCTCGATGCATCGCCGGCAAAATATACTGCAGCACCGACGATCTCATTCGGACTTCCACCCCGGGCGATCGGCCATGCCGACGCCAGCTCATCGAACGCCTCACCGTCCCACCCCTTGCTGATGTCGGTGAAGAAGGCCCCGGCCATGATCGTGTTCACCCGCACCTCAGGTCCGTATGCCGCCGCGAACCCCTTCGTCAGCGAGTTCAGTCCGGCCTTCGCCGCGCCATACGGCACATATTCCGGAGCCGGCCGCTCCGAGGCATTGCTGCTGATGTTGATGATCGCGCCCTGACCGGCGACCTTCATGCGCTCGGCCACAAGCGCACTGAGCCGGAACGGTCCCTTGAGATTGACTCCGATGATCTTGTCGAACAGTCCCTCACTGACCTCGGCCAGACTCGAGTAGAGCGGTGCGATCCCGGCGTTGTTGATCAGCACGTCGAGTCGGCCGAACCGTTCGTACACCGTATCCACGAGTACCGGCAGCGCATCCCAGTCACCTACGTGGGCACCGATACCCATTGTTTCGACGCCGGTCTTCGCCGCGATCTCCGCGGCAAGATCGACGCAGGGCTGCTCCTTCCTGCTGGCGACGACGACGGAGGCGCCCTCCTCCGCGAATGCCCACGCCATCTCGGCACCCAGGCCCCGGCTTCCACCGGTAATCAGAACTACTTTGCCGCGCAAATTGTTTCGGTCGGTTGCCATGATTCTCCCTTCCCGGGCCCGGGGCCCGGATCGGCGGGTTCAGTACAGCGATTCGCCGCCGTCGACGATATGGTTCACACCGGTGACGAATCCGGCGGCCGGACTGCTCAGGTAGACCGCGGCCGCACCCATGTCCTCGACGCTGCCGGCATGGCCCAGCGGGACCGTTGCCGCCATCTTGGCAAACGTTTCGGGGTTGCGTTCGAGCGCCATCGGCGTCGCCGTGATGCCCGGTGAGAGTGCGTTGACCCGAACCCCGGCTCCGGCGAGTTCATAGGCGGCGACACGAACGAACTGGTTGAGTCCGGCCTTCGTCGTGGCGTAGTGAATCGTGCCTGGCCGGGTCCCCAGAGCTCGCACGGACGACACGACGAGGATGGCCGCGTTCTGTTGCCTGTCCGCACGCGTCGCCATCCGGGTGGCGGCCTGGTGGCAGCACCGGAAGGTGCCATTGAGGTTCAGGTCGAGCGTGGACTGCCAGATTTCCTCGGTCATCTCCAGGAACGGAACCATCGATCCGCTGCCCGCGTTCGCGACGAAGATGTTGAGTTCGCCGAACTCCGAATCCACGCGTTCGAACATTGCGGCAACCGACTCCGGTTGCCGGATGTCGACCTCGACGATCTCGATGTTCTGGTCCGGGTGGGCCAGGTTCTGCAGTTCTTTCTGCGCGGCCTCGAGTTGGGGCCGGCGGCGGGCGGCGATCATGACGTCTGCTCCGGCGCGGACCATGGCCTGGGCTATTCCGAGGCCGATGCCCTCACTCGCCCCGGTAATCAATGCCCGCTGCCCGTCGAGCGCCAGGGTGTGGTGTTCGTTGGTCATGCTGTCTTCCTCTTGTCTTATCATGGGGCCGGAGGTCGTCAGACGTCGAGTACCAGGCGCGGCGACTTGGCCCGTGACACGCAGGGCATCATCGTGGTGCACGACGCCTGTTCCTCCGTTGTCAGCACCGAATCCCGATGGTCGGGGACACCTTCCAGTACCGGTGTTTCGCAGGTTCCGCACGTGCCCTCGCTGCACGAGGAGATGATGTCGACGCCGGTCTCGTCTGCGACCTCGAGGATCGACCGGCCCGCCGGTACCGTAACGGTGACACCGCTCTGGGCGAATTCGACCTCGAAGTCGTGGTTCGGTTCCGTCAGTTCGACGACCTTCGGCACGAATCGCTCGACATGAAGCGTCCGGGTGTGTATCGGGTGAGCGCAGCAGATTTCCAGCGCGGACAGCAAACCCTCGGGTCCGCACGAATACACCACCGCGTCGGCATCCGTTGCGGACACCACGCTGTCGAGGTCCGGAATTCCGAACTCGTCGTCGGGCCGGATGCTCACCCGGTCCCCGAGCTTCGCGAGCTCGTCCAGGTAGGCCATGCTCGTCCGAGACCGGCCGCAGTAGAACAGGCTCCACGGGGTGCCCGCCGCCTCGAGTTGCGCGATCATCGGAAGGATCGGGGTGATTCCGATTCCGCCCGCCACGAACAACACCTGTGGTGCTTTGGCGTCGAGCCGGAAGTGATTGCGCGGAACCGAGACGTGGACCGTTGCTCCTTCCTGCAGGGAGTCGTGTGCGTAGCGGGATCCGCCACGGCTGTCCGGTTCACGCAGGATCGACACGCGCCAGCGGTCGTCCCGAGCCTCGAGCCCGGTCAGCGAGTATTGCCGGAGCAGGTCACCCAGCTCGAGGTCGATGTGTGCACCGGCCTCCCACGGCGGGAGGACGTCGCCGTCGGGGCGTACCAGGGTCAACTCGATGATTCCGTCGGCGACGGTGCAGCGCTGATCGACGCGCAGTTCGAGATCCATTTGTTCACTTCCGAATTGGTCGAGCTGAGGGGACTGCGCCTGGCGCACCGCATCCGGTACGCCAGGCACTGCGGCGGTTATCCGTAGTCACACCACTCCGTCAGCCGACCGTTCTCGAAGGTCATGATCGACAGCACGTTCAGCTTGCAGAATTCACCTTTGTTGCCGAATCCGGGTACGTCGGCCGTGGCGGTGCCCTGCCAGGTGGTCTCCCGCATGACCGAGTTGCCGGTCGTCGCCCATCGGGTCGTCTGTCCGATGGCACGGTCGGGGAAGACCTCACTCATCTGCTCCACGGTCTGAAGCATCAGGTCTCGCCCCGTCGCAGCGACGCCGCGGTTCTGGTGCACAACCACCACGTCTTCGTGGACGAGGTCTCGGAGGGCGTCCATGTCGAGGCGGTTCCAGGCATCGACCACACTGTGCGCGAGGCCGAGCAGTTCGTCGGAGTTCGTGTTACTCATGATTCTATCCTTTGGTGGTCGTGTCGATCACGGGTGAACGGTGAGGGTGAACTCGTGGATGCCGCGGGTCGGCATCGAGTGGTACTGCACCGTTTGCCCCTCAGCGAGGGTGAAACGCGGCATCTTTTCGACCATTCGCTCGAGGACCCGGGTCATCATCACCCGAGCGAAGTTCGATCCCAGGCACCGGTGCGGGCCGATGCTGAACGCGAGGTGGTTCGTGTCCTTGCGGTGCAGATCCCACGTGTGGGGATTGGGGAACTTCGCGGGATCACGGTTGGCGCCGTTGTACGAGGTCCACACCTTGGCGTCGGCCTCGAGATCGGTGCTGCCGACGGTGACCGGGCAAGTCGTGGTGCGCTGCAGGACAGTCACGTTCGCGAACATCCGCAGTCCCTCCTCCACCGCGTTCGGCACCAGCGACGGGTCGGCAACAAGTTCGGCGAGATCATCCGGATGCGTGGCGAGATGATGGATCGTGCCGCCGAGCACGGTGCCGGTTGATTCCAGGCCGGCGATGGACAGCGGTAGAACCACCGCGATGCGCTCGGCGAGAGTGGGTTCGCGACCGTCGATCTCGTCCACCTTGCACACGAAGCTGACCAAGTCATCTTCTATCGGGTACGCCATCCGTTCGCGAACCAGTACCTCGATCGCGGTGTAGAGGCTGACGAATGCGGTCTCCGCTTCCTCGGCCGTCTCGCCGACGAAGATGTCGTGGGCCCACTTCATCCAGTCATCGATACGGTCGCCCTCGAGGTTGAGCAGATTGGAGAAGACTGCGCGCAGCTGCAGCGGGCGCAGGAAGTCCTCCATGACGCGGAAACTGCCGGCCTCGATGCCCGCATCCAGGAAGGAGTCGATTTCCTGGGTGATGGCCGGCACGAACCGGCTCATTCTTTCCTCTGTCAGTTCGGGATTGAGAAGCTTGCGCCAGTCTGTCTGGGCGGGTGGGTCGAGATCTTCAGGCAGGAAACGGCCTTCGTTCTTCGGCGGCTCCGCGCGGTTGTCGTGCCCGAGGATCGCGACACCGTATTCCGAGGAGAATCGCTTCCAGTCCCGCAGGATCTTGAACACGTCCTCGTAGCGGGTGGCGACGTAGCACGGCGTCTCACCCTGGGTGTGGACGGAAAGTTCGTCGCCGGCCTGCATGCGGTTGATCTCCGGCCAGAAGTTCTCGTTGAACTCGCCCGACCACAGATCGATGGGGCACCCGGACAACTTCTGCGCCGGGGACTGCATTTGCTCGGTCATTTCCGATTCTTCTTTCTCACGACACCGTGATTGCAGCTTCTGGACAGACACCTGAAATTTCAGTCTCTGTAATTCCTTCCGGGAGTACTCCGTCGCCTTTCACCACACCTTTGCCCTCGGCATCGACGTCGAACAGGTCGGGAAATCGCGCGTAGCAACGGCCATGCGCCTGGCAGTATTCGTGATCAATCGAGATCGTCTTTGTCATCGCGATCCCCTATGCTCGCGCCAACTGGCCGCCGTCGACCGGAATCGCCACACCGTGGATGAACCTGGCCTCATCGGATGCGAGCCATGCGACTGCGTTGCTGACGTCCTCTGGTTCGACCCACGGAATGGGGAGGAGGGTCAATTCGGAGAAAAGCTCGGCAGCGTCGTCGGCAGTGGGGCTCTCAAGATGCGGAAGGAACATCTTCAGCAGGTTCTCGTTGATTGCCATCGGGGTGTTGACCGCTCCCGGGTTGACGGAGTTGACCCGAATATTGTGCGGCCCGACCTCATTCGCGAGGGAGAGCATCAACCCCTGGAGGCCGTGCTTCGATGCCGCATAGTGGGACTGCCCTGGCGCACCGCGCAGGCCGACGGTCGAACTGACGAAAATTACGGAGCCGCCGTCCCCGCGCTCGATCATCGCCGGTAGCACCGCGCGGCATGCATGCCACGCGCCGACGAGGTTGGTGTCGAGGATGTCGGACCACTGCTGGTCGGTGAGGCCGACGACCGCACCCTGGTTGGAGATGCCCGCGTTGGACACGAGGATGTCGATACGACCGAATTCGGCGAGAGCCTCGTCCACCACCTCCTGCACCCTTGTCAGATCGCGGACGTCGGCGGCGCGGGCGATGATCTTCCTGCCCTCCTTCTCGACCAGGCGGACCGTCTCGGCTAGGTCGTCCGGGGTTCCCTGCGAGTAGTCGAGGTTGTCCTGCTGCCGGCACAGATCGATTGCGATGATGTCGGCGCCGTCCTGGGCCAGTCGAACGGCATGTGTCCGACCTTGACCGCGTGCCGCTCCGGTGATGAATGCGACCTTGCCGTCCAACCGCTTCATGTGCGCCTCCTGGGCTCTGTGCCGTGGGTGTCGTTGCCGCGACGGACACGTTGTCCGTGCGGCGCTCGTGTGGTAGGGGGGTCCCGTTTCGCAACGAGATCGACCCAAGGGTCGACCTTGTGATTGACATCACGACATCGACTGACGCTCATATTGCTCATGATGAACTCGGAAGTCAAGTGCTAACGGCCGCTTTTCTCATGATGATTTGCCACAGGGCCACGCAACCGCCCGAGCCCGGCAGAGACAGCACCCGACGTCGCTCCCGAACGAGCACAACGAAGCCGGCGGCACGGAAGTGCCGCCGGCTTTTTACTGCTAGCTCATCTGTACTTCAGGAAGCGATCACCGCACGACACCGAATTCGAACTACAACCACTCAATCGGCGAATCGAGTGGCACCGCAAGACGAGAGCGGCAGTAATCCACGACTCCGCCGAGATGTGTCTGCATGAGTTCGCGCGCCCGTCGGGGACGACCGTTGCACACGGCTCTGGCGATGTGCAGGTGGTCGTCGATCAACACGCCACGCAGGTTGCGCGGATCGTCCAGGACAGCGACATGATGCGTGACGATCTGCCCGTAGGTTTGGAGACTGAATGCGAGCACGCGGTTGCCTGCGAGTTCGGCGACCGCACGATGAAACCCCGCATGTTCCTCGAGGTACGAGCCGAGGGTTTCGTCACCGCCGTCGTGCTCGCAGAGGAACGATTCCATTCGCGCGGCGCGCAGCTCCCCGTCCGGGTTCCGGGCCGCACGTTCTGCGAGCTCGGACTCGGCCCACACCCATGCCTCGAACAGCTCCTCATATGTCGCACCGGCCATGTTGTAGAACAGGGCCGATACCCTGCCCAGATGAGCGGCATCCACGGCGCCGACGATCGGTCCGCCGCCTGGTCCGCGGCGAATGGTGATCATCCCCTGGACCTCGAGAAGGCGCAGCCCCTCCCTCAGGGATTCACGACTGACACCGTACTGCTCGAGCATCGCAGCCTCTGACGGCAGGCTCGTTCCCGGGGATAAGCCGCTACTTTGGATGTCACCGACGATCGTGCGCGCGACGATCTCCGCGGCTTTCAGCGGCCGCAGCAGAGACACCTCGCCTCGGGACCCGTTGTCGCCTGTCTTCGATTTACCTGGAAGCGCTTTAGTCGTCACTTCTCCCCCATCTCAACGGCCCGGCCACGCGATGGCGGGCGACCGCCGGACCTGCGTATTCATCTTGTGTGAAGGTGGGATGCAACCCACCTCGTAAGACGCCCGGAACCCCGTGTGCGGACATCCCGTGCACTCAGGGTTCACTGAGCTGGCACAGGCGTGACGCCCATGCGTTCCGCCAGCGCAGCCAGGCGATCGCGTCGCTCGTCGAGGGTGCGGCCCTCCCAGAACGCGTCTGCCCAGATCACGAGATCGGACATGCCGTGATCGCGGTACCGTTCCAGCTCGTCCGGAGCGGTCGTCGCGACCCTGACATAGCACTTGAATGGTCCCGCCTTTCCGGCATCATCTCGGAGTCGGCCGATTTCGCGCACCAACCGCAGAGACTCGTCGAAACTCGGTGTGCCGGAAGTGAACCAGCCATCCCCCAGCCGTGCCGCCCGGGCAACGGCCTGGGGACCGTTGCCTCCCAAGATGACGGGCACGTCGACCGAACGCAGGTGCAGCTGCACCGACTCGAAACGGAAGTGCTTACCCTCGTGGGAGAAAGGCTTTCCCGACCAGGCCTTGCGAAGGATCTCGATGCATTCCTCGGTGCGCGACACGCGGGTTCGGAATGGGATACCCAGTGCGTCGAACTCCTCCTCGAGCCAACCGGCGCCGACTCCGAACAGCACACGACCACCGCTGACCTCTTGGACCGTGATGGTGGTGCGAGCAGTCTGCAGAGGGTGCCGCAGGGGAAGAACGTAGACGGCGGTACCGAGCTTGATGCGAGTCGTCACCGCCGCGATCATCGCGTGCACTACCCACGGATCGGTCAGCTCAGTGTCCTCGTCGACAAGTGGCCCCGCGTGATGCTGCGTCGTTCCATTCGATGGATGACTACTGTTCTGAGTGAGGGGTCGGAGCACATGCTCCCCGAGCCAAAGCGCGTCGAAGCCGAGCTTGTCCGCGCACTCCGCGAGTTCAACCAGGTCCGTGCCCGTCATTCCATATGCGCTCAATCCAACAGATGACACCGATCACCCCTTTCTCGCCTTGTAAGCGGCCGTGCGACGCTGTTAGCTACGACACACTACCCTGAATTTCTCATGAGATAAACCGTCCGGGGGCAGGTACCGGCAACACGGAGCGTTTTGATGCCCTGACGCGTCGCGGTGCGATCAAGCCGCTCCGATATGACGGGAGCCCTTAATAGTCGACGACCTTCGACCGGTCGACTCACCGACATCGTTGTAAACACTCGGGGCCCCAGTGACCGACCTCGCCACCACCATGATAGTAAAACTTGTTGTCCGGGAACCTGATCGGGTCGACTTGCCGAAGTGGCTGAACAATTCGCCGAGCACACCGTCGTGACCGGCGTCCTCGGCCGAATCGAGCTGCCGGACGCCACCTCGGAGTACTCCAACGCGGGCAACGTCCGAGCCCACGCGCTCCTGTCTCCCGTCGACGCCGTCGCGCTGAAGTCTCAGATCGTCGAACTCGCCGAGATAACTGCAACTGCCCTCTCCGCCGGCGTCGGAATCCCCCTGTGCAGCGACGACCAACGACTTACTGCCGGAAAGGCCGTGGGTTCGTGCCCAGGCAACTTCGGCGGTGGTCGGCGTGGGTGCGTCGGCGCTGCCGGTCCGCATTTGGAAGCCGCGGCGTCCGGTGCTGCCGTCGTGTCGTCGGCGGCATTCCTGTCGTCGTCCATGTCCCCCTCGACGGCGCGTTCGGACTCTGAGGTCGGTGCTTCGGTCTTTCGCACCGTAAATACGTTCGCGGCCCGTCGCCTTTCACCTGACGTTCGCTGTGGCCGATGTGATGTATACGGTGTGAGTGCTCCCTGTTGTTCACCGGCGGAGGCATCGAGGCCGAACCCACGGTTCGCTCATCGCGGACCCGCTGACGGCCCCAGGGCGTACTCCTCGTGATCGAGTTCGCGTTCGAGGATTCGCAGACTCGTATCGGGTAGTCGGCCGGCATCGCGCCAGCGCAGCAATTCTTCGCGCTGGACGTCGATGACCAGATGCCGTGCACTCAGGGCCGACTCCAACGCCGGCGGCAGCACGATCGTGCCGTCCCCGGAATCCTGTAGTGCCGCGAGCCGACGTCGGTAGCGGGCGGCGCGTTGGTCCAACCTCGCTCGCAAAGCGCTGGTGACTCCCGGCTCGAGTCCCTCGTCGTGAGCGATCTGGTCCAGTCCCGCGAGCGCCGCACCCACTGATGCGGCGCGCGCCTCGTTCCGCAGCCGCGCCTCGTCGGCGGCGTCGGCCTGCAAGCCCATCGCCCGGACCAGCGGGCCGAACGTCATTCCCTGACCCACCAACGTCACGAGCACGACCACAAAGGCACCGAACTGCAGCAGATCGCGGCCCGGGAACGGCGCTCCCGTCGACGTGACGAGGGGCAGGGAAAAGATGGCGGCGAGTGTGATGACGCCGCGGGTGCCGGCCCAGCTGAGTACCAACACTTCTTCGCCACTCAAGCGTCGACTGTCGTTGGCGCCTTCCGCACCCAGGCGCATGTGCAGTCGTCGCGGTAGGTATTCGGTCAACGTCAGCCACAGCGGCCGGAGCAGCAGAACGATTCCTACGCTCACCACTGACGCGGCGACGATCGTGCCGGTCGAGTAGGCATCGAGTCCGCTCAAGATCGTCGGCAGCTGCTCACCGATCAACAGGAACACGAACCCTTCGAGCAAGAAGTCGACCAGCCGCCAGACCGCACCGGTCTGCAGGCGGCTGGCACCCGATACCGCGCGCGGTGTGTCATGCCCCACGAGCAGACCAGCCACCACCACGGCCAGCACTCCTGAGGAGTGCAACTGCTCACCCAGCAGGTACGCAGCAAAAGGAGTTGCCAACGAAATAGTGTTGAGCATCAGCGGTTCTCGTACCACCGCGCGCACCATCCGGACGGTGAACGCCACGACCGCCCCCACAGCAACTCCGCCGATCCCCGCCAGCAGAAACAGAGCACCGGCACGACCGAGCGAGAAACCGCCGCTGGTCGCAGCGGCAACGGCCACACTGAAGACCGTCAGTGCAGTTGCGTCGTTGAGCAGGCCTTCGCCCTCGACCAGGGTAATAATCTTCGGGTGCAACCCAGCCCGCCTGCCCACCGCGAGTGCAGCCACCGGATCTGGCGGAGCAACGGCAGCGCCGAACGCGATACCGGCAGCGAGGCTCACACTAGGTATCAGCAGATCGATTCCCAGACCCACCAGCACCGCGGTGGCAATTATCAACGCCACCGACAAACTGAACACGGAGCGAAGATTCTTACCGATAGCGAGCAGTGACGAATTCAGTGCTGCGCTGTAGAGCAGCGGAGGAATGACGAAGGTCAGAATCACCTCCGGATCGAGCTCGATACCGGGTATCGGCAACGCCGCACCCGCAAGTCCTGCAAGTGTCAGGAGTGCCGCAGCAGGTAACCCCGTTTTATCGGCAATGAGATGGACGGTGACGATCACAGCAGTCGCCAACAGAACGAACGCGAGAATGCCCAGCATTGCGGTTCTACCCTTGACCTTGCACGGAGCTGTCAATTGTTCCGGCCCACAGATATTTAGCCATACCTTGATTCTGTCAGGCGGGCCGACGAGCGCCTGTGACGATTCGGAGTCGGCGTTGCTGATCGGTCGTCGCCAGATCGCACGTGCAGACGGCACCTCCGTAACGGCTGGAGCGGCTTGTTTTGGATTACTACCGAGTCGTCGGCAGAATCGTGCGATATCTACATTCGAGAATCTGACCGGGGTTTTCTGCCCCTTCATGTTCGAGGTTGGGGCGGATCCGAAGCGGGACCGCGCGAATATGCAGCGCGGGTGGCATTCGGAGGAATCGAGCGCGACGCCGTATTTCACGGTCTCCGAATGGACAAGGCTGTGCGCGCTCCGGAGATCTGGATGTCAACGGCGACATATTTCTACTTCTGGAGGTCGCCGATCTCGTCGCCCGCACGGGGCTTGCGGGAATCCCGCACCTGCCGGCACCGCTGAGGCGGGGGTTTGAGGTTCCACAAGCGTTGTCGGAGGAGGCTACGGCGTACTGAAGAGTGCGCGGTGAATCTCCTCACCGGTATTCCGCTCGGGTCCAGGAAGGGGGATTGAGGGGTCGGGTGCGTTCTCGTATGGGATTGCTGTTCGCACAGTCGGCCTAAGCCCTGCCCGATGCCGAGGTCGGTACCCTCGGGCTCGCCGTGGTCGGTCGAGCAAGATAATCGCCGGTGTGACGTCGCTGGGATCCCGAGTCGGTGCGCCGTCTCCACCGCGCTGGCTATCTCCACCCCGAGGCGTACCCTTCACCCAGGGGTGATTGCGCGCCGAGGGAATCCTCTGAGTGGTACGACATTACGATGTGCCGGGCCCGGTCAGCCAGTTCATCGCACACTGTTTCAGGAATAGTGGGACCGGTTGGCCCCGCCGACTTCGACCGTGAGTACTTTCACCGGCACCGTGCGAGCGCGGTCTGTGCAACGAAAGACCACGCCGAGACGGCCGCGTGCACGTATGATCGCGCCATCCTCTCTTCCTGCCGACACCACCATTACGTGCGCACCGAACCCCACCAGGAAGGCCACGATCGTGAGTGCAGAGACTACCGGAGATTCGATGTCGGTCATGCCGGCCGCGTTCATCGGCCACGGCAACCCGATGAACGCGTTGGACGCCAATCGTTACACCGCAGCATGGAAGGCATTCGGGAGTGCGGTACCCCGCCCCCGCGCTATCCTGGTCGTCAGCGCGCACTGGTACATCAACGCGACCGCCGTCACCGCTATGCCACGCCCGCGAACCATTCACGACTTCTACGGTTTCCCCGACGAACTGTTCGACGTGCAATACCCCGCACCCGGACTGCCCGAACTGGCCACCGAGATCAGCGACGTCGTCCACCCCACCTGGGTGGGCGCCGACGTCGACAGCTGGGGCATCGACCACGGCACCTGGTCCGTACTCGTGCACGCCTTCCCCGATGCCACCATCCCCGTCGTGCAGCTGAGCATCAACGCCGACAAACCCCTGGACTACCACCTCGAACTCGGCGCCAAACTGACCCCACTGCGCGAGCGCGGTGTCCTCGTCGTGGCCAGCGGCAACGTCGTGCACAACCTGCGGAGCATGAACTGGAGACTCGCCGACGACGGATACGACTGGGCCCAGCGCTTCAACGAAGACGCCAAAGCCGCCATGCTGACCGACCCCACCGAATTCGCCTCACTCGACGCCCACCGCGACTTCACCAGGGCCGTACCGACTCCGGACCATTTCATTCCCGCCCTCTACCTCGCGGGGCTGGCAGGCGCGTCCGCGCACCCTGGCATCGAAGTCCTGGTCGATGGCTACGCATACGGATCCCTCTCGATGACCGCGTATACCCTCGGGCTCTCCTGCCCGACCACCCCCGGACCCCCCGGATCATCCCTGCCACCGGGCAAATTCCCCCCAGACTCGTCGAACATTTGACTCCCACCCCAGACCCCAACGGGCCGGACCGCGCTCGGGGCGTGAGCCACGTCGCGGCGAACCCCCACCGTCGCCGCCTTGATCGCCGCCACGCCAGCACCCACCCGGTACTCGTGGGCCCCGACGGCCGCCCAGGCCCTCGACACCAGCACCGGGCCACCGTCGACACCACTCGCTCGCCTCTACTTCGCTGAAACGGGCCACGCACCGTTCTTCTGACGGGGCCGTGCGTACATTCCCCGAGGGGAGTGCACGCTCCGCCGCGGTGGAGCTACTTCTATTCAGCGACAGCATATTCCACGTATGGACTGTTGAACCCGGCTATACGGTGGATTCTGCAGAACGACTCCCGGCGAGAACCAGCGCGACTGCGGCGACAGCGGCGCTGATGATCATGGTCACGGCCATCGGCGCGGCAGTATGCTCACCCCCCACGCCGACGATCGGGGAGACGAGGGCTGCGAAACCGTACTGGAGGGCGCCTAGAACCGCGGAGCCGGTGCCAACTGCGTTGCGGGCTTCACCGATCGCCAACGTGGTCGCGTTGGCGATGACCAGACCCAGGCTCGCGACCGTGCACCACAGCACGACGAGCGTCACCCACAGCACGGGTCCGATCAGCGCGTTGATGAGCATCACCGCAGAGAAGATCACGAGGAGGGCTACGCCGAGGCGCAAGAGCTTGCGTTCATCGATGCGTTCGACGAGTTTGGCGTTGATTCCGCTGACCACAACGAGACCGACGGCGTTGCAAGTGAAGGCAACCGTGTACCACGTCGTGGACAGGCCGTGCACGTTCTGCAGCACGAACGGCGACGCGGAGATGTAGGCGAACATTACCGCGAAACTGAACGCGTAGGCCAAGGTGAACCCGAGGTAGCGCCGGTTGCCAAGCACGTCACGGGCGTCGCGGGCCAGAGCGGGAAAGCCGCCGCTGGTTCGGCGCTCGCGCGGGTGGCTCTCGGGCACCCACGCGAGCACCCCGAGGAAGGTCACCGCGGCAATCGCGCCGAGCACGCAAAAGACTCCACGCCAGCCGATGAATCCGATCAGAGTGCCACCCAATAGCGGTGCAATGACCGGTGCGACTGCATTGATGACGATCAGCAGGCTGAACATCTTCGCGGCAGTCTTGCCGTGGGCGCGGTCGGAGATGACGGCGCGGCTGAGCACGATGCCGGCGGCACCGGTAAATCCCTGAACGAAGCGGAAGACCGTCAGCAGTTCGATCGACGGCGCCCAGGCACACGCGCCGGTAGCCAGAACGCACACGAGGGTGCCGGCCAACAGGAGCCGGCGGCGACCGAAGCGGTCCGACATCGGCCCGAAAATCAGTTGGCCGACCGCCAGACCGATCAGGAATGCCGTCAGGGTCAGCTGGATCGCCGAGGCGCTCGTACCGAACTCGACGGCCATAGCCGGGAATGCCGGTAGATACATGTCGATGCCCAGAGGTGCGAGCGCAGCCAGCGCCGCGAGCATGGTGATCAGAGTTCCCGGCAGCACCGACCCGGACCGCGGCGCCTGCGCCGGCACGTCGTCCCGGAGCGGCTGCGCGGCGCTAACTGCGTTCAGATCCACAGCGTCCTCACAAACGGGAGTTTAGATATATTTTTATATGTATACACATAGGTATGATGTCATCTATGCCCCCCGAAAATCCACCCGAGTCCGGTGATGTACGCGACATCGCCGAGCACGTCCAGACCGTCGTATGGTCGCTGCGACGATTCGGTGAACGGCAGTCCGGCCTGACCCTGATCCCTCACTCCGAACTCGAGGTGCTGCGCTTGATCGATGCGCGGCCGGGTAGCACAATCTCCGAGATCGCCCGCGCTCTCGAATTGCAGAGCAGCAACGTGAGCACCACCGTGCGGCGCCTCGTCGAGCGCGAACTCGTTGAGCGCGTGAGCGACCCGCAGGACCGCCGGTCACACCGGCTCCACCCGACCCCCTTAGCGCTGAAGTACAGGAAGATGATCGACGAGGCGTGGATCGTGGGCGTCCGCCACGAACTGAGCCGAATGAGTCCGGACGAGGCCGCGCTGCTCATCGAGGCGGCGCCGCTGTTCCGGCGATTCGCGTCTATGGCCACCGACACGTAACGCGCTCCGCCTGCGCCGGCAACGCCCCGAACACCAGTTCGTCACGAACAATCGGACCGAGAACTCGGATCATCCGACACCATGACGGGAGCGCCGGATGAAGCGATTGGGGCAGCCCCGTTTGTGGTTTCACCTCCCCGGGCAGGCGCACTGTTCCCGTCCGCGTTCTCCGGCATCACGGGGAACCCGCTACCCACCGCCACGGGCCCACGGCCGAAGACTTCCCCTGACCCGTCCGATCGGAAAACAGGCGGAGAGGAAGGGGATGCGTCCATGATCCCGTTGGCATCCGGCGGACAAAGGTTTCTCCCGCGGTGGGTCTTCCTGGTTCGGGCGAAATCGGGAAATCCCGGCGAAGCGGAGTGCCGAATGGGGAGGATGGAGCTATTCGTCCCCATGTGAAGGGATCACCGGTGAGCAAATACACGGTCGGCTACATCGTTGGCAGCCTGTCCTCCACCTCGATCAACCGGATTCTCGCCACGGCCTTGATCCACCTCGCCCCGAACGACCTGACGTTTATCGAGATCCCCATCCGGGATCTTCCGCTCTACAGTCAGGACTACGACGCGAACTACCCGCCCGAGGGGCGGGCCCTGAAGGAAGCGATCGCCGCGGTCGACGCGATCCTGTTCGTCAGCCCCGAATTCAACCGATCTATCCCGGGAGCATTGAAGAACGCGATCGACTGGGCGTCACGACCGTGGGGGCAAAATTCCTTCGATCACCTACCCGCAGCCGTCATCGGCGCCTCCCCCGGCGCGATCGGCACAGCGGTAGGCCAGCAAAGCCTTCGCGCGGTGTTGAGTTTCGTCAACGCCCGGCAGATGACCGCCCCCGAGGCATACATCACGTTCAAACCGGAAATCTACGGTGCCGACGGCTCGGTATCCGACGAGTCCACCGCACAGTTCCTACGCGCCTTCATACGCGAGTTCCGTGACCACATCGAACGCGTGCTCACGGTCCTGCCGCGCACACGCTGACCCCCCGACGGGTAAACGGCGTACCGCGACGGGTCCATCGATTTGCTTGACCGTGATTGATCCGCGACTTGGACGAAATATCAGATACGCCCTGCCAGGGCACATGCCTTCCTCACAGTCAGCGGAGAGTGATCGATCGTCGAGGTCCACCGGCGGCGATCACTAACACCCGCAGTCGCAGTCTTTGAGTTCTGAGGAGAAGCCCTCGACCGGCGGGTCACCGGTCTCGCCGGCGACCCCACATGACGGGCGATCTCGACGCAACGACCAGCGGAATCGAACCCGAGAAAAGACTGCCGCACCCGATCCGTCGACGAATGCCGGACTTTGTACTGTCTCTGGCGCGCGCCGAGGCTTGTTCCGATCGCGGTCCCGCTGGTCGTCGGCGTTTGCGGAAACTCCCGACAGGTGTTGTGAGTACCGCCTATCCGTGACAGCGTGGCCGTTGTTGCACACGGTGCTGCGGCCGTGCTCCGCCACCTCCTACCCTGGAGATGGGCCCACGTGGACCAATCGCATTCGGTGGCGAATCCAGCAGCCGGGTCGACGAGCCCCACGGGAGCTGATGCGAGTGGCGATTGCCGTAACGGTGACCGACGCCTTCCGCGCGGTGGACCTGACGGGGGTGTTCGCCAACGCGGTACTGGGCGGCGTCATCGCCCGCCACGAGAAACTGGACCCGGTCGGGTTCGCCGTTCTCGCCGTCCTATCCGGCCTCGGCGGCGGGATGATCCGCGACACCCTGCTGCAACACGGCACCCCGATAGCCCTCACCGACTACGCCTATCTGACCACCGCCCTCACCGCGGCCGCGCTGACGTTCCTGGTCCGAGTCGAGGGACAGGTATGGAATCGGGTGTGGCCGTTCCTCGATGCGGTCGCGCTGGGTTGCTGGGCCGCGACCGGCGCCCAGAAAACCCTCGCGGTGGGCCTCGGCTGGCTGCCCGCCCTGCTGCTGGGCACGATCACCGCGGTCGGCGGCGGCGCGGTCCGGGACGTGGTGCTCCGACACATCCCCGGCATCTTCGGCGGCAACACCCTGTACGCCACCTGCGCGCTCGCCGCCAGCGGGGTGCTGGTCATCCTGACGTACCAGGGCCACCCCACAGTGGGTCTGCTGGCGGCCACCGGGGCCGGGACCGTGCTGTGCCTGCTGGCCCGGTGGCGCCGCTGGATCCTCCCGGACGCGGACGCCTGGTCCCAGGCCACCGTCATGCCCAGCCGCCCCCGGTGGTCGCGGCGACCGGGCCGCCGAACCAACCACAACCACAACCACGACGACGGAGAAGGTAGTCACCATGAGCGCTGACACACCGGCCACACACATACTCACGGGCCTGGACGACATCCGCGGCTGGCAGGAAGACTTCTACCGGACCCTGCACCGGAATCCGGAACTCTCCCACCAGGAGCACACCACCGCCGCCGCGGTGGCAGAGCGACTGCGCGAGTGCGGATACGAGGTTCACGAGAAGATCGGCGGCACCGGCGTAGTCGGGATCCTCCGCCACGGAGACGGACCGACCGTCCTGCTGCGCGCCGACATCGACGCACTTCCCGTCAAGGAAGACACCGCCCTCCCCTACGCCAGCACCCGCACCACCACCGACCCCCACGGCACCGAGGTCCCCGTGATGCACGCCTGCGGACACGACGTGCACACCGCCTGCCTGCTCGGCGCCGCGGCCCTGCTCGCCGACGGGCGGAACCACTGGTCCGGCCGCGTGGTCGCCCTGTTCCAGCCCGCCGAGGAAGTTGGCGACGGCGCCCGCCGGATGATCGACGACGGCCTCGCCGGGATCGTCGGAAACGTCGACGTCGCACTCGCCCAGCACGTGTTGCCCTTCCCCTCCGGACAGGTCGGGACACGGCCCGGCCCGGTACTCGCGGCGGCCGAAAGCATGCGGATCACCGTCCACGGCCGCGGCGGACACGGCTCCATGCCCCAAGCCACCGTCGACCCCGTCGTGCTCGCCGCGATGATCGTCCTCCGACTGCAGACCATCGTCGCCCGCGAGATCGCACCCGCCGACCCCGCGGTGCTGACCGTCGGCAGCATCACCTCCGGCACCAAGAGCAACGTCATCGACGACCACGCCGTCCTACAACTGAACGTGCGCACCTACAGCGACCGGACCCGAACCGCCATCCTCGACGCCATCCGCCGCATCGTCACCGCCGAATGCCAGGCCTCCGGGTCACCCAAGGATCCCGACTTCGACGTCTTCGACCACTTCCCCGCCACCGACAACGACCCGGCCACCACCGCGCGGGTCCGCGCCGCATTCGACGACCACTTCGGCGGCGACCGCACCTTCGACCTCCCCCTGCAGACCGCGAGCGAGGACTTCAGCGACATCCCCACCGCCCTCGGCGCCCCCTACACCTACTGGGGCATCGGCGGCATCGACCCCGACACCTACCGCAACGCCGAAAAAGCCGGACGCGTCGACGACGACATCCCCGTCAACCACTCCCCCCACTTCGCACCCGTCATCCAACCCACCCTCGACACCGGAACCCAGACCCTCACCACCGCCGCACTCGCCTGGCTCGCCCCGTCCTAACCACCACAACCGCTCCCATCCCGCGGAACGTCCACCACCATCGTTTCGAATCGCGCCCGCTGGGGCGGACGAGTGCCGGAGTACCGGCGCTACATCCAATCGAATACATTGCATTACAACATCTTTAAAAAGGTGATTACCCGTGACAGCTCTTGTCGAGCCGCTGGGCCCGCATCGCAAGACGGTCCCTGGTTCGACAGCTGCCGCTACCGGCTCGAGCCTGCTCCCGCCTCCGCCAGAAGGTCGAAGTAGGAAGAGAACTCGGGCCCGCGACAACGTGGCGTCGCATCTGACATCTGACATACCGCGGATAGCACCGCGGTGTGGGTGTGGGCGGACCGCGGCAGGTCAGGGCTGATCGTTTCGGGACTGCCCGACGACCCAGGCGGCAATCTGTGCACGAGAGGTGAACCCGAGCTTCGCGAGCACATGCTCGACGTGTCCCTGCGCGGTGCGCGGCGAAATCACCAGCCGGTCGGCGATTGCCCCGTTCGTCAGGCCCTGGGCGACCAGGTCGGCCACCTGCCGCTCGCGTCGAGTCAGGCTGGTCGCGGCATCGCCCCGGGGCAGCGGAGCAGTCCGGGGTTCCTCGTCGAGGGCGAAGGCGAGGGCGTCGGCGAAGCTCAGGGCCTTCCCGTGGCGGAACTGCGCCTCGAACGCGCGCTCACCGAGCGCCCGGCGCGTCCGCTGCTCACATTCGTCGTGGTGGTGTCGCAGGTGGGGGACGGTGACGGTGGGGTTTCCGATGGCCTGCGACAGTGCCTCGGCGGCGCCCAGCAGCACGGCGGATCGCCGCGCTTGCTGTTCGCGTGCCGCGATCCAGGCCAGGGCGTCCAGACACAGGGCCGAGCTGAGCGGGACATTCGAGCGGCGGGACAGGCGCAGGCTTTGCTCGAACAGCCCGGACGCCCGCCGGGGTTCGTCCTGCCACACCACCAGCCCGAGTGCCCACAGCGAGTATGCGCGTTGCACCGATTCGCCGTGGAGTTCGGTGATCGCGAGGACCTCCTCGATCTGCGAGATCGCCCGCGGCGTATCCCCGCGGAGCGCGGTGGCCAGACCGAGCGCGGTCAGGCCTTCGACCTCCCGGCGGAGGTCACCTACCGTACGGAACACTGCGACAGCGGCGTCAAGGGAGGTGACCGAGCGGTCCAGGTCGCCCCGGTGCAGCGCCACGAGCCCGTCCGCGTGGGCGACGAGCGCACGTGTGGTGCCCTCTCCCACCGCCTCGGCGAGCACCCGGCCCTCCTCGACCAGAGCCGTCGCCGTTCGTAGGTCGCCCTGCACCCCGGCCAACACACTGTCGGCGCACAGGGCATCGACCCGGTGCACCGAAGGCGCACCGGTGTGGTGAGCCAGCACGCGATCCAACCAGTACCGGCCTTCACCGGACATTCCGCGGGCGAGCACGAACAGATTCAGGGCAGCCACCAGCCGCAGACCGTGCTCCGACTCGCCGTGCTCGGTCAGGCAGAACCGCAGAGCCTCACGCAGATTCTGGTGTTCGCGCTCGAGGCGGGCGATCCACTCCAATTGGTTCGGGCCGATCCACTCCGTATCCGCCCGCAGCACCAGTTGCTCGTACCAGTCGCGGTGCCGCCGCCGCAGGGCCGCGGACTCACCGGTGTCCTGCAGCTTTTCCCGCCCGTACTCCCGCAGGGTCTCGAGCATCCGGTACCGCACCGCGGTGCTCGGCTCCTCCCGGATCAGGATCGACTTGTCCACCAGCGAGGTCATCACGTCGAGCAGGGTCTCGGGCTCGGGGTCTCCGGCGCAGATCGTTTCGGCGGCGTCGAGCTCGAAGCCACCGGCAAACACCGACAGCCGTGCCCACAGCCGCGCCTCCTCCGGCTCGCACAGGTCATAGCTCCAGTCCACGGACAGGCGCAGCGTCTGCTGCCGCGTCGGGACCCCTCGACGGCCCCCGGCCAGCAGCCGATACCGGTCACTGAGCCGATCGAGGATGTCCGTGGCAGACATCGCCCGCAGCCGCGCAGCCGCCAACTCGATCGGTAAAGGCAGTCCGTCGAGGTGCTGACAGATCCGGGTGACCGTGACCCGGTTGTCCTCGGTGAGCTCGAATTCGGGTACCGCGGCGACCGCTCTCTGCACGAACAGGGCCACCGCGTCATAACTGGGCAGCCCCCGCAGCGGCAGTGGCCGGCTCGGCACCGACAACGGTGGTACCCGCAGCACCGCTTCCCCGCCGATGCCCAGCGGCTCCCGGCTCGTCGCCAGGACGTGCAGTTCGGGGCAGCTCCGCAGCAAGGTCTGGGTCAGCGTCGCGGCCGCCTCCACCAGGTGCTCGCAATTGTCCAGAACCAGCAGCAACCGCCGATCGGCGAGGTATTCCGTCAGCACCTCCAGCGGCGCGCGGGCGGACTCCTCCCGCAACCCCAGGACCGCGGCAACGGTATCCACCACCAGGTCTGTGTCCCGGAGTTCGCCCAACTCGACCAGCCATACCCCGTCATCGAACGCGCGCCGCGAATCCGCGGCCACCCGCAGTGCGAGTCGGGTCTTACCGACACCACCGATACCGGTCAGCGTCACCAGGCGGGCGACGGAGAGCAGCCGCTTGACCTCGGTCAGCTCACGGCGACGACCGACGAAACTGGTCAGCTCCACGGGCAGGTTCCCGACCTTGCCCCGAACGGCAGGCGTCATCAGCGGTAGCTCTCAACTCTCCCACTTCCTCTGATCACGGTACGCCCACAGCCCGCCCGAAACGCCCACGAACAGGTGTCCGATCCCGACGGGCTGCGCGGTCGTGACCGCTGCGGCCGGCAGCGCCTGCCTCTCCCGGCATACGGTCAGTCCGAACTCAGCTTGCACGGCACTGTCATGCATATCAAGAGTTTCAGTGGTGCAGTGGATTTGAGCGCGGGAGGCAGGTAGCAACTTGGGGCTGTCAGGCTGGGCTAGCCTTTGTACGACACCCTTGGGGTGGTCACGACACGGATCCCGCCAGCCGCCCACCCAGCTCGCCAACGTGACAGTGCCCTCTTGGTCCCCTCGGCGATGCTCCCGACGTGAGGCCCGCGGGCCTCTGCCTGTGCGGATTCCCTGTGAATGCACGCTTCAGTCGCGAGTGCGGCACCAGTCTGGGCGAAACGGCCTGAGTCCCGGAGGCGTGGCGACCGAGACTGCTAACGAACTCTGCGGCCTGGCAACGGCGGCGGATAGACGTCTGCGAGATGTCGCGCGACCTCGGAGTCGCATCCAACCTCGTCGATTATCTGCCAAAGCTTCTCGATAAACCGGCGGTTCCCCATTCCGAATCTTATGAAGGTCTCCTCTTCCGGAGGCCCGCCGAAAGGCATTCAGGTCCAGGCGAACCGGAAGTAGTCGTCCACTTCTTTGCTTGGACGGTGCAGCGCCTTCCTACTTGGCTGGGCGTCCTTCCTCCGATCTCGCCATCGCCGGTACCTCCGTAGCTCCGTTTCGATGTCCGCTGGATCGACGTTGCTCGTCCCAGCATTGGATTGCCAAGCTTTATGCTCGTATCCTTTCCCCAGACCCCACGCTATCCAACACCCGTATTGCGACGCTCGGTGAGCGCGGCCCTCGACATTGCTTGCCGGACGCAGTTCGTCGACCTCTACTGCGTCCAACGCCGCACCCTCGCTGAGATCGCCGCGATGATCGGAGTCAGCAGGAAGTCGGCAGGCCGGCTGGCACGACACCACGGCATCACAGCCCGGTCCGGTCGGCCCTCGGTCGATCCCGAATGGTTCCACGACCAGTACGTCCATCAGCGGCGAACACTGCGGGGAACTCGGACACGAGACGGGCCGCAGCGTGCCGCAAATGAGCCGGATCGCGAAGCGGTACGACATCCCGACTCGACCACCGAGCCAGGCCTGCCGCCCCGACCAGCTCCCCGAGTCCCGGTAAGCTCATCCGAGTTTTCGCCCGGTCGAGAGACTTTCACCGAAGTCGGGCCGTCATGGAATCCGTTCCCACGGGTTGACGCAGCGGACACCGAGCGGGTCGAAGTGCTTGGTGTTGCGCGTCGCCACGGTCATCTCGGCAGCCTGAGCGACGGCGGCGATGAGAGCATCGTCGAACGGCGCATGCTCGAGCGCCCGGTGGGTCGCCAGCACCCGCGCGGCCGGAAGATCGAACGGCAACACACGGTCGGCGAAGGCCGGCAGAACCCGCTCCTCGAACCACCGGCGCAGGACCACTCCCTGCTCCGGGTCGGATCGCTCCTTGGCCACCACTCCCCGCTCGATCTCGGCAATGGTCGTGGCCGTCACGAACTGGTCCGCCACCGGCACCGACGCCGCCCAGGCCTCCACCGACCGGTTACGTCCCCGAACACGCAGCGCGGACACCACGTCGGTGTCCAGGACGTACTTCATAACTGGGCGGTTCGGGCGGTCACGCCGAGGCGTTCGGGCTCGAACTCGATGTCGGCACCCTCATCCGTGCTCAACAAGTCGACGAGCGCGACCGGCTCCCGCTCGAGGGCCTCACCGAGAATCTCACGCACCTCCGCCTCGACCGACCGGTGATGCTGCTCAGCGCGCGCCCGCAGGGCCGCTTTGGTTCCCGCGGGAAGATTGCGAATCAGGATCTGTTCCACCGTGACCACCTCCGATATCATACCAACGATATCATCCGAGGGCGTCGGTGGACGGTGGCTCGGAATGGGCGATTGCGTGTCACCGGTCGTGAGCGTCGCAGACGAGCCTGGGAGCAGTGGTCCATCCGTGACCTTCGAGCCGGGTCAGGGCCACCGCCGACCCCGTCCAGGTCCAGTCGATGTGGACGGAGTCGATGTGGTCGAAGTGGAATCCAAACCGGTCTCGCTATACCCGGCGAAGTCCTTGTTCTCCGGGTAGCCCAAACGCGGCGTGCCGTTCGAGGAGGGCAACAATCCGGGCGTGCTCATCGTTCGCCAGTGCCGCGGCCAGTTCGCGGGACTCGGCACCGGCGAAGGGGTGTCGGAGTTCGCGATCCTAGTGGGCGCGGATCTTCCGGGCGCGCATTTCGTACGTCGACTGGTTCTGTTCTCTCGTGATCGCGGTGACGTTGGCCGACTCGTCGTGGGTGTACGCGAAGGCGGCGAGGCCCATGATCACCGCGCCGGCTACCCACGCAGTCCATGCGGCGCCATCCCCGGCGAACTGCCCCAGCCACGGCGAAATGAACAACGCCAGTCCCACCACGGTCAGGGACCAGTGGTCTTTGGTGGGATCGCGGGCCACCAGCGACCACAAGGCGTAGAGCGATGCGATGGCTCCGAAGCCCAGCGTGAATCCCGCACCCGCCGCCGTGGTCCCGGACCAGAACGAAGCCGACATCGTGACAAGGCCCAGGATCAGCGCCAGGGCGCCGGTCCATCGAGTTGACGTGGTCATAGCACTCCTTCACTAGATACGCTACATGTAGTGTAGCTACAATCAGTGTAGCGTTTCCGCCGGAACCAAAGTCGGGGGCGACGACGAAAGAAGGGGCGATGATGTCGCGTAGTCAACAGGCTTCACCGGAGCAGCGAATTGCGAGCGCCGTTCTGGACCTACTACGCAGCAGTGGCCCCAAGGCGGTGACGATCGAGGCTGTGGCCACTCGCACCGGCATGGCCCGCACGACGATCTACCGTCGCTTTCGCGATCGAGACGAGATGCTGACCGCAGCAATGGCGCCGATCACCCAGCCCAGACCTCCCGGCCCGGACGCGCCGCCGACTCAGGTGCTGCGATGGGTGGTCGAGCAGTCGCTGAGTTCGATCGAGGACGGGATCGGCTTCGGAGGCATGGCGGCGCTCGTCACCGAGGACGAACCATGGTTCACGGAGTTGATGCGTTCCCTGTTGGTGCAGCACCGGAACACCTTGGCGCACGTTCTGCATCAGCACATCACAAGCGGGCAGATACGTGGCGACCTCGACGTGGAGACCTTCCTCGACTGCATCGTGGGGGCGTACTTCACCGAACGAGCCCGCAGCGGCAAAGTCGAGTCGGACTGGATCGAACGCGTGATACGCACTCTGCTTCCGGCGTTCGCACAGCCGCAGACCCTCGGGGCCTGATGTCCGGCGTCCCCATTGATGCGAAACGATCAGCCTGGCCGAATCGGGAGAAGAGATGTTCGACAGTACCGGAGAACTCCACATCCAGTCCCTGACCTCGACGATGGGCAGGTGTTCCGCCGCGCCGCGACGCGTCGCGGAACTGATCAACGGCGTCTATGCCCTAGCAGAAGAAGGGATGTGGAATCACGGGGCTACCCGGACCGCGGCGGCGGAGATCACCGAATTGGCAGAGGCCGACCAGATCTTCGTGGCCCAGTCGGAGGATCGGATCGTCGGGTGTGTTCGCGTTACGCAACGTGCCGGCCGCGTCGCCGAGTTCGGCATGCTCGCCGCCGACCCGCAATTACGCGGTGTCGGGATCGGCCGCGCCCTGGTGCAATTCGCCGAGAACCGTGCTGCGGATACCGGCAATCACATCATGGCGCTGGAAGTAATTCAGCCGCGCAATTTTTCGCTTCCGTCGAAGGAATTTCTGACCGGGTGGTACACCCGAATGGGCTATCGTCCCGTGCGTATCGACGCACCCGCCGACGTGTATCCGGCTCTGACGCCGCAATTAAAGGTCCCCTGCGTCGTGGTCACTTACCGTAAAACCCTTCGTGCGTGACCTGTCGGTCACTGCCAACTCGAGGTCGCGTGGACAATCCGATAATCACATAAGCCTCATCCACAACACGCGACCTGGTGAATCGCGGAGGTCGAACCGGCGAAATCGCCCTCGGAATTCCCAAGTTGACAGTGCCAGCGGGCCGGCATGCCGAGCGTTACAGGCGTGCGGTGATTTTCGGACATCGGCCGGGTTCCATTGCGACCGCCGTTCCCGCATCAGCTTGTGAAAATGACTTTCTTGTAGTCGAATCCGGGACTGACTTGCATAACCAAGGCGAACTTCCGGATGCGCGCGACCGCGTGAGCCGGTCCGCTCGCTGAGATAGAAACGCCGCCCGTGCTGGCGGGTCCATGGAAAGGGGCTCTTTCTTTCGTTCGACTGGAGTGGGCCACACGGTGACGTTGACGGTTGCGGTGCCGGGCTGCGATCGACAACCCGACCATTTGTCGTGCCACGAGACACCGGAAAGCGTCGAATTCCGTGGGGTCGATCGAGTTTGGGCAGCAACAGATTCCAGGGCGCTGACGCTTCTCGCAGGCCGTCGCCTGAGCACGAATACTCGGGTGGTCGCCTGGTCACTGACGTCCAGCCCCCGCGTCATACTGTGACTCCCTCGCTGATGGCGTCGTAAGTGGCCCGCAGGTACTTCTCACTGCGAGCCGAGCCGATGATTCCGGGCCCCATCTTGTTCATCACGTAGGTGAATGTCATTCGTCGGTCGAGGTCCATAACTGTCATCGATCCACCCCACCCACCCCAGAAGCAGATTCGACCGTCCGGGATGCTGGGCATGGTGCCGGGGCGCGGCAGCGCATAGCCGATGCCTCGCCGAAACGGCACACCGAGAACGAGGTCGACGTCGTTGTTCTGCTCGTCGAAGATCGTGTCGATCGTTTTTCTGTTGAGTAGGCGAACGCCGTTGCTCTCACCATCTAGCGCGAGAGTCGAGAGGATCCGCGCGAGCGAGCGTGCGTTGCCGTGACCGTTGAGGGCTCCCATGTCGGCGTGCCGCCACCCGGGGGTGTTGGCGGCGTTCGCGTCGGCTACCGGTCCCGTCATCGTCTTTACCATGACGCTGTCGGGATCTAGTGATGCGAGGTCGATGTCGAAGGGCGGCGGAGCGATGACCTCGGCGATACGGCTCCAATCATTCTCGCGGGCGCCGATCTGGAAGTCGGCACCGAGCGGACCAGCGATATTTGTGGTGACGAACTCCTTGAAGCGCTGTCCTGTGATGCGGCGGATGATTTCGCCGAGGAGATGTCCCTGGTTGTTTGCGTGGTAGCCGGCGGCTGAACCCGCCGGCCACCACGGTTCCTGCTGCGCCAGCAGCGTCGTCGACTTGTCCCAGTCGTACATGTCCTCGAGGACGAAGGGTTGCTCCCAGCCCGACACACCTGACGTGTGCGAGAGGATGTGCCGGACCTCGATGTCGTCTTTGCCGTTGGCGGCGAACTCGGGCCAGTATCGCGCGACGGGTGCACCCAAGTTCAACTCGCCGGCATCGATGAGCATCAGTGCCGCCAACGCCAGTATCGATTTCGTGCTCGACCAGACGTTGACGATGGTGTCCTGGGTCCACGGCGTAGACCGAGCCGGGTCGCGGAACCCTCCCCAGATATCGACGCGCGTCTCTCCGTCGATGTCGATGACGAGGGAGGCGCCGAGTTCCTCCCCGGAGGAGACATTCTGTTCGAAAGCTTGACGAAGGGCGTCGAAACGGTCGTCGCAAAATCCGCCGATGATCGGTTCATCCATAATGTTGTCCTCAGCATGAATTGGTGTGGTGGTGTCATGCCGGTCGTCAACCCTTCGACTGACGACCGGCACGTGCTGACGGGTACGTGCCGTCAGTGGAAGATGAGGCCGTCGAAGCTGTCTGCGGCAAGCCAGTCCTCCATCATGCGGAAGAATGCCGCCGAGCCTGCCGGGTAGCCCACATTGAGCCGATCCCTCAATTCGGCGGGCTTGCCTTCGTTGTTGTAGTAGCCAGGAGTGCATTCGGGATTGCCGAGGGGTCGACCGTGGTCGAGTAAAAGTTGCACCCACGCCTGCTCGGCTTCCTTCGTCGTCTCGACGCTGGACATGCCGGTGCTCAGTACGTGATCGACTATTGCTGCAACCACTCGGGCGGCTTCGACGAAATTGTGGGGAATGTTCGATCCGAGGGCTGCTCCCTGCATCAACTGGAGCACGAATAGGTTGGGGAAACCGTGGGTGTGCATGCCGTGCAGGGTTCGGGTGCCCTCCGCCCAATGCTCTGACAGCTTGATCCCGTTGCGTCCCGTCGCGTCGAATCCTGCGCGGTCGGTGTAGTCCTTACCGAGGAATTCGAATCCGGAGGCATAGATGATGCAGTCGACTTCATATTCCACGCCGGCGACGACCACGGCGTTTTCGGTGATGCGCTCCACCCCTTTGCCATCGGTATCGACGAGGTGTGTGTTGGGCTGATTGAACGCGGGCAGGTAATCGTCATGGAAGCACGGGCGCTTGCACATCTGACGGAACCAGGCCTTGAGCTGCGCGGCGGTGGCGGGATCGGTGACGATTTCGTCGACGCGGGCACGGATGCGTTCCATCTGCCCGTCGTCGGCGTCCTCGAGTACCCGTTGCACGTTTTCCGGCGAGTAGTGCTCGAGCGGGACGGTTTTGACGGCCGCACGCATCCGCTTGCCGAGCGCGGTCCACCCGTCATGGACGAGGTCCTCGTGTTCGGTCGCCAACTCGCTCGGATCGCTGAGCACGCCGTCCCAGACGGCGGTGAAACTGTCCAACCAACGCTGTTGCCAGCCGGGTGTGGCGACCTCCGCGAACCAGTTCGGATCGATCGGGTGATTTCCCCGCTCATCGACCGCCGAGGGCGTGCGTTGCACGACGTACAGGTCCGCACAATACTTCGCCAGCTCGGGCACACATTGCACTGCAGTAGCGCCGGTTCCGATCACCGCGACCCGTTTGTCCGCCAACCCCTCCATCGGGGCACCAAGCGCGTCACCGCCGGTGTAGTCGTAGTCCCACCGGCTGGTGTGGAACGACTTGCCGCGGAACGCTTCGATCCCAGCGATTCCCGGGAGTTGCGCCACATGGAGCGGGCCGGTGCCCGTGCCCACGAACTGGGCGGTGAAGTGGTCACCCCGGTTCGTCGAGATCTGCCAGCGCTGGTCCCGTTCCAGCCAGATGAGATCGGTGACCTCGGTGTGGAACAGCGCATCATCGTAGAGACCGAAGTGCTTGCCGATTCGCTGGCAATGCTCGAGGATCTCGGGACCGTGCGCGTACTTCTCGGTAGGCATGTAGCCGGTTTCCTCGAGCAACGGCATGTACACCATGGCCGCGGTGTCACACATCGCACCCGGATACCTGTTCCAGTACCAGACGCCGCCGAAGTCCCCGGCCTTGTCGATGACACGGACGCTCTCGACTCCGGATTCCCGAAGTCGCGCAGCGGTGACCAGGCCAGAGAAGCCGCCCCCGATGAACGCGAACGTCACATGGTCGAGCTTCGGTGCCCGTGGCGTGACTGGCATGTACGGGTCGTGTGACCGGCCGTCGACGCGATCGAGTCGAATGTACTGATCACTACCGTCCGACCGGATCCGCTTGTCACGTTCATCCGCGTACTTCCTGCGGAGCGCCTCGCGGTCAATGCTTGTTGTCATCAGGGGACCTTTCACAGTCTCGAATCCTCGCCACCGAGTTTTCATGGCGCGTGGCGCGTCGCTGCCACGCCCTCCCGGTGATCGAGTTCAGGGCTAATCGCGATTTCTGCGGTGGCCGCCTCCGTCCGGCCACTCGCCGTAAGTAAGTATTTACTTTCACTCTTTGTGTGTCAAGGGTCACAGCCTCGAACCCCGGTGCGGCCGATCGGTTTCCCCTGGTACCAAGGGAATCGGGAGCCCCGTCCGCGGTGAGCTGCCGACACCAACCCCTCCCCCCGGTGAGGATGCCGCGCCCCCGCTTCCCGTGGAACAGAGCAAGCGCCCCGCTCGAGACACCCGTCTGGAATCGATAGAGCCCTCGATCCCGCTAGTCTGGGACTATGGAGTATTTGCTTACTACCGTCGTCGCCTCGCCGCGATGAGTAAACCTCTGCACCGGCGCGCAGCACCGCCATCGCCTTCCAGTACGCAATCGCGACTTACCGCGGATGAGCGCCGACTGCAGATCATCGAGTCGGCACGTCAGGTCTTCCAGCGCACCGGTCTCGCGGGTGCCCGAACCCGTGACATCGCCGCCGCAGCTGGTGTGAACGAGTCGCTGTTGTACCGCCACTTCAGGTCGAAGGAGGAGTTGTTCGAGGCCGCAGTCGCAGCACCTCTGGAAGAGGCGGTGGGCAAACTGGTTGAGCTTTCAGGAACGCCGCCCGTCGAGTTCGACAGCACCGGCGACCTCATGTATGAGAGAACGTATCGGTTCGTGCTCGACCTGATGTCCGCCATGGACGAAATCGGTCCGCTGCTGGGGATCATGCTCTTCGGGCAGGCCGACCATGCCGCCGAGTACTTCCAGGAGCGTATCGAACCATCGCTGCAGCAGATCCGTAAGGTGGTCGACGCGAATATGGTCGCGTGGTCGCATCGGGAGTTCGATTCCGACCTGACGGTGCGACTCACGCTGGGAATGACCTGGTTTCTCTCGATCTCGGACAAGCTGAGCGGCCAGCGGCGGGACCCGTCCGCGACTGCAAGCAGCATCACGAAGATGCTCCTGGAAGGGTTGGCTTCCCCGCAGGGCAGCGGAACCGCAACGCGTCCGCGCGTCCGCAAATCGGCTCCACGAAAGCGGCCGGACAACCGCTGAACGCCTACCCACTGTCGGTGTCGGCGTCCTGCCCGCCTGCGGTGACACCTCCGATCGGGTGCACAGAGCGCCGCACCTTCGCCGAGCAGATCAACGGTGTGACCATGCGATACAAATGGTGTGAAAGCACTGATTCCGGCTACACACCCAGAACGCGCCCTCTTCCCAACATCCAGACTTTCTCGATGTACTCACACCCTTGGGTATCGCCGGCGGCAAACTGCTCCAGGATCAGGATGCCGATCGCGCGTTGTAGGCCAGTTGAACCGGGACCCCGACATCGATCGATTCGACGATGTTGGTGAGCTTGAGTTTCTTGCCCTTGCCATTGCCACTGCCGCCGCCGGTGATCTTGTCCTTGAGGTCGGATGCCTTCTCCTTTATGGCGGACCGTCTCGCCGAGCTTGGCGACCTCCGGTGAGTCCGCGAGCAGCTTGCGGCACTCGTTGAGAAGACCCAACGCTCCGCCGGAGGATAATTGTCTGGAAGCCCCACCGGCGGCCAGCATCAACGCCGACTTCATCTTCTTCGTGCGGCCCAGCAATGTATGCCGCACCGACGGCCAACGCCATCTGACACTTGCTTGTCATCGCCCAACCCCTTCGTCGAGTGAAAGGGCGCCGGCGGCGGTCTGTGATCGGATCGTGCCCGGTCGGGGGCGCATTCAGCCGACTTCCCCAGGTCGGTGATGCTCAATCGTTCACCGAACACATTCCCCAGCGTGCAGGCACAGATCCAGCCGACGCAGACCACCGCCTGATGTCGACCGTGGTTCTGCGGCGGTCGGGGCTCGGTCACCGTAGAGCCCCGCGGCCGGGCGGCACCCCCGCCGGACCGGCCGTGGCGCCGACCTATTTCGAAGTGACGACGAAATCGCAGGGCGCCATCGGGCCGAGGATCTGCAGGGTGACCCGGTTATCCCAGCGTTCGGCCAGCTCTCCCAAGGCCTGTTCGAGTTCGTCCTGCCGATCGACCTCGAGGAGGACCGCGATCTGGACGGCGTCCTCGTCGTGGGTGGGTTCGCGGACGGTGACGGTGTCGGTCAGCGGCGCCAGGGCATCGAGGGTGGTGCGGGTGTCCGCGTCACGGGTGGCCTCGAGGATGTGGCCGATGATCTCGCGGAGAACGGTCTCCTCGACGTAGCGACCCTTCACCAAATACTGGGCACAGCCCTCGAGGGCGTCGAGGGCGGAGGAGAAATCGTCCTGGTGGTCGGCGAGGAGTTCGTTGATCACCGCGTCGCGGTCGGTCACCACGGCCCAAAACGCAACGGCAGCACCGGGGCGACGTGCGAGGTGCCGTCGAGGACGTGGGCGTGGGCCTGCAGGTCCTTGGGGGTGCCGAGTCGTTGATCCGGGTCGATCTCGCTGACCGACGCCGCGATGCCGCCGTGTTCGACGGCCTCGATCGGTGCGTCGTGGATGCCGGTGGCGTCGTCTTCGGGTCGCACGTCCACGGGCACGATGCCGTACACGTAGATCACGGTCGCTGCCGCAGCAGCCGACTCGGCGTCGTCGATGTCGTCGTCGGAGGTCACTTTCGCCTGCGCCTGGGTGCAGGTTCACGTTCGCTGCCGGATCCACCGAGAAGCTCACCGAGCGTCTCCCCGACACCCTCGAGTACGCCCTTGGTCTTGGATTTCGTGCCGCCGCTGCCTTTGACGTCGGAGACGAGGTCGGTCAGGCCCTTCGGTTCGCTGCCGATCGCGAGCCGGTTCGCCGCCTCGGCGAACCGAAGGTAGGTGTCCACGCTGGCGACCACCACACGGGCGTCGATGGTCAGCAGTTCGATCCCGACCAACGACACCCGCACATAGGCGTCGATGACCAGGCCCTTGTCCAAGATGGTGTCGATGACGTCGGCCAGACTGCTCGAACTCGGGCCACCTGCCGTGGTCATCGCGGCTCTCCCTTCGCTACCACCCGTACCCGGAGCTCCGCGTGCCGGCGGGGTCCCGTCCGGCTAACGGACTACCCGAAACGAAGCAAAGTCAATCGGCCAACAATCGGAAGGGACTGGAAAATTCGGTGCGGGCACCCGCCGCTAGACGATCCAACCGGTCGGGCTGCTCCGGGTGCCGGGCACCAGCAATGTGTGAGCGCGAGTTTCCGCGGACCCGGGGTAGTTCCCCGACATGACACGAACCCACCCCTGCGCGCGGTCAGGCACCGAGAGTCCCGGTGCGGAAGGGGCGGAAGATCAACCACACCGCCGCGGCCGCGAATCGTGTGCTGCCTGCGGCGGTGGCACTGCGTGCCAACGATGCGGTAGGCCGAACACCCAGCGGAGAAAACCAGACTCACGCTACCCGCGCACGTCCGCACCACCGGTGACCGAACGCCCCCGAGTGCACCGCGGATCGTGGTGACGGAAGCCACCGGGTTCATCGGATCGGCGGTCACGCCGATGCTGGCATCCTCGGGAATGGCGAGTGCTGGCCTCACCCGTGGTCCTGGCGCCAGCTCGTGGATCGCGCTGCCGCTGACCGCGTCGCCGTTCGGCGGCGACCCGATCCGACCGGGACATGGCCCGCATGGTCGGGTACCACGTCGGTGGTTGGGCACCTCCGCTTCGGTGCGGCGCCGGGCGTCCTGCTGCTCGTCGTCCGTGTCGGTCGGGCTGACCAGTTGTCCGGCACTCCTCGCGTCGTAAGATTGCCGAGACACCATGCAGATAGAACTCCTGTCCGTCCCGGGATGCCCGAACGTCGCAGTCGTGCGGGCCTTGCTGTACGACTGCCTCGAAGAACTCGGCCTCGGCACCGACATCACCGAACACGTGGGCGACTGCACGTCTCCGACCGTTCTGCTCGACGGCGTCGACGTCACCGGTAGGGCACCGGGATGCGGCGCATCCTGCCGCATCGACCTGCCCACCCGCGCCGATCTCCGCGTCGCGCTCGCCGCCGGGCGCCGGGACTGAAACCGCCGAGAGCACCCGAATATCGCGGCGCGCACGCGGGATGCGGCTCGTGGACCCGCGGCTGCGGACGGTTGCGCCGGCCATGGGATGGCGGTTTCGCGCACCGGGGCAGACCGGTGGCCGGGGTCATCGCAGGTGGTCCTCGATGTCCGGGAGCGGACGGCCCCGCAGGCTGTCGGGATCGATCCCGGCATGCCGTGCCGCGTGCCGTCGGCGAAGTAGATCCCAACACCGGTCCAATGCGGTGTCGAGTTGCCGGATCTTGCGTTGTTCCTCGTCCGGGGACAGCTCGCCGGCTTGCAGCCGGGAGCGGAGCTCGCGCTCTTGCGCGACCAGTGCCCCGATACGGCCGAGCAACTGCTGACGGTTCATACCCACTCCCAACCGTGCTCCGGCACCTGCCCGGCCCCCGCTCCGACGACGGTGCCGGGCGGAGGACGCGTTCGACGGCACCGCGGGTACACGATCGGCCTAGTTGATCAGGGTGTATTGCAGGACGTCGATGAGGCGGCGCCGGAAGTTCTCGGCGCAGCCGGTGAGGTACCTGATGTACCGCTGGTACACCTGTTCCGAGGAGAGCCGGACCGCGTCCCCGTGGCGGGCGGAGAGCGCCTGGGCCCAGCAGTCCAGGGTGCGCGCGTAATGCGGCTGCAGCGACTGGATGTTCTGCACCCAGAAACCGTGCCGTTGGGCCCGGGTAATGACCAGGTCCCGTTCCGGGAGCTGACCGCCGGGAAAGATCTCCCGCAGGATGAAGCGGAGGAACAGGGAGTCGTCGCGGGTGACCGCGACGCCCATGGTGTCCAACAGCTCACGCGAGTGCCCGACGATGGTGTGCAGCAGCATCCGGCCGTCGTCGGGCAGGATGTCGTGGGCGCGTGCGAAGAACGCGTCGTACCGCTGGCGACGGAAATGCTCGAACGCACCGATGCTGACGATCCGATCCACGCTCTCGTCGAAGTCCTCCCAGCCCTGCAGCCGCACCTGCGCGGTCCGCGAAATCGGCATTCGGGAGAGCTGCTCGCGAACGTACTCGTGCTGGTTACGGCTCAGGGTCAGGCCGATGACGTTCACGTCGTACTCCTCGATGGCCCGCATCATCGTCGCACCCCACCCGCAGCCGACGTCGAGCAGCGTCATTCCCGGGCGCAGATCCAACTTGCCCAGGGACAGATCGATCTTGGCCAGTTGCGCTTGCTCGAGGGTCATGTCCTCGCGTGCGAAGTAGGCGCAGCTGTAGGTGTGGGTGGGGTCGAGGAACAGGTGGAAGAACTCGTCCGAGAGGTCGTAGTGGGATTGCACGTTCTCGTAGAACGGTGTCAGTTTCGGCATTAGGGACCCCACTGTCCGTGACGAATTCGGGTGCGACGCTCATTTTCGTGTTCTCGCGTATGCCCTCGGTCCTCTCCTACCGATGACACCTGCGTTCGGCGGCGACCCCGAAGTAATCTCCGCCCTTGCGTCGCTGGTCGTCGGTGCCCCAATCACGGGCCCGGGGAACGGGCACCATCTGCGGTAGATGCTTGCGGCAATGGATATAGGCCTCTTCGACCTTGACCACGACCCAGCCCCGAGCGGCGCGCCCGCTCACCCCCTCGATCGGCAGGTCCGGCTCCGTGCACCGGAGCTCGTCGTCGGTGACGATCCGTGCCATTCCGTTGACGTGGAGGCCGATCAGGTCGGTAACGAAGTCGGCCATGAACATGCCGATGTGCGGATTTTCGACGATGTTACCCAGGCTGGCCATCACCCCGTTGCCTTGATATTCGGGATATCCGAGCCGATCGGCGGAGAAGACGTGGATGAAGCCGGGCGGCCCGGCCCGCAACGACACGTCACAGGTCCCGTCCGCTGCCGCCGTCCCGACGAACAGCAGTTCCATCCTGCCGATGAATTCGATCATCGTCGGGTTGAGGACTGCGCACATTTGGTGGGCGTAGAAGCGTTCCGCGCGGAACCCGGTGCCCCACTCGTCCTGCAGGAATTGTTCACCGCGGATGCCCGTCGGCGGGGTGTCGGCCTTGGGCTCCCCGAGCGCGGTCCGGTCGGCGCTCAACATCTTCGTCTCCCCTGGTTGTTCGAGAAACGTGGTGGTGTGCTCACCCCTCAGCTTCCGTCCGGGGCCCGGCCAGGAACAGGCACCCTAGGGTGAAGAATCGTCACCCTGAACACCACCACTCGCCACCGGTGGAGCACAGACTACTTGCGCGGGCCGGGCGGCATCGGCAGAGCTCACGCGAATCGGCGCCGAGAACGGCGGCTTCGGGGTCGCGCCGATCTCATAATCCGGTGGCCGTGCCGGCATCGAATCGCTCGGAACAGGTTGGGGAGCATCGTCGCTGTCCCGTTGTGGGCGGTCGGTGAGGCCGCTGCACCGGGGCGTGCCCATCGACGAGGATCCTCGGCGCTGTGCTGATGGGTGATCGTGATCCGTCGCGCCCACATCTCGGGCACCCCCGGGCGCCGTGATGAACGGCCGATCCGACAACGACGACACGAAGATCATGATCGAAAGGCCTTGGTGACGACACACAGGCCGGCATTGGCCCTCCCCGAGTGGGGCAGGCGGCGTGGTGTGATTCGGTGGCGACCCCGCGCAGATGGAGGCCCGAGATGGTGCGGGGGGTGTCAGGCGACCTGGGCCCGGTGGGATGGATTTCGGTCTCACCCTGCACCATGCAACCTCGATCACGGACGGTGGCCAAATCTTGTCGATGTCGTCCTCACCCGACCCTGTCCGGGCACCCGAACAGGCGTGGTGCGAGCGGCCCGGACACGCTGGTCCGGTGGCGCCGGGTTCGCCGTAGATGCTTGGACTCGGCGATACGGGGCGGGGCGAACGGCGGGGCCACCGAGGCATTACTTACGTCGGTGATGTGTGGGTGTTCGCGGTGACGGCAATCTTCGCCGCTGGGTGGATGTTTCGCTGCGCCGCGGCAGATGTGTCGCGGTGTGCTTCCAGTTTCCCCGTCACCTCTCGGAGAAGGACACCGCACGATGGTCGACACGCACATATCGCGGCGTGGAACGGGAGGGTCTCACTGGTGAACAGCCCCGCGCCACGCGCAAACGGATGGGTCAGCGTTTGAACACGCGCTTGATCTTTTCTCCGGCCTTCTTCACCTTCGACCTTCGCTGGTCGGACTTTCCAATGCGCTCGAGTTCGGCGTCGCCGCTGGCCCGACCGATCTTCTCCCGCGACTTCCCCACCGCGTGCTGCGTGGCATTCTTGGCCCTGTCGACGATTCCCATCACCCTCTCCTTCACCTCGAGCACACACCCCAGGTCCCGCCGCACTGTCGGCGTGCTGGTCGCAGATTGCCCGCCACTGATCCGCTCAAACACGCAGGCAACAGCCCCGGGGGTAAGCCGCCGATTCCAAGTCCACAATCAGGCGTACTTCGTGCGAAAGGTCAGCATGTACGTCTGCCCGACCTCCAGCCTGCTCGGCGCGTGCATCCGCGGATCCTCGACGCGCAGTCGCCCAGCTTCAGAGAGGAGATGCACGCGGCCGTGCCGGACGATGCCGGCCACCTCCGTCACACGTCTCTCCTCCGCCGGCATGCCAGCGAGATCGGGTGGGCGCCCATGAAGCTCGGCTTCGACATCCTTGACACGCCCCCGGACGACGATGTCGAGCGGCGACTGCAGTTCTGCCACCGACTTGTATACGACGTGTCAGACGACCGATGCGGCCCGCCGATCCGACACCGAAAAATCATGGCTCGGCAACAGCTTCGTTCGGCGTGAGTGCTGATGCGGGCTGGTTGAACACGACGGCATCGTGCTGTTCGGCGACCTGTGCCCTCGAATTGATGGCCCAGCCGGCATAACACCCCCAGATAAGCAGCTATCAGCGACAATCGGGCAATGGCGGACTCTCGCGGATCCGGTGAAATGGCACCGTGGTGGCACGGCGCCATCCGGGTTCCCTGTTGGGCAATCCTCGGGCTCCCCGGGTGGCCCACTCCCGCTGCCGGATTGGGTGACCGAACACGCCGCAAAGGCCCGCGTCACTTGCGAGCGGCTCCAGGAGCTGCAACCGCCCTACGCACGCACCCCGGACTGTTGGGTCAGGGCGCTGCGCGCCCACCACGACGAGGCCGTCCAGGTCGCCTCCGAACAGGCGTACCAGCGGTACATCAGATATTTCGCCGGGTCCGCCGATCACTTCCGCAGCGGGCACATCGACGTCCTGCAATTCGCCCGCCTCAAATGACACCTCGCGTGGTGGCGCGAGGGGTAGTGACACGGGGTGCGATGATCCGGTCCCGGACGAGGGATTGCTCCCCCATCCGGGGACGGGAGTTCCCGGATGGATGAGGACACCGGCATCGCGGCCCGGATGGCGCGCCTGGTCGGCCACCACCACCGGGTGGGGGATTATGAGGTGGGCCGGGAGAAGATCCGGGAATTCGCCCGTGCGGTCCTCGATTCCCATCCCGCCCATCATTGTGAGGACGCGGCTCGCGCACTCGGCTACGCCGGGCTGATCGGCCCGGTGACCTTCGTCAGCATCCTCGGTTCCTTCGCGATCGAGGAACTCTTCGACGTCGTCCTCGTCGGATACAACCTGAGCCAGTTGATTCACACCGATCAGCAGCTGATCCTCCACCGCCCGGTCACGGTCGGCGACCGCCTCACCTGCGATGTCCATCTCGAATCGTTCCGGCAGATGGGCGGCACCGACATCATGGTCACGACCAACCTGATCACCGACCAGCACCAGCAGCCGGTGGCCACCACTCGCACCACATTCATCGCCCGCACCGGAGGCGTAATCGACGCTGAACTCGCGAAAGTAGTCGCCGCCGTGATGATGCACAAGCAGCGCCGCGGCCCGGTAGCGACAGACCTGAACTCGGCGCCGGGACAACCGACTCCACGGACTCGGATCAAGTGAGTGTTGATGCCCATCGACGTCCGCGCCGAAGTGCGCCGACCACTCGGACTCGGGTGGCTTCGACACCGCGCAGGGCCGGGCCGTGGATTCCGCCGCCCTCGCTGCGGATGTCCACATGACACGACCGGTGCGAATCCGCGTATAGCCGAATACCGGACGGCATGTCAGCCTCCGGTGATAATGGTGGACGCAGCGAGGACACAGACGCCCAGGGGGTGGATGATGTGACCGCATCAGCGGACAGCAGAGAAGCCGACCTCGTCCTCGCAGGCGGCGGCGTCAAGGGAATCGGGTTGGTCGGCGCCGCCTCCGCGCTCCTCGATGCCGGCTACACGATTCACCGCGTCTCCGGTACGTCGGCGGGCGCGGTGGTCGGAGCCGTCCTCGCGGCCGCCACCGCCGGCGGGAAGCCCGTGATCGGGGAGCAGCTGAAGAACCTCACCCATCTGAACTATCGCGAGTTTCTCGATCCGGGCCTGCTCGAGCGCATCCCGATCGTCGGGCAGTCGTGGGCGCTGCTGCGCGGCACCGGACTCTACCGAGGCGATCGTGTCCACCAGTGGCTACAGGACACCCTCGAAAGCCTCGGGGTCTCGACCTTCCACGACCTGCAGATCGACGACGACACCCTGCCACCGAACCAGCGGTACCGACTGGTGGTCACCGTGACCGACGTGACGACCGGGCAGTTGGTGCGATTGCCCTGGGACTTCGAACGGGTCTACGGCCTCGATCCCGACACCCAGTCCGTCGCCGATGCGGTGCGGGCGTCCATGGCGATCCCGTTCTTCTTCCGTCCTGTCTCGTTGACCGGTGCCGCCGGCATGACCTCGACGCTGGTGGACGGCGGGCTGCTCTCGAACTTCCCGATCGATTCGCTGGACCGGACCGATGGACAGGTGCCGCGCCGGCCCACCTTCGGGGTCACCGTGCTGCCCAACCTGCCGGCCGGGAACGACGACGTCATCCCCTACCTCAAACTTCTGCGCCTGCTCCGGCCACCGCACCTGTTCGAGAGCGTGCTCAGCACCATGCTCGTCGGCCGGGATCAGACGTACCTCAACCAGCCGTGGGTGAGTGTCCGGGCGATCAGGGTGGACTCCACCGCAGTGGGGGTCCTCGACTTCGACCTGCAGCAGGAGGACATCGAGGCTCTCCACCGGAACGGATACGAAGCGGCGCAAGCATTCCTGTCCACCTGGGATTGGGCATCCTACGTGCGGAGGTTCCGGCCGGCGCCGCCCGGATAGCCCCCGTAAGAGGTGCCCTGATGTCTGCAGTGCTCCGGGAATGCGGCTGAACCGTCACAAAACACCAGATGCACCCCCGGCTCACCGCTGAATACGCGTGCGCACTCTCCGAATGCACCCGGCACCTGCTCTCCGCCGACGAGCACCGCAACGTGTCCAGTCAGCGGTGTGCGATCCGCTTACAGGTATGCCTTACCGGTCCCCGCTCTCGGCCGATCGTCGTCCCGGCTACGACATCGGAATCACACTCGCACAAAGAAATACGCGCTGATATGCGATTTTCCGGGAGTCGGTGCGGAAAGCGGAATTCTCGACACCGACCGCCCACAAACCGGAAGCGACACGGGGCCGAACTCCCCGCGGCCGGTTCCTGAAGATTCCGCGAGCCCGTGTCACTTTCCAAATTTCGTGTCACTGCCGTGTCATTTTCTCGATTTCATGTCAGTTGCGGGCCCTGCTTCAACATTCCCCCAGCTCACGGACACTCACCCGGCGCGCACGCCGTCCGGGGGCCCGAAGATTATGACAAGAACACGAGAATCTGTAGTGACCGGACTCTGGAAACCGCGGGTCTGGGGTACGCGCAACTGACACAGCGGGCGGGAACCTACATTTGAGCATGTTCATCGTGTTTCCCGACGCTGTCAGAACGGGACTTGGGTGCTCAGCAAGCCGTCGCCCCGGGCGCGGGCGGACAGGGTTCGGCAGAACTCGATGGCATCCGCGGTGATCTCGGTGCCGCCCTCGCCGGCCGACCAGTCACCGCCCGCCGGACCGGTGAGTGTGAGGCGATACGGGCTGCCGTGCCGTCCCGCCCATTCTGCCACCACGTCGTCGACGATCACGGCGTCGTGCTCGGCAGTGAGCACCAGGGGTCGCCCGGTAGCGCGCGCCAGATCGATCCGGTGCATCCACGGGTCACGGGTGAGGATCGTGTCGACCATGAAGCCGATCGTCCACCATTCCGCGACCCCGTTGACCACCTGTGGCATCGGCATCGTCCTGTTCCGGATGAACCGCGGCGTGAACCGTCGACCGCGTGCAGCCTTCGGGGCGACCTGGGTCATCATCCGTGTCAGTCGCTCGGGGGGATTGTCGCCGTACTTGTCGACTTGGTGTGCGGTCAGCGCGTCGATGAACGGGCAGCCCTCGGACAGCCGCTCGGCGGCTGCCTTCCGCTGACGTCCGCCCTCGCGCACGGACGCCGCAAAGGACGCCATTGCGACGGTGTGAGCGACCATTTGGTGGACGTTCCACGCCGTGCAGTCGGTCGGCTTTGCCCAGTCGTCAGGTCGCAATTCCGCGACCGCGTCGGCGAAGCGCCGGTATTCGGTGGCGGCCAACCGCATCGCCGTCGATCTCGGTAATGCCGATCGCCGCGGCGCAGTCTGGAGCGTCTGAGTGTTCATCAGCGGTTCCCTTTCCAAGACTTCTAAGACTCCTCGGCGGCCAGACCGACGCCGTCCGACCACATTCCGATAGCTCGTGCGAGCAGCGCCCGGCGACTGTGGCCACCGGGGTCGTTGGCATGCTGTTGATCGACGAGGCCGCCGATCAACGCGAACAGGATCTCGACGTCGCCGCGGTCGGTGATCCCCAACGAGGCCAGGTCGTCCGCTGCACGCTCGACCACCCGCACCGACGGCGCAAAGGACTCCGGCGAGGGTTCGAACCCGGGAACCGAACGCTGATTCATCAGCTGATACCGCGCAAGGTCCGCAGCTGCGAAGTCGAAGAACATCATCGCTGTGGCCAGCACCCGCTTCCGCGGGGCTGCCGGCAAACCCTGCCACGACTGAAGTTCGACGGATTCGTACTCGAGCCATGCCTGTCCGAACATGGCGTCGAAGATCGCGTTCTTCGACGCGAAGTGGGAGTACAACGATGGCGCCTGCATGCCGACCCGCCTCGCCACGTCGCGCAGCGTCCAGTCGGCCAGGCCCTTGTCCCTCGCCAGCTCCCAGGCGGCGTCGACAATCTCCCGACGCGTTGCCTCACGTCGTTCGGCTAACCTATCGCGAATCGGTTCGCCTAACATAGTTAGATGCTGCTCTCGATGAGACCGGCCTGTCAAGCAACCCGATATGGCGCACAACTATCCGAAGCAAGGCCGGAGCACGTCTATTTCTAAGCAAATTAATGGTGACATCGTTGGCGGCGCGGAGGTCAATCAAACCGACCGGTCTTTGGTACTTGGAGCAGGCTGCTCGGGAATGCTGCCGTGCAGTCAGGAATCAACTTCGCCGACGCGTGGGTCCACATCCCTGTAACCCTGCACGTCACAGTCCGTACGCCGCGGCCGGGCCGAATTCGCTTGGCAGCGGTCAGGAACGAGACTTCAGCTCGTGACAGGCCACGGCATGGTGAGCGCACGGCCGCGAAGGCCGAGGCGACGCCGCGCGTCGCCACAGTGTCGAGCGAGTATGCGCGCCCCGGATTGAGGCGCATCCGCCGACGTCAGCGCGACTTGTACACCGCATACCCGGTGCGCCGCGCGACCCGCAAGAGCGCGGCATGCAGATGCTCCGCTCGACGGTACAACTCCCGCCGACGCAACTCCCGCCGCACGTCGGGCTCGTCCTCGAGGGCGGCGATCGCCGCACGGTAGGCATGCTCGGCCCCCGACAGTTCCGCGATCGCCCGGTCCGCATACTTCGCCGCGGCAACCCCCGGCAACGCACGCAACCCCTCCGCGAGCGGGACCACCGCGCCGGACAGCGCGTCGAGCAACCCCATCAGATACGGATCCGGGGCAAAAGAGGTCGGCCCCGAATACGACAGCTCCGACTCCCGAATCAGCGCATATCCGGCCTCGGTGATCTCGCCGAGCCGCTCCCCCAGCTCAAACAAATCCTCCGCTTCGATCGGCGTGCTGAAACTGTCTCGCACCGCGTTGTGCAGGTCGCGACGCGCGACCTGCTCGGCCTCCGCGACGATCCGCAGCTCCGCGACAGCGTCATCGATCGCAACCTCACCGTGACTCCACCGCGTCATCACCCTCATGGCCTGCTCGACGAGCACCAGCTGCGACTGCAGCATGCCGAGCACGTCGAACGAACGCGGCAGGAACCAGGAACTCGGCAGGTGTGGCCTGCGCATTCAGATCCCCTCCCACACCGGGAACAGCGCAGCCCCGAGCAGGGCCGTTACCGGCAATGTGACCACCCACGCCAATCCCATCTCCTTGACCACCTTCCAGTGCACATGTCGCGTGTGGTGTTGTGCTCCCACCCCTACCACACCGGCCGCGACCACATGAGTCGTACTCACCGGCGCACCGACGAGGGAGGCACCGAGAATCACTCCGGCAGCACCGGATTGACTCACCAACCCGTCGAGCGGAGTCATCCGAAACACTCCGCGTCCCACGGTCCGCACGATCCGCCACCCCCCGAACGCTGTTCCGATCGTCAGGCTCGTCGCGGCCGCAAGTTTGACCCACAACGGCACCGCGAATTCGGGAAGATGTCCACTCGCGACCAGCAACAACGTGATCACACCCATGGTCTTTTGCGCGTCGTTGCCGCCGTGGCTGAACGCGAGCATCGCGGCCGTGCCCCATTCGGACCCCCGGACCGGAACGAGGGCACGCCGGCGAGCCCGCCGCATCAGACGCCAAGCGCATGCCCCGAGAAGCGCGCACGCGAGCGCTCCCAGCACCGGGGAGAGCGCCAGCCCGACAAGGATTCCCACGATGCCCGTGGGGCGGCCGTCTGTGAAACCACCCCAGCGCACACCGTCCATACCCGCTGCGACGAGGCACGCCCCGACGAGGCCGCCGACCAGCGCGTGCGACGAACTCGACGGCAACCCGAATCGCCAGGTCAGCACGTTCCAAGCAATCGCCGCGGTCAGTGCAGAACCGACCGCTGTCACTGTCGCCTCCGCGGGCAACTCCACGACGCTGCCGACGGTGTCGGCGACCGCCGTGCCGACGAGCAACGGCCCCGCGAAGTTCCCCGCCGCCGCAAGCAGCAACGCATGTCCGGGCCGGGCAGCCTTGGTGGCGACAAGCGCAGCAATCGAGTTCGCCGAATCGTGGAACCCGTTCGTGAGGTCGAACGCGAACGCCATTGCAATCGCCACCAGCAGAGGAACCTCCACCGACTCAGCACCAGGCACGCGAGGACGGGCACCCGACGACATCGCCGACCGCCGACGCGAGGTTGTGCGACACCGGACCGAAGTGATGTGTTGTCATCGGAAACCTCCTTGCCAACAGTCTGAGCCACGTCACAACCGCCGCGTAGACGAACGCGGTCACAAAGAATTTCGTCAATACACAGTGCGACGGGCCCGGTGTAAGACGTCTTTGGCGATCCGGCTCCAGAATGATCGACGCAGTTCTACTCCGCTCAGGTTTTCCGACCGGTCGGTCCGGAGCTTCACTTTCCCGGTGGTGGCGAAGTGCTCTATTCCCGGCCGGGCCGGTGAACGCATGCTGGAGTGCATCGCCAGGACAGGCGCCCCCAACAATCGGCGCCACGGAGGACGTGCAACATGAATACCGCCGCTCTCGACCGTCAACTCTCTGCCCGCGAGTGCACCCGGTTGCTGCGGTCGGTTCCGACGGGCCGGTTGCTCTACACCGAAGACGCGCTGCCCGCGGTAAGGCCGGTCACCTTCACAGTCCTCCGAGGTGAGGTGATCATCCCGACCGGCCCGAACTCCTGGTTCGACCGATTCGACGGCACCTTCGTCGCCTTCGAGGCCGGCGAGCTCGATGTGCCAGCGCGTATCGGGTGGACCGTGCTCGCTCTCGGCCACGCTCGCGTGACCGACGACCCCGGCGACCTGGCCGCATACGGCGAGGCCACTTCCCCTCGCTCGAGGAACAACACCGGACTACGCCACGTGGTTGTCGACATCGAACGCCTAACCGGCCGGTGCGTCACCCTTACCGACAACCTCCCGACAATGAGGCGTACTTCCGCAGCATGAAGGTCACGGATCAGGTGATCGCACCACCTCGGCGGCGGTGATCGCGGCCCGCGAGCGGGCGGTGACCGGTCGGCGGCCGTGCCCGGCGCCTGTTCGTTATTCGCTCCCGCGGGGATCGGGCTGATCCGGGCAATCGAGAGTCGCTCGCTGGAGGTCGATCTCGGCCGCGAGCGACGTGAGGCTCTGCTGACGAGGTGCCGACGACTGTCGGTGCGCCCGGTTCGAAGGTGGACGCGTCGACGAGTATCTGTCGCAACCAGGCGATGAACGCCGCGTCCGCCAGACGCGGGTTCCACACCATGTCGACCCGCAGCGGCGAGATGGGCAGCGGGAACTCCTCGATTCGAAGATCCACCCGTTCGCGCATGGCAGCAGCGACCCGGAGGGTGTGGACTGCCACCCCACCGGACGTCGCCACCATGTGCGGGATCAGCAGATGGTCGGAGATCAATTGTCCGATCCGATACTGCACACCGTGCGCGTCCATCGCGGCGTACGGCGCCACCCGCTGCCGTGAGTCGTAGGTGACGTGGGGCAGCGAGGTGAGCAGGTCCAGCGCAGAAGCTTCGGGGTCGCTGGACGGATGGGCAATCACCACCCAGCGGTTCTCGTACAGCCGTTCGCGCGGGTACGGCGAGGTGAACGCCTCGGACAGGAGTACGACGTCCACCCCGTCGTCCGTGAAGTCGCTCGGCTGAGGCTGGACGAAGTTGCGGATCCGGAGGGTGGCGTTCGGCGCCCGCTCCGCGATCAGTCGCGCCACTGCGGGGCCGACGACGAAGGCGGTGCTGGTGGTCATCGCCACCGTAATGGTGCGGCTGTCGTGCGCGGGGTCGAAACCCGGAAAGTTCACCACCTGCGCGGTCTGCCGCAGCACGTCACGCAGCGGCGCGACGAGTTCCAGTGCCCGCGGGGTGAGCACCAGGCCGCTGCCCTGCCGCGTCACCAGGTCGTCGCCGATCATCCGGCGCATCCGTCCCAGGGCATGACTCATCGCGGGCTGAGACATGCCGACCCGGGTCGCGGCGCGGGTGACCGACCCCTCCTCCAGCAGTGCCAGCAGGGGCACGAGCAGGTTGAGGTTGACCGCGGCGAGCCGCTCCAGGCCCAGATCACTCGAATGATCCCCGGGTTGGTTCATCCACACGAAGTTACGCGTCCCCTCCCCGAACCGTCGGCATCATGCTCCAGCCGACGCCATGCGGCGCAGTCTCGGGATCGGGATCCGGTGGTTCACGGCGACCGCGACCCCGTGACCGTCATCGGCAATCCAGCGCATCACCGACGGTCCGTGCGGGCTGTCCCCCAGGAGGAACTCGGGGTCACCGGATGCCGGCAGATGGCCGGCGGCCTTGAGGGTCAACCCGAACTGCTCCGTCCAGAAGTACGGATCAAGGTCGAGTTCGGGTGCCTCGTCGCCCTCCAGGAGGGCGCGAGCGGCCACCTTGGCCTGCTCGATGGCGCTGCTCCACAGCGGAATCCGACGTACCCCCGCCTGCGTCGGGACGGCCGCAACGTCTCCCGCGGCGACGATGCCCGGCCCGATTCGCCCCCGGGTGTCCGCCTCGAGGCGGCCGCCGGTCAGCAGTCCGCTCGACGCCAGCCACTCGGTGCTCGGGATGTCCCCGATCGCCGTGACGAGCAGGTCGGCTTCGACCCGTGCTCCGTCGCTCAGGACCACGGCATGCGTCCCGTCGATTCCGGTGGCGGTACCGTCGACCAGTTTCAATCCCTGGGCGACCGCGGCCGCGGTGAACGCGTCGGACAGGCACGGCCCCAGATGCGGCAGCATCGGCCGACCGTCGGCCACCACCGTCACCTGACATCCCGCCGACAGGGCCGCGGATGCGATCTCCATCCCCAGCGGTCCGGCTCCGACGACCGCCACCGACGGGCGGGCTGCCAGCCGTTCCCGGAGAACCAGCGCATCGTCAAGGGTGCGCAGCGTCAGCTCCGCACTGTGGTCGCCGCCCAGACGCCGGGCCCGCGAACCGGTGGCGATCACCAGTCCGTCGTAGGTCAGGTCCGAACCGTCGTCGAAGCGCACCCGACGGGCCACGGCGTCGAGGCCGACCGCCGCCACCCCGAGCACCTCGGTGGCCTCGTGCGTGGGCGGCGCCAGTTCGTGGGAACCACCGTCGACAAGCAGCGCCTTGGAGAGCGCGGGACGGGAGTACGCCGCTCGGGCCTCGTCTCCCACGATGGTCAGGTCGCCGTCGAAGCCCCCGGCACGGAGGCCGTCGCAGGCGGTTTGGCCGGCGATCCCGTTGCCGACGACCAGAATCCGCCGGGGAGGTCGAGGGAGTGTCGTGCCCGGGCCGGTCATGTGAGCGTGAGTGCGGCCACGGGGCAGACCCGGACGGCAGCGCGGGCGTCGGCCAATTCGGGACCTTCCTCCCGGAGTTCCTCGATGTCGAGGATCAGTTCGCCCTCGTCGTCGAGATGCATCAACCGGGGAGCGATCTCTTCGCACAGTCCGTGGCCCTCACAACGGGGCCGGTCGATGACGATCTTCATGCTGGGACCACCTTCAGGATCTCGAGGACGTCGATGGAGCGGGTGATGTTGCTGGGCAACCGAATCGGTTCGGCGGCCACCAGACGCTGCGCGTGGTCGGCCAATGCCCCGATGACGGCGTGGGCTTCCAGGCGGGCCAACCCCTGGCCGGCGCAGCCGTGCGGGCCGTACCCGAAGGACAGGTGGTCGACCGGATTCCGCTCGACCAGGAACGCGTCCGGGTTCTCGTAGTGCCGCGGGTCGCGGTTGCCCGCGCCGAAGAGGATCGCCACCTGGGATCCGGCCGGCACCAGGGCGCCGTCGATGGTCACGTCCCGGGTGACGAGTCGCCCCCAGGCGTGGACCGGCGCCCAGAATCGCAGTATCTCGTTGAATGCGGCCGGTACCAGGCTGGGATTTGTGCGGACCAGATCGAACTGGTCGGGGAACGCCGAGAAGAGAGCGACTATGTTGCCGAGCGCGGCGATCGTCGTGTCCACACCCGCACCCAGATACTGGTGGATGATGTGCCCCGCGGTTCCGGGCGGAATGGCCCCTCGGTCCTCCGCATCGAAGATCCCACGACCGACCGACCCCGGCGCCAGATCGGCGGCCCGGACCCCGGTGCACCAATCGTAGAGTTCGCCCGCGATCGGGAAGTTCTCCGCGGTCCGTTGATTCATCGGACCGATGACCTCCATCGCCGCCTGTCCCCACCGCAGCATGTTGTCGCGCACCTCGCCGGTGAAACCGATCAGGTCTGCGACGACCTCGAGAGGAAGTGCGCGCGCCAGTGCATCGATGGCCTCGAAGGATCCCTCGGCGACCAGGTCCGCGACCAGCGCATCGGCCTTGACCTGGATCTGGTCCCGGAGTCCCCGCAGCGCCCGCGGTGAAAGGTTCTCGGAGAGGGTCGCGCGCAACTCGGCGTGGATCGGCGGGTCCGATGCCAATGACGTACCACGAAGCGCGTCGTTGACCATGGGGTTGAAGCCGATCGTCCGGGACGAGAACGTGCCGGGGTCGGCCAGCGCGGCGCGGATGGCGTCGTACCGGGTCAGGGCGTAGACGTCGTTGGCGGGCAGATGGACCACCGCGCCGAGATCGCGAAGTTTCTCGTACATCGGATAGGGGTCGAGCAGGACCTCGTCGGCGAAGAGGTCGATATCGGAACTCGTGGGAGTGCTGCTGGTCATGCCTTCAGTGAAGTGACTCCAGCCACATAAATCCAACTCATAATGTGCATACCTGAACATGCATCATATTCATGTCACTCGCCAGATGCGACACGAGTGCCTCAGGGCCGTCCACCATCGACCCCGGCACCGCGATCAGGGCTGGTCGCTTTGCCTCTGTTCGATGCTCCAGGCCGCGATCTGCGTGCGGGAGGTGAAACCCAGCTTGGCGAGGATGTGCTCGACATGCCCCTGCGCCGTGCGTTGCGAGATGACGAGCCTCGCGGCGATCGCCTTGTTGGTCAGGCCTTCGGCGACGAGTTCGGCCACCTGCTGCTCCCGTCGCGTCAGAGACGTCGGTGTCTGCTGGGCGGAGATGTCGGGCCTGCTCGTTTCGTCGAGTGCGTAGGCTGCGGCGTCGTCGAACCCCATTCCGAGGCCCTGGCGGAACTCCGTCTCGAACGCCCGGTCACCGATCGCCCGGCGGGCGTTGTCCTCGAACTCGGAGCATTGGAGACGCGTGTTCGGGAAGATCGCGCTCGGACTTCCCACCGCCTGAGCCAGAGCCTTGGTTGCGCCCATCAAAGTGGCGGCACGCCGGGGAGCGTTGTCGTCGGCCGCGATCCACCCGAGCACCTCCATGCACCCCACCGCGCTGACGCGGTCATCGACCAGTCGGGCAAGCTTCAGTCCCTGCGTGAGAAGATCTTTCGCACCGGCGTACTCGCCCCGCCGCCAGGCACCCACCCCCGCGCCCCACAGCGACCATCCCCGATAGACCGACTCGCCCCGAGATTCGGTGAGCGCCAGGATTTCGCGCTGACATTCCTCGCTCCGAATTCGGTTTCCGGCCGCGTCGCCGGCCAGCGCGAGTCCGAGCAGCGACCAGATCACGTACAGCAGGGTTCCCTCCTCCCGGAAGACGGCAAGAGAGGACTCGAAATGCTCACACGCGGCGACGGCATCCGCGGTGAACAGCGCATGCCAACCGGCGGCATCGTCCATCAGCGCCCGACCGGCACGGTCGCCGAGCTGCGCAGCCAGGTCGGTGCCGCGCTGCACATAGAGTGCCGACGCATCCGGGTCGCCGTGGATCCCGGACAGCACACTCAGCACATACAGCGCTCTGACCCGCTCCATGCCCGGCTTGCCACCCTGGACGGCCAGAAGCTGCGCGAGCCAACGCAGGCCCTCGCGTATCCGGCCCCGCACCCGCCAGTATGGATACAAGGCCGCCGCCATGCGGAGTCCGGCGTCTGCTTCATTCGGACCGGTGAGGCAGAATTGCAACGCGGCACGGATGTTGGGCTGCTCGGCGTCGAGGCGCGCAATCCAGGCCATCTGCCTCGGGCTGATCCAGTCGGACTCTGCCTGCAGCACGAGGTTTTCGTACCAGTCGCGGTGCCGCCGCAACAGTGAACCGAACTCGCCGGTTTCCTGCAGTCGCTCCAACCCGTAGTCGCGCAGCGTCTCGAGCATGCGAAACCGCACCTCACCCGCGACTTCGTCCCGGATCAGAATCGACTTGTCGATAAGCGACGCAACCACATCCACGATGTGGTCCGCCGACGCGGTGTCGGTGAAGATGCCTTCGACGGCGCCGAGCTCGAAGCTTCCCGAGAACACCGTCAGTCGTCCCCACATCTTCCGCTCGGCGGGAGTGCACAACTCGTGGCTCCAGTCGATGCTCCAGACCAGGGTTTGCTGCCGGGCCGGTGCCCCTCGAGTGTTCGTCGTCAGCAGACCGAGGCGGTCGGTCAGTCGGTGCAGGATCTGCTCCTCCGACATCGCCCGCAGACGCACCGCCGCCAGTTCGATGGCGAGCGGCAGCCCCTCCAGTCGGCGGCAGATCGCCGCGACCACGTCCTCGTTGTTCTCGGTGAGGGTAAAACCTGGGACCGCCGTCGCCGCACGATCGGCGAAGAGGCTCATCGCCTCGTAGTGGGCGATCCCCCCTCCGACCGCGGACCGAGGGTCGGCTTCCGGCAAGGTCAGAGGCGGCACCCGGAACACGGCTTCGCCCCCGATGCCGAGCGGTTCCCGGCTGGTCGTCAAGATCCGCAGGTTCGGGCAGGCGCGGAGAAGCGTTCGGGTGAGGGTGGCGACCGGCTCGACGAGGTGCTCGCAGTTGTCGAGGACGAGCAGCAGTGTGCGTTCCGCGAGGTACTCGACGAGGACTGCCTCGGGTGATCCGCCGAGGCCCTCGCGCAGTTGCAATACCGACGACACCGCGTCGACAACCGTGTCCGGATCCTGCAATTCACCCAACCCGATCAACCACACACCGTCGTCGAACGCACGCGTGGAGTCGGCGGCTACCCGCAGTGCAAGCCGGGTCTTTCCCACGCCGCCGATACCCGTCAACGTCACGAGCCGGGACACGGAGAGCAGACGGCGGACCTCGACGATTTCATGGCGACGGCCGACGAAACTCGTCAGCTCATGGGGCAGGTTCCCCGCGTTCGCCTTGCCACCGGAAAGCATGGAACCGTCACTTTCTCACGTACCCGACCCTTCACGGTACCTCTCCGAATTGAGGCGTCCCAGCGGTTCGGGACCCGACCGCGGCCCGGATTCTCAGCAGCCGCTCGAGCAGCCGCCTCGCCGCCTGCCGGGCCCCACCATCGAGCGTTGGACTCACGCCACCGACAACAGCGAGCTATATCCTGGAATACGCCGCCGAGAGGGTAATGGTGCCGAAGTCGTCGAACGCGTCACGGACCGGATGAATCGAACAGCCGATGGCCGAGATCGATCCGTCCGGGACCCAGCGCGACCCGACCCCCTCCGTCACCTCGGATCTGCGAGCCGACGGGTTCGACAACGCCCACGAGATCGGGCGCGGGGGTTTCGGCGTCGTCTACCGATGCACCGAGGTTTCGCTCGACCGCACGGTCGCCGTGAAGGTGCTCACCGACAGTGTCGCGGCGGAGAATCGCGAGCGCTTCCTCCGTGAACAGCGCGCGATGGGTCGCCTCACCGGCCACCCCAACATCGTCAACGTCCTCCACGTCGGTGCCACCGACAGCGGTGCCCCCTACATCGTCATGCCGTACCACCCCCGGGGCTCCCTGGACGCACACATCCGACAGCACGGTCCGTTGCCGCTGGACGACGTGCTGCAGCTCGGAGAGAAGCTGGCGGGCGCGTTGGACGCGACCCATCGTCAGGGCATCATCCACCGCGACGTCAAACCCGCCAACGTCCTCCTCACCGACTACGGCGAGCCGGCGCTGACGGATTTCGGCATCGCGCACATCACGGGCGGGTTCCAGACTGCCACCGGCGTCATCACCGGTTCACCCGCGTTCACCGCCCCCGAGGTCCTCGGCGGCGCCGCCCCGAGCCCCGCCTCCGACATCTACGGACTCGGGGCCACCCTGTTCTGCGCGCTCACCGGCCACGCCGCATTCGAACGACGCAGCGGCGAACAGTTGATAGCCCAATTCATGCGCATCACAACCGAACCCGCACCGGATCTCCGTGAGCACGGCATTGCGGACGACGTGGCAGCTGTCATCGAACGGGCGATGTCCGCTCGCCCCGAAGACCGTCACCCCTCCGCCCTGGCCGTGAGTGACGCGCTGCGCGAGATCCAACAGCGCCGTGCACTCGACACACCGGAACCAGAATCGACACCGCACGGCCGGCTTCGTCCGGCCCCCTCGAACCGAATGAAGGGAAACCTCCCCCTGGACCTGTCCAGCTTCGTGGGCCGCCGGCACGAAATCACGGAAGCCAAGAGCCTACTGGCGGCGTCCCGACTGCTCACGCTCGTCGGCATCGGCGGGGTCGGGAAGACCCGGCTCGCACTACGCGTCGCCACGAGCATCCAACGCGAATTCGCCGACGGCGCATGGCTCGTCGAACTCGACGAGGTCCACACCCCGTCCCGGCTCGTCGACGTGGTGGCCGCCACGCTCGGCGTGCGAGACCAACCCGACCGGTCGCTGCACGAGACGGTGCTGGATTTCCTGTCGTCGCGCGAAGTGCTGTTGGTATTGGACAACTGCGAGCAAGTGGTGGGCGCCGTGGCCGATCTCGCCACACTTCTGCTGCAGCAGAACCCCGGCCTCCGCATCCTCGCGACAAGCCGCGAACCGTTGGGGCCCACTGGGGAGGCAACGCTGCGCGTGCCCCCACTCACCGTCCCCGACCCGGACCACGAGCCACCACTGCAGGGTCTCCCCCGCTACGACGCCGTGTCACTGTTCACCGAACGCGCCACCGCCGCGGTGTCGACGTTCACGTTGACCGATGTCAACAAGTCCGCGGTGACTCGTATCTGCCACCGACTGGACGGGCTGCCGCTCCCGATCGAGCTTGCGGCTGCGCGGCTGCGCGCGATGTCACCCGAACAGATCCTGACCAGGCTCTCCGACCGTTATGCGTTGTTGACGCGCGGGAGCCGGGGGGCGCCGTCGCGCCAGCAGACTCTGCGGTTGTGTGTCGACTGGAGCTACGACCTCTGCACCCCACTCGAACAACGCATGTGGGCACGATTGTCGGTGTTCACCGGCAGCTTCGAGCTCGATTCCGCGGAATTCGTGTGCGGCGAGAACGTGGAGCCGGCAGACGTCCTGGACGCAATCGCATCCCTGGTCGACAAGTCGATCCTGATCCGCGAAGACCACAGCGGCACGGTCCGCTTCCGACTGCTCGAAACCCTGCGCGCCTACGGCCGGGAGAAGGCGCGGGAGGGTGATGACTACCACGCCCTGCAGCGTCGGCACCTCGAGTGGTTTCGACAGCTGGCCCGCACCGCCGCGAACGAGTTCATCGGCCCCCGACAGCTCGAGTGGATCGCGCGGCTGGGTAGTGAGCAGTCGAACTTCCGGGACGCGATGGACTTCTGTCTCGCCGAGGACGATACCGAATCCGGGTTGCAGATCGTCTCCCCCTTGGTGCAATTCTGGGCCACACGCGGCCTGCTCAGCGAGGCCAGGCGCTGGCTCGACGACTTTCTCGCCCGACCTGCCGAACACCCGACCACCGCGTACATTCGGGCGCTGTACGCCGACTGCCTCATGGCCGAACAACAGCGTGATCATGACAGAGGTGCCGCGCTCGCCGAGCAGGCACGCTCCCTTGCCGAGCAGTGCGCCGACCCGACAGCGCGCGCGATCGCCGACCACGCGGACGGCATCGCCGGATTGTTCACCGGCGACCTCACACGAGCGACGTCCTGTTTCGAGCGGGCACTGACCGTGTTCCGCCGCGCGGAGAACGAACTCGCGGTCAGGATCGAGTGTCTCACTCTCCTCGGGTTGGCCTACCAGCTCGACACCGAACTCCACCGGGCGCTCGAATGTCACGAGGAAGTTCTCGCGATCACAGAAACTCAGGGAGAATCCATCTACCGCTCCTACGCGTTGTGGGCGATGGCTGTTGCCCAATTCGGACTGGGTGCCCGGAGTCGCGCACTTGCGATGCTCGAGGACGGATTACGGCTTGCGCGACTCGTCGACGACCCGTCTGCTGCGCGAATTGCGTCGAAGCACTCGCCTGGATCGCCGGCAGTCGTGACCCGGTGCGCGCCGGCACGCTGCTGGGGGCAGCGGAGGCGCTCGGTCGAGTCGCCGGGAGTCCTTCAGTGTTCGTGCCCGACCTACTCGTGTATCACGAGGAATGCGAACGGTCCGTCCGCCGGATGCTCACTGCACACGACTTCGACGCGGCCCGGCAACGCGGCAGGGCCATGGATCTCGCTGCCGCCGTCTCCTACGCACTCGGCGAGGCCCCTCCGGCGCCGACCCCGACAGCACCGGGTTCGGTCCACCTGACCAAGCGCGAGCAGCAGGTCGCGGAACTGATTGCCGAAGGACTCACCAACAAGGCCATTGCGGCCCGCCTCGTCATCTCCCAGCGCACCGCCCAAGGACATGTCGAACACATCCTCACCAAACTCGGATTCACCTCACGCGCGCAGGTCGCGGCGTGGATTACCGAAGGCCGACGACCGTCGTAGTGGCCGTGGACAGGCGGGGCACACCGGACACGTGCCGACGCACGGCCCTACAAGGAGGCGACTCTGCGTCGGCACCGGATCCTAGGGAACACGTGGAGTGGCCGAACAACCCTTATCCGATGCTGAAGGGCTGGCCCCACAGTGTGACGGTGCTCGTGACGTTCTCCGTCTCGACCTCGACGTTGACGAAGGCGCGGGCCTGCGCATAGCCGGCGCACCCGCTCACCCCGAGAGTCGAGTCACTCCACGAAACCGAACCGGCCGGGCCCTCGACGTAGTTGCCACCCCAATGCGCCTCCCCACCATAGGGATCGGCGTATTCCTGATCGAGGATGTCGACCGGAATCGCCGAACCGGGACCCAGAGCGATCCCGCCACTCGCACCCCCCGACAGCGGGTTCCCCACCGTTCCGGCCACGATGTCCGACCACGACATCCCCGCGCCGCCCTCCGCGCCCGCCTCGGCCCCGAAGTCCACCTGACACGCCAGCACGTAGCCCGGATAGATGTACGCGGACTGCACACCATCCCCCTGCAGCTCCACCGA